>CANQYQ010000160.1 GCA_947628155.1 uncultured Clostridia bacterium
GCGAACGAACCGCAGTTCGCGAATCTGTTAAAGCTCGGCGCTTACCCGGAGGCCGCTCCCGACGAGCCGGAGTATGTTACGATAGGCTTTGAAAAGGGCGAACCGGTATCGATCGGCGGCAAAAAGATGAAGCCGCGCGAGCTTGTTGAGAAGCTCAACGAATTGGGCGGCAAGCACGGCGTAGGTATCGCGGATATAGTCGAGGACAGACTTGTCGGCATGAAATCGCGCGGCGTTTATGAAACACCGGGCGGCACGATCCTCTACGCGGCGATACAGGAGCTTGAATACTTATGCCTTGACCGCGACACGCAAAGCTTCAAGCGTCAGTCGGCCGTAAAGTTCTCCGAGCTTGTATATGACGGCAAGTGGTTCACACCTCTGCGGGAATCGATGTCGGCGATGTTCGATAAGATGGACGAGACCGTTACCGGCGAGGTTCGCTTAAAGCTCTACAAGGGCAACTGCACGCCCGCGGGCGCGAAATCGCCGTATTCGCTCTATAACGAGGATATCGCGTCATTTGGCGACAGCCACGAGCTTTACAGTCACAAGGACAGCGAGGGCTTTATAAACCTGTTCGGCCTGCCCCTTAAGGTTCGCGCGATGATGAAGAAAAAGAACGGCTTAAAATAGCTTGAAAAAGAGCCCGCGCGGGCTCTTTTTTTTCAAAGGAAAAAACCGCCGAAAGGCGGTTTTCCCCTGTTTTGTCAGAAAGGACATGAAAACGTTTAAAAAATTTTATTGGCCGCGCCCGTCGGCGCTGGTATAATAACCCTTTCGGGATAATTATTTGCCCCACGATACGAGTACCATCGCGATATCCTTTGAATCGATCTGACCGTCGCGGTTTAAGTCGTATCTTACAAATTCGTGCTTATCCACATCCTCCGTATAGAGATTGTCCTTGCCGAAATACGCCACAGCCGCCGATAAGTCGTACAAATCAATATTCTTGTTATCATCGATATCTCCCGCGAGGAAGGTCGTGCCGTTTGCCGCGGTCTTGAATATATGCTCACCATTATGATATACTACAACGGGCGTGTCTGGTTTATCCATCGCATTGTTCCATACAAATACTCTCATCTCGGTATTCGTTGCATTGGACCCCGGATATACTATCGTATCCATAGTATATGTCCTATATCCCTCGCCTGAGAACGTAAGCGTATATGAGAAGTTAGCCGGTACTTTAACGCTGAAATAATAACACGGATATCCTTCGGTGCTGCCGGGAATACTTTGGTTCTTCGTGCTGCTAGGATTTAGTCCGAGTTTAGCCAGTCCTGCATCTGAGAGCGTTTCAGGTATGTCCATTTTACCATAATACTTATTATATCTCTCTTCATAATATCCCAAATCTACAGAAATCGATTCTCCGCCAAATACTTCGCTGTCTATTTTCACATTCATTTTATTGTAATCAAATGGGCTTGTTATGTCTATATTATTGGGGAACAGTACGTATACCCAGAGGTCGCCCATTTCAAGCGAAACCTCTACGGGTACCTCGGTCGGCAGAATAAGCGTTGGGTCAGCCGTGTCCTCGGCGGTATAATGATCCACGATATTATCCTCCGCCTCGGCGGTGTTTACAATGCTTCCGGTTTCTTCTACGGTAATCGTACCCTTACCGTGACCCGTAAGCACGATTTTGCCGAGCGTTATGCTGAGGTTGGTAATATCCGCGTTATACGATGCTTCCTCACCTTCTTCAGCTTCATTTTTGCTGCCGTCAAGGTTAAATTCATAAACGCCGCTTACTCCGTCCTCGGCCGGGTTTTCAGGCCTTATCATATTGATATGCAGATCCTCGTTCGGAACAACCTCAAAGCCGACAGACCCCTCCGTCTGCGCAAAGTTAAAATTCAGCTCCGCCGACATAAAGCGGTTTATCTTCGTTCCGCCCACGCCGCTAAGAACTATATCATATACGCCGCCTGCGCCGCCGACAAGCTTAACCTCAACCTTTTCAGCCGGCTCAAATCCCACTGCCTCATCCATGTCATCAAACGATACAGGCTTCAAGTTCTCCATTTCCGCTTGAAGCTGTTCCTCAGTGGGAGCTTCAACAGCAAACGTGCTTCTCGGGCTGTAATGATATGGCAAATCCGATGTATTGCTCAGATATGTATTGTTGGTTATAGTAATTTTACCATTTGTCCAATCTTCCGGGATCGGCGCGCATCCGATAATTGCTCCATAGTATGTATCCTCGGCGGCTGTAACCTTTCCCGCATTTGCGTTGTTGGTTAAAGTAATTTTTTGGCCGTTATCAACCATATGTCCTACTATACCGCCCGTATCTGACGATGAATCCGTTGTTGTAAGACTGCCCGCATTTAAGCATCTGTCTATTGTTGACGTTCCGACAAAATTTCCGGCGATGCCGCCTATAGTGATACCGGGATGCCAATTGGTTGAGATGGCTTCAATATCGCCGTAATTCTTGCAGTTTGTTATTGTTCCGCCCGGGAACTGCCCCCCGCCGTTTCTTCCGGCAATACCGCCCAATGTAAGATATTTGCAATCCGGCTCAATCGGCGAAATACTGCCATAATTTTCCGATTCAGTTATTGTGCCGTTATTTAACGCTGCAATACCGCCGCCATCTATATTTGTAAAAATATTGCCGTAGTTAAAGCATTTACTTATGCTTCCACCGCTATTTTTCTCGACTATGCCTCCGGCTCCTTCATTAACTCCGCTTGCGTATGCTTCATATTTATTGGTCGCCCTTACCTCACAATAGTTAACGCAATTCTCGATTTTGCCGCCGTTTTTATTTTCATAAACAAGTCCGGCAGCTCTTCTCGCTGTAATAGAGCCTCTAATTGTGATATTTTTTATCGTACCGGAATTTGTGGAAAACAGCGCCCTGTTAGCACTTGCTGTATCGTCAATACTAATTCCGGTAATTTCATAATTTGTGTTCTCGTCTTTTGCGCCGTCAAGCGTACCATTGAAATCAATCTTGGTAATCCACGGCGCGGTCAATGTAATATCGTTCGTGAGCTTAAAGAACTTGTCCGCTGTATCGTTACTTGCCAGAGCTATGAAATCCTCTTCGTCTGCGATTTCATACGGACTTGCTTCATCTCCTTTGCCGTTCCATACCGGATCGTCCGTCAATTCAATCGCATCGTCCGCAATTTCCTCCGGCGCTTCAACCGTCTCAACCGCCTCCGGCGCTGTCTCGTCAGCCTCATCCGCGAATACTGGGATCGCCGCCGATGTCGCCGCCAAAGCCATAGCAAGCACGGCCGTTAAAAATTTCTTAACTTTCATTTTTTCTTCCTCCTATATAATTAATTTTTTCGGACTTTTCCCGTCCATATACTCATTATACGCCCCCCCCCCCTTAAAATCAAGTCTTTTTTATAAATTTCCCAAAAAATTTTTAAAAAATCCCTTGACAAACGGTGGTTACCGTTGTAAACTATAGTTAAGGTTACATATGTCACTGAATATTGAAAGGAGAATTACAATGGGTAAGGATATTGCAAAATCCGAATGGAAGGTTCTGGAGTTCATATGGGAAAACCCGGGAAGTACCATAGGAGCGGTCAGAAAGGCTATGGAATACACCGGCTGGAGCTATTCGACTATTAAGACGCTGGTGAACCGACTGGTGAAGAAGGACGTTGTCCGCGCGGAGGACTCGCCCGAGGGCAAGCGTTTTACAGCGGCTGTAAGCGCGGAGGAATGCCGTATGCAGGAGACGCAGAGCTTCCTCGACCGCATATATAACGGGTCGGTAAAAATGATGGTCACGAACCTCGTCAAGGACTCGAACCTATCCGACGACGACGCGAAGGAGCTTCTTAATCTTATAGATAAAATGGAGGATTAGTACCATGGCAATAAACGGCATATTATACTCGATCTTCATATCGCTGCTTCTGAGAATGAGCATATTGACCGCGGTCATTCTCGGAATAAAGGCGGCGTTCCGGTATAAGCTGTCCGCGTCAATGCACAGCGCGATATGGCTTATATTGGCGGTGCAATGCGCGTTCTGCCTGTTTAATATACAAATTCGGGCCGATACGAGCATTTATAATTACTTATCGCCCATAGCCGACGGCGCGGCGGACACGGCCGGCGCTGTCGGAGCGGCCGTCATATCCGGCGGCTTTAACGCGAAAAACCTTATAGCGCTTGTATGGTTTTCCGGCTGCGTTATTTTGCTCGCGTGGTACATGTCCGTATATATCCGCCACCGCGTCGAATTGCGGCGCATGAGGCTTGTTGAGGACACAGCCGCGCTTAAGATCCTCGCGGATCTAAAGGCGGAGCTTGGAATTACGCAAATAATCACGCTCCGTTACGGCACGATCGCGGAAACGACCGGAAAAACCGTCGTAATACCGGAAAACTTCTCGCCCGACGAGCTTAAACAGATTATGCTCCACGAGCTGTGCCACTTTAAAAACAAGGACTGCGTAAAGCTGTGGATCTCGATAATTATCGTATGCTTAAACTGGTTCAACCCGCTTATCTGGTACGCGTTCCGCATATTCAGAACGGATATCGAAATGCTTTGCGACGACCGCGTAATAAAGCGCACTGACAGCAAAAAATGCTACGCCACGGCGCTTGTGCATTCGTCCATGGCGAAAAGCAAATTCATACCCGGCACGACCTCGCTCCATAACGGTAAATACGAGGTCACGCGCCGCGTAAAGCGCCTTGTCGCGTGGAAGAAGAAAAAACCCGTCTGGGCGATTATCGCGGTATTCGTGTGCGCGGGCATATCGTGTATGTGTCTTACGGACGCGGTTACAAAGGCGGTTGAAAATAAGACCGACATCGCCAAAACGCCCGACCCGATCACTGCGGTTTCCGACGTGATCCCTGTTCCGGCGGCCACGACGGCGCCCGAGCCGAACCGCGCGGATAATTATCCCGACACGGACGCCGATACCGCCGCGCCCGATACGGCAAAGAGCGATGGATCCGATACGGAAACACGCCCGGCACTTGACACGGATAATGACAATACCCGCGATTATTCCGGCGACAGCCGTGATTATCCCGGCGGCAGCCGTGATTACGATTACAGCTATAACGAGTCGGAATATTCCGAACCGGAGGTCAATACCGGCGAAGACCGCTCCGATGTATATGACGCGATGGGCGCGCCCGACGAGGCGGCGGCGAACGACTCGAAGGACACGTACACGCTTGACGACGGCTCGACCGTGATCGTGCATTATGACGACGACGGCACAGTCGAGCGCGGGTATATACTCGACGCGCAGGAAGATAGCGGCGAAAATGCCGATGATGCGGAGCAGTCCGACATAGCGGACGATACGGCAATCACGGACGACAATGCGGACAGCGGCGAAGCCATCGCAGAACCCGACGACGTACAGCCCGATGACACCGCATCGGCTGATACGGATACCGCCGGCGCGGAAACGGCGGAATGATCCCCCGCCGCCGCTTGTAGGGCGGGATGCATACATCCCGCCGTA
>CANQYQ010000161.1 GCA_947628155.1 uncultured Clostridia bacterium
AGGGTACGATCCCCGAGGCCGCTTACAACGATGAGATAATATTTATCAAGAACGCGTCGGGCACACCGGTATCGGCTGAATATGTACATATCGGCGCGGACGGAAAATACTCCGTAAAATGCGCGGCTCCCGCGAAGGGTGAGTACACTGTGGCAATGACCGATACGGGCGTTTCGACAAAATTTGCTTATGCTTCGGCAAGCGATTTTGAGGCGTTTAAGAATAAAGCCGTTTCCGGTCAGGCTGTAGGCGATCTTTTAAGGGATAATGATAACAGAATAGCGCTCGGAGCGGGTAATTTCGCTCAATATGACGCTCTTTCCTCTTCCGCGCAGGCGGCTGTATGCACGGGTTTCGCGGCGCAGCTGGCGAATAAGACAAGAGCGCAGGCGGCAGCGCTGTTTGACTCGCTCGTAACGATTCAGGCGGCGGCGTCGGTTCCCGAAAGCGATTGGACAAAGATGCTTGACGATTCAGCCGAAGAGCTTGGACTCAGGGGCACGTCTGTGTATAGTCAGTATACCGCATTGCCTCCGCTTCAGCGTGAGAGTGTGAAGTCAAAAACAGCGTCACAAAATCCGTCGGATGCGGACAGCTTCAAAAACGCGTTTAGCGGCGCGGTGTTAAATACACGGCTCATGAATGCCGGAAATTATACCAACATTCAGAGCATTTTGAGAGAAAATGCGGTATTGTTTGACGGTACGGGCGCTAATGTAAGCGGTTTGAGCGCAAATGCGGCGAAATATATAAACAGTCATATTACGGCTAACGATATAACAATAAGTTCGCTCGCGTCGCTTATAAATGCGGCGATAGCCTACGCGAATTCGAATACCGGCTCTTCCGGTTCTTCGGGCGGCTTCGGCGGCTCCGGCGGCGGAGGCGGCGGATACTATCCGAATTTCTCAAACAACTCGAGCGGAATGTCAGGCTCGAACCTGGGACTCGGTGTACCGCAGAATACCGTACCGAATCAGACAACAGGAACGCAGTTTACGGATCTTGCCGGATATGAATGGGCGCAGGGCGCGGTATACGATCTGTCGGGTCGTGGAATAATCAACGGCTACGGAGACGGAACGTTCAATCCGGGCGGAAGCATAACCCGTGAGGAATTTGTAAAAATCATCGTTTCGGCGTTTAATATACCGACCGGGGACGCTTCATCGAGCTTTGCGGATGTTGACAGCGGCAGATGGTCGTATGACGTAATAAGCGCGGCTGTTAAGGCCGGAATCGTAACGGGAATATCCGATACGGAATTTGCGCCGTCGGCGAATATTACGCGTCAGGACGCGGCCGTGATCATTTACAGAGCGCTTAACCACGCCGGCAAGTCGCTTAACGCGGGCGACACATTCTTTACGGACAGCTCCGATATCGCGTCGTATGCCGCGGAGGCGGTTACCGCGCTTTCGGGAGCGGGAGTAATTAACGGAATGGAAGACGGAAGCTTCGCTCCGACGGCAACGACGACAAGAGCGCAGGCCGCGGTTATGATATACAGAGTCATAAGCACTCTGCTGTAATAAGGAGGTTAATATGAAAAGGATTTTTTCAACATTGCTCGCATTGGTGATGTGCGTAAGCGCATTGCCGGTGCTGGCGGCGGAAGAGCCTATTATAAATAATGATTTTGAGGGCGGCGACGCGTCGTTCAGCGCACGCGGACAGGTAACCTTAAGCGTGTCGAGCGATGCGGCGTACAGCGGAACGAAGAGCCTTCTTGTAAGCGGCAGAGGCTCAAACGGCTGGGAAGGCGCAAGCTTGAATGTTGCGAGCAGCGTTAAGCTCGACGAAACATATTACGGGCAAATGTATGTAAAGGCGGCCGACGAGGGAGCAAGCTTCACCGTCAAAATGAGCCTTGAGCTTACGGACGATACAAAAACGGATTATCCGCAGATGGCTACCGCAAAGGTGAACAGCAATTCGTGGACGCTTCTCGAGGGCTCATGGAAGGCCGACTATACGGGAAACCTGAAAACACTCAATTTTAATATCGAGACGGATGACGACGGTATAGGAAAATCATTCTATGTGGATAATGTATTTTTCGCCAATGAGTCTGTGCAAAAGCCGAGCGCGGAATCTTCGGGCGAGGCGGTCGAGCCGGATAAGGTTATTTCATATTCCGGCAACACGATCCCCGAGGATATAGTAAACAGAGATTATAAGGACATAGACAAGCTTATGTCTTTGGGTGTGGTAAACGGTTATCCTGACGGTTCATTCGGGCCGGATAATCCCGTAACGCGCGCGGAATTTTTGACAATGCTTATGCGGCTGCTGAAAATGGATAAGATAACGGCGGGCGCGAGTGAGTATACCGACGTGCCGGATACGCATTTCGCAAAGGATACAATTGCCCTTGCTACGAGTATGGGAATATGTAACGGCTACGGTGACGGCTTATTCGGGCCGGAGGATCACGTAACGTACGCGCAGGCGGTCAAAATGCTTATGAGCACTATGGGTTACGCGCTTATGGCGGAGGCTGACGGCGGTTATCCCAACGGTTATATGTCGGTGGCAAACGCCGAGGATATAAAGGTATCGGGCGCTGTGCCGATAGATGCGGATCTTACAAGAGCAAT
Source organism: uncultured Clostridia bacterium (assembly GCA_947628155.1). Lineage (GTDB taxonomy): Bacteria > Bacillota > Clostridia > UBA1381 > UBA1381 > 12844. Next base: position 2,601 of record CANQYQ010000161.1, read on the forward strand.
GACGGCGGAGCTTATCTGCAGCGCGCTTGACGTGGATTTGTATATGAAGGACGGAAGCGGAAAGATAGTACGCGACTATAATAAAAATCTTCTTACGGAGTACTATAAAGGCGATATTATTGTAAACGGATATGTTGAGGCAAGCAACGACGCGGCAATAAGCGGCGGCGCCGCCGGGATCGGTTCCGTTAGAATTAACGGCGTCAATTACCTCGCGGGCGCGACGAGAGCCAGTGAGCTTGTCGGATACTACGTTGAGTTTATATATTCCGATATAAATAATGATTATACCCTTCTGTATATAGAACCGAAATCGTCGAAAAATGATGAGCTTATCATAGATTCGCGCGATATAGAAAGCTATTCTAATTACGAATACAAATATTACGAAGGAAACAGAACGAAGACGGCGCGTCTCGACAGAGATTTCACGGTTATATATAACGGGCAGACGGTATCGGGAAATTATAACGATTCGATGATGACGCCTGAGCTCGGTTCGGTCAGACTCGTCGGTTCGGACAGCGGACGCTACAGCATCGCGGATATAACAAGCTACGAAACGTTTGTGGTCGCTTCGATAAATAAGGCTACGGGCGATGTGTATGATATAAGCAATAAGAAGTACACATTTGAAATCGCCGATGACACTGTAAGTTATATAAAGCCGGACGGCTCGGAGGGTTCGCTGGCCGACATACGCAAGGATGATGTGCTTCATATAGCGGCGTCGGCGAATAATGACAAGACAGTTGTCAGAATCGTACGTTCGACCATAAGCGGAACGGTCAACTCGGCAAGCTACGAGGATGTAACGGTAGACGGTATTAAATATATTTTCTCGGATGTATATCTTAACAGAAATTACGAAAGACCGAACGTGAGCACCGACATAACCGCGCATCTTGATATAAACGGGGATATAGTGTATATCGAGGATGAAGGCGATACAAGCATGAGCATCGGATATTTTGTAAACGCGTTTATTCAGGACGACGGGGAAACGCTGCAAATGCGGTACATGACCTCCGACGGTGATATGATAACGGCGAATATAGCTAATTCGATAATCATCGACGGAGTTACATACGGCAGCGGTGATAAGACCGGTAAGATCAACGCGCTGCGCGGTTCGGGTACAACGGCCCAGGAGCGTATATTCAGATATACGACAAACGGTTCCGGAGCGGTACGCAGAGTGGACTTTGCGAGAGCACAGCGTGAAACGCTGACCGACGCGGACAAAAGAGAAGGCGAGAACACGCTCTACACCTTGAACGACAAGTATGTAAAGGATGACTCGCAGGCAAAGTATACATATAAGTACAGCGCGAGAACATTTGTTGATGAAAACGGAAGCTATGCGTCGATCGCGTTCAGTCCCAAAACAATCATATTCATCGTTCCGGATGAAAACTCAAAATCCGGCTATGAGGATTATGAGGCTACAAATGTTTCAAGTCTCGGCTATAACGAGCAGTACAGGGTTTATGCGTATAAGACCACTATGGACGGAATCACGGCCGATTACGCGGTTCTTGTAAAGAACGGCACGGGCGCGACCAACCTGAGGAGCCAGACGGGATATGTTGTTACCGACGTATTCAGCGGAGTAAACAGCGATGGCGAAACAGTGCCGGGCTTTGGCGTATATATGAACGGCTCTGAGCAAAGCTATATGGTACAAAGTCAGGAAATCTACGATGATGCGGTTGAGGCAAACGACGGCGAGGATATTAAGCGCGGCGATATTGTCCGCTTTGATACCGATTCGTCCGGCGAGGTTACAAACGTTATCGTTGACAGGGGCAGCGGAAAGTTCGGAGATTACTATTATTCCGCCCTGGGTTACATCTACTTCAAGGACGACGGCTATGCGTACTTCACGACGCAGCGTCCGACGGCGTCGATGAGCTATGATGATATGACGCTTATACCGATAGATAATTTTGATATAACCGTATACAGTAAGAAGGAGAAGAAAGCATATTCCGGCGTGGCGGAGGATATCATAGATTATACCACCGACCCGATCAACTATTCGACGGTATATATCACAATGAATTATGAGAACGCTAAGTCGCTGATATGTGTAACGGACTATTAATTTAAAAGCGTGAATGTTATTCACAATTGATTTACAAGGGACCCATCATTTGATGCGTCCCTTGTTTTTGTATTAATTTTAGTGATTTATCCCGGCTGCGAAATGATCAATAATCACGGTGTGGGAGATTTAGGGGCGGCGCGTGAGCCGGACAACGCCGGCTAAAGGGCATACAGCTGTAATTTGTGCGCGGATGATTAAAAAAATCAAACATTTTACCGTGATTTGGTAATGTACTTGCGCGGAATATATGGTATAATAATACCAGAAACAAACAAATACATGATAAATATTTTCATAAAAAAAATCTCTCTTTTCCGGTTGTCCGGTTTGAGGTTGAGGCCGGATAACTACACAAGAAGGACCGAAGGTTTCGGTCTTTTTTGCGATTTTTAAAATGTCGGGTATTAATTGTTAATTTATTAATCGACTGAATAACACAGCGATGATAATATTAAGCTATAATATAAAATAGGAGTGTGTAATCATGGAAAAAATATCGGTAAGAGTCAATAGCGGCGGCTTTGTTAAGGAGTTCCGCAATAATGTGGATTTTTGCGTCGGTACGGGACGCATGGGATTGGCGCTGCACAGAGAATATTTTGAGCAATTGAAATTCGTTCAGGAGGAAATCGGCTTTAAGCACATACGCGGTCATGGTTTATTCTGCGACGATATGGGTATATATCATGAATATGAGGACGAGGACGGGAATGTAAAGGCGGAATATAATTTTACATATCTCGAC
>CANQYQ010000162.1 GCA_947628155.1 uncultured Clostridia bacterium
GAACAGACGTTTTATATCAATTATATGCGCACTCTCTATGATTGCGTCGGTTTTCTTCCCGATAACCGCTTCGGCGGGCACGCAGGAGATACAATTGCTGTTTCAGGGAACGACGGACAATGTTAATGAAGAGATGTATGTTATAGAGTATCCGACTCCGACTCCCGGTGGAGCAGAAGTGTCAAAAGGAGAAGTTAAGCCGTATTCAACGGCTCGGCCTTTTATCAGCAATGAGAGTAGCGATTTTAGGGATGATTGGGAATACGCTCAGTTGCAGGTCAATTTTGGCAATAGTAATGAAGGTACAAATGAAAATAACGGTATAAGGGTAAATATTACACCATTTATAAAAGGTTGTTCGGGAAAGGAAATTACGGCTTCTATAGTGATTGAACAAGTTACTCTCAGCGAAACAACGATGCTTTTTGAGATACAAGAGGGGGATCCAGGTGCAGAGAAAACCGAAGTTACCGGTACCCAAACACAAGGATCAAATACTGTTTCAAATACAGCAACGATTACCTTTGGTGACGGAGATAAAGTATGGCTTTGTGTAAAAAATAAACACGATACGCATCAATATAAACACTTAAAGCTGTCATTCAATGATACCCCCGTTGAAAAAGCGACAGTTAAAACACCTCCGACGGCGAATAACCTTACATACACCGGCGAACCGCAGGAGCTTGTAACGGCGGGCGAAGCCTCCGAAGGCTGTAAAATGCAGTATAGTCTCAACCAAGAAGGTGAGTTTACCGATGATATCCCGAAGGGTACGGAAGCAAAAAACTATACGGTGTATTACAAGGCTGTGCCGGACGATGAGCATAAGAACACGTATGAAGAATCTACTGTCGCAGGCCCAATCAATGTGACAATCAATCCGAAGCCGGAGGACACGCCGAATATTGGAATTGATTATACGAATGAGCAGTTGACCGGCTTTGACAGCGGCGAATATGCAATCAATGATAGCAATGTTTCGCCAGAGGGCGGCAAGCTTTCGGCAGTAGAATACATTGGTAATACCATAAGCATTGTGAAAAAAGCGAGAGATGATGCGAATTATACCGACAGCTCACCGCAGTCATTGCCCGTTCCCGCGCGTCCGGCGACGCCGAGTGCAACTGCTGTTGACCCGACAACGATAGGCGGCAAGGGAAGAATTACCGGCGTAGACAATACAATGGAATATAAGAAGTCTGACGCGAAAGAATGGACAGCCGTTACAGGAGACACTATTGGCGATCTTGTTCCGGGCACATACAGTGTTCGCGTAAAGGCGACGGACAACTCGTTTAAGAGTGAGGAAACGAGCGTTACGATTAACGAGTTTAAGGGCATACCCGAAGAACAGCCCAAAATTACGATTGACTATACGGCGGAAACGCTAAACGGATTTACAAAGGACGCGAAATATACCATTACGGCGGATTCGGAATCTCCGGAAGTCATAGACACCGCAGACGCAACTATGGCGGCTGAAAAGTATATGGGTAAAACGCTGTCAATCGTTAAGAATGGTAACAATGAAACCACCATCGACAGCTCACCGCAGACATTGACCGTTCCCGCGCGTCCGACAGCGCCGAAAGTGACGGCGGTTCAGCCGACAACGATAGGCGGCAAGGGCAGAATTACCGGCGTAAACAATACAATGGAATATAAGAAGTCTGGCGACCAAGAGGCTTGGCAAGGTGTAACCGGCACAACGATTGACAATCTTGACCCGGGAAATTATGAAGTTAGGGTAAAGGCCGTTGAGGGTTTAAACTTTAAGAGCGATGAACAATCATTGACAATCAACGCTTTTTCACCTAAGCAGGAACTCACGCCGAGTATCACGATTGACTATACGGCGGAAACGCTAACCGGATTTACAAAGGACGCGAAATATACCATTACGGCGGATTCGGAACCTTCTGAGGTCATAGATAACGCAGAAGAAACCATGCCAGCCGAAAAATATATGGGCAAAACGCTGTCAATCGTTAAGAATGGTAACAATGAAACCACCATCGACAGCGAACCGCAGTCATTGACCGTTCCCGCGCGGCCGGAGAAGCCGAATGCGACGGGCGTGGCTCCGACAACGCATGACGGTAAAGGTAAGATTACCGGCACTACGACTGCAATGGAGTACCGTGAAAAGACAGGCGGCAGCGGAGAATGGATAGCCTGCACAGGGGAAGAGATTGAGGTTGAGCCGAATAAAACATACGAGGTACGCAAGAAAGCGGTAGCCGAGGGTGATAAACAGGCGTTCGCGTCAGCGGTAACAGATGTCAATGTACCGGCATTCACAGCGAAAAAGATTACCGGCACGGTGACAATTGGCGGTGAAGCGGTGTTCGGTCAAATGCTTACGGCGGTTACAACAGAGGTTGAGCCGAGCGATATTGACTTTACATATAAGTGGCAGAGGTCGAATGACAGCGGCAGCTATGACGATATTCCCGGCGCAACCGGAAAGACATACAAGCTGACAACCGAGGATATAGGCAAAACAATTCAGGTTGTCGTATCAACGGATAATTTAGATTACACCGGTTCGCTGTCCGCCGAGACAGGCCCGGTCGAAAAGGCGACGATTACCGGAATAACAGTGACGGCCAACGCCAATTTAAGATATACGGGTTTGCCGCTTGCTTTAGTTACAGTGAGCGGTAATGAATCCGACGACATTATTACATATAATGTTGTAAAACAGGGCAAGAGCAACGATTCATATGGAGCAAGCGCTACCGCTATCGACGCGGGAACGTATACGGTTAAAGTCAAAGTTGTGCGCGAAGGTCATAATGATTATGTATCGGACGACACAGAGGTGACCATCGCAAAAGCAACACCGGTTGTCACAGCACCGAACCCAAAGACCAATTTGAAATATACCGGCACGGCGCAAGACCTCGTAGAGGGAGGCTCGACAACCGGCGGTACATTACAGTATTCGCTTAATAATAGTGATTATTCTACGAATATACCACAGGGAACAAATGCAGACACATATACAGTCCACTACAAGGTTGTCGGTGATGAAAATTATAATGATGTTGCAGCACAGAATGTTTCGGTTACAATTGACCCGGCCGATTCGAAGGTTGAGGTATCGCCGCAGCCGGAGGGCAGCGTGACATACGGCGGTACTCTGACGCTTACAGCGGAAGTAAAGAGAAGTGAAACCAACGGTATCAGTCTTATGGCGGACTTGGATCAGGTAGAATTTAAAGCCGGCAATACTACGCTCGGTACGGCAACTGTGACATACAATGACAATGTGGCGAAGAGCGAAGGCACGGCAACGCTTAATGTTACTGTTAATAAAACGAACTATAACGCTATAGAGACTGCGGGCGGCAGAATCACAGCCGAGTACGGCGGCAGTGTGAATTTGAACGGCAATAAGAGCGGCGAGATTACCGTCACACTGAATAAGAAAACGCTTACATATACGGCTACGGCGACAAACAGGGCATATAACGGCACAGTGAATGTTGATGTACAGCTTACACCGACTGAGGGAGCTATAGTTCTCGGTGACCGTGTAACATTAACGGGAACAGGAACGATTGACAACGAGAACGTGGGTGACGGCAAGCCCGTTACGATAACGGGCGTTACCGTAGACGGTGCGGATGCGAAGTATTATCAAGCGGCGGATGCTCCGACAAATGTTACGGTGGATATCACCAAGGCGGATTCGGTGATCACCGTGACACCGGCACCGAAGACGGATCTTGTGTATACAGGCAATCCGTTAGAGCTTCTTGAAAATAAAGGCGAGGCTACCGGCGGTACATTGAAGTACAAGGTTGACGGCGACGCCGCGTATTCAGCAGACATGCCGACGGAGACCAATGCGGGAGAGCATATCGTTTTTTATAAAGTGTTCGGCGATGAAAATCATAATGATAACGATGGAGGACATATCACGGTCAATATCGAAAAGGCGAACCCGGTGTTCCCTACGGTAGAGCCGATTATTGTCGAATTAGAGGCCGGTGAAACCAAAACGCTTGCGCAGGTTGATTTGCCGGAAGTTGACGACGGCAAATTAAGCTGGAAAAAGATAAGCGAGCAGATTCGGCCGGGCAGATATGATTACGACGCGATATTTACGCCGAACGATACCTACAATTATAGTGACGCGGAAAGTTCAATTACCGTTAACGCAATACAACGCGAACAAGGCACTTATAAGGTGCACGGCAATATTACAGGCGATAAAGCCGGAGTTACCATAAAAATCGGCGAGCATAAAGCCGTAATTAATGACGGTGAATACACGATTTACAATGTTAAGCCCGGCATATATAACATGATTGTAACTAAAGACGGAACTACTAAGATGACCGTATTTGTCGAGGTGGTGAGCCATGATGTGGAACAGGATATCACCATCACGGAGTACAGCAGTAAATTGACGACCGATCCAACATATAGCGAAGCCGCGGTGCGCGGTCTTGACGATGTGGCGACGAGCAAAAAAGAAAATATAGTGATGAGTGTTGTAAAGAGTATAGATGTTCCTGCGCAGCGTGCTATTGATGAAAAGGCTGTCAAGACAACGAATAAGGATTTTATAGATGTTACAATTAAAAGCGGTGATACCGAAATACATGACATTGATAAAGCGGTTTCCATATACATTCCGTTTGAAAAGAATATAGTGGAAGGTTCGCTGAAGGTATATCGTTATCACAAAAACAGTGATGTTGGTGATGTTGGTGAAGTAAAAGAAATTCCCAAAGGGCCGGTAAGCGAAGCTGAATACTTTGAAAAAATTGGCAAATATGTTGTCATTCACGCGAACAAGTTCTCGACATACGCTCTGGCGTATAATCTGATAGGTAGTATAGCCGACCAAGCGAACATCATGCTGGACAGGGTTAATGATGAAAGCTATGTTTACAATATAGTGCTTCACCCTGAAGGAGCAGGCAAATACATTGCCGATTACCAATCCGCGGAACTGACATTCAAAATGACGCTTGACGGCGAACAGTCGAATGCTTACGAGGTCAAAGCCCCGGAGGGCGAAGTTTTGACGCCTATGGGTGAGGGCAGATATGCTATATCGCTTCGCGAACCGATATCGGAGGCGTCCGAAAGTATAAAGATAGGAACGGTTGAAATCCTTGCTTACGGCACATATGAGCTGACAATTACCGGGGGCAAGATTTACACGGCCGATCAATCCGAAGCTAAATATTCGTCCGGATCGGAGGGAACAAAGACGTTGAGGATTCCCGACGGAGACGAGACCGACTTGGGTCCGGCGGAAGGCACAAAGGAGATGGCCAAGAGCAAAGTTACGATTAATATTGATTTCCCGAATAAGGTGTTCCGGAAGCCGGTTGCTCATACTTCTATGTGGGTCACGATTGACGGAATGATGATCAAGGAACCGATCGT
>CANQYQ010000163.1 GCA_947628155.1 uncultured Clostridia bacterium
CCTGATATTGTAATTTTTTTAATACGTTTTTATTCGCCGATCTATTTTACAGCCGCATCCGACAGCGGTTTTTGCGCGTTCTTTTCCCACGCAAACGCTTTGAGCGTATATTTTTCACCCGCTGTGATTTCAAATTCGCCCGAGAGTTTATTCTTTTCGATACATATGAGCCTTAACGCGCCGTCGTACAGCGCGGTGTAAATATCCGCGCCATCAAGCCCCTCAGACGAAACGTTCCATGTCAGAATGTCATTATTAACGTCCGCCTTCGTTATTTCGAGCGAGCGCTTTACGGGGAGCACAGGCTCGGTAATGCCCTTAAGCGTCGGAATGACCTGCTTTATGTTGCCGTTTTCGTCAAACTCCAGCTTGTCGATGCACACCTCGCGATGGTTCCCCGCCGCGCTGCTCTGCGTTTCCTGATGTCCGTAAAGCGCGGTGTTGAAACGGTGATAGCATATGTACCAGTCGTCCGTGCCGGGAATGTTTATGACCGAATGATGTCCCGTTCCCTTTATTATATCGGACTGCGCATTGCTTCTGTGGAGGATGCGCGTGTTGCCCTTTATCGTGCCGAGGGGCGAGTCCATAATGCCGTAGCGCACGTTGTAATTCGGGCTGCCCGTATCGTCGTCCGACCACATCATGTAGTAAACGCCGTTTCTTTTGATCATAAACGAGCCTTCGCGGAAGTTTGCCGGATTCAGCTTTTTTATATCGCCGTCGATCGAAAGCATATCGTCAGAAAGCTTCGCGCCGTACATCGAGCCGTTGCCCCAATAGAGATACGACTGTCCGTCGTCGTCCGTAAACACCGCTGAGTCTATCATCTGCCCCGACAGCGAGCCGCCCTTTACTATAACGCCCTTGTCAACAAACGGACCCGTAGGCGAGTCGGCGACCGCCACGGCAAGATCCTTCGCGCCGTTATTTGACGGAGCCGCGCTGTAATAAAAGTAATACTTGCCGTTTTTCTCCGCGACTGTAGGCGCCCAGCCGTTTTTGCCGTTTGACCAGCTGACGTCCTTAAGGTCGAGAATAATTCCCTCGTCCCTCCAATGCACGAGGTCGTCCGATGAGAAGCATTTGAAATACGGCGCGTCCCAGCCGCTCCCGCCGTCTGTGGTCGGGTATATGTAGTATTTGCGGCCGAACACGGCTATATTCGGGTCGGCGTAAAAGCCGTCGAGAACAGCGTTTCCGCGCTCCTCCGCCGTTATTTTCCATTCCGCTGTGAGAGCGGGGTTTTCCTTGTCCGTCACCGTCAGAACTCCGTCCGCGTATGTTCCGCCCGTAAGCTTTGCCGATGCGTCCGCTTCAAAGGTAAATTCGGGATCTATCGCCGCCACGTCCGTTCCGACCTCAAGCGGAAGTAGAATTGTTTTTTTCGCCGCGTCTATCTCAACGCCGTACGATTTTATCCCATCTCCCGACGCGCCCGTTATATTCGGAGCTGTCCGCGTATATGAGGTTTTCTGCTCATCGCTCAAAATTTTTACCTCCTCAGCCGTCAGCGCTCTGTCGTAGATCCTGAAATCCGATACCGTTCCCTTGAAATACGGGTCATTGTATACCGATTTCGCGATATAATTCGCCTTTGTCGCGCCCAAATCCGACGGTTTTATTGATATACTGTTCGACGCGGCAAGCGCTCCGTCGCGGTAAAGCGCGGAATCAGCCCCGTCAAAAACCGCTATGATGCTCGTCCACTCGTTCGCCTTTACATAATTATCCGCGGCAAGCTCGCTTTCGTTTGTATATGTGCCGAGCGTGATTGCCGCGCGCAGCTTTGAATTGGGATTATACGTATTGAGGAACATATATCCCGTTGTGCTTGTGTTTCCGATACACCATGTAAACTGATTCTGCTTTTCTATGTCCGATTTGAGATAAATCGCGATCGTCGCGGCGTCGGCGTCCTTTAAAATGCCGTCGGGCATTTTGATATAATCGTCCGCGCCGTCAAACACCGCCGAGCTTGCTTCAATCGACGCGCCGTAAACAGTACCGTCCATACCGCCGCCCGATACGTCCTTCGCTCCGTCCTCAAAATCGTACCATAAAACAGGGTCCGATAAATCCGCATGCGCGGCAGGCATCATTGCAAATGAAGACATGACCGCCGCCGCGAGGCATACGCTTATAAAACGCCCGCACTTCATATTATTCCCTCCCCAAGCAATATGTATTTGTATTATTTTATCACAATTCCGCATGTTATTCAATGCCCTTGTGTTGACAATATGTGTTTAAATGTGATATTATATAAAAACAAGGAGGATATGTTATGGATTTCTTTTTCAGAAATTATTATCTTGCCACAAACTACGTTCCGACGGACATGTATCCCATATTGTACGGAGAAGAACAATGTAAACCGGGATACAGCTTCGGCCCGTGCGTGCGGAGTAATTATATTATTCATTATGTATATTCCGGCTGCGGAATACTGCGTGTCGGGAAAGACGAGTACAAAATCGGAAAGGGTGAGATGTTTTTAATTAAACCCAACAGCCTCGCGTACTATCGCGCGGATTTGGAAAATCCGTGGCTTTACAGATGGATAGAATTTAACGGAAGCATGTCCGAGCGTATTCTCGCACCGTTTAAGTCGCCCGTACTGCGCGATTTTGACAGCAAACAGATAGGTCAAAGGCTCAAGGACTTTGTAGGCTCCGGTCAAATATCGTTTGAGAACGCGATGGAAAGGTTTTGGGGAATATTAGCCGCGCTTAACGAACGCCCGTCCGGCGGCGCGCCGATAAACACGCATGAATACGTGCTTATGGCGGAGCAATACATAAAGAATAATATCAATAAAAAAATTACGGTCAACGATATTGCCGCGCACATCGGAATAAACCGCAGCTATCTGAGCCGTCTGTTCAAGGAGCGAAACGGTGTAAGTCCGCAGCAATATCTTACCACGGCAAAAATAAACGCGGCGGCGCAATACCTTAAAAACACCGACATTTCCGTAACCGGCGCGGCACAGAGCGTGGGATATACCGATTACCGCGTTTTCAATAAGGTTTTCCGCCGCCATTTTAACGCCTCCCCATCCGAATGGCGTAATAAGCATATCTGGCAGCAGTCGATTATAGAAACGAAGTGAGGATTTAGGCGGCAAACGGCGTGATGAGAGAGTGGTGAATTTAAGCCGTAAAAACCAAACAACAAAAGAGCGTATCGGCAATGATACGCTCTTTTATAATCCCTTGAGTCTGCCGGTACTGATCATACCGTCTTATGTCATGCCGCTGTAAAAGGCGGGGGTTTGTTTTGTAGAAAAAGCTATGAAGTTAAAATTATTGCCGCGCATTAAGCGCCGGTATTTTAATTATTTACCCCACGATACAAGCACCATGGCTATATCCTTCGAATCGATATTGCCGTCGCGGTTCAAGTCGTAGCGGATGTAATCCGCGTCGGTGTATGTTGCTTCTGCGCCTTCACCTGTTATCTTCGAATCCATATCTGTTTTGCCGAAGTACGCAACAGCTGCGGAAAGGTCGTAGATGTCAACCAGCTTGCTGTCGTCGATATCGCCCGCGAGGAAGGTCGTGCCGTCTGTCGCGGACTTTAATAGTTTCGATTCACCTTCCGCTTCCGACTTGTATGTTACAACAGTCCTCTTAGCTTCGTCCATCGCATTGTTCCATACTTCAACAGCCGCGCTGACCGCATCCTTCGGGATCACAACGTCAACGCTGTATGTTCTGTAACCGCCGCCCTTGAACGTAAGCGTGTAACGCGTATCGGTAAGAACATCCGCCTCAGTTGTGTACTTCGCGTACGGATTTTCCGCGCCCGCAGCTTCATAGGTAACGCCAAGTTCGCTTTTATCGCTACCAAGCTTGATATCATCGATATTGTGCTTGTCATCAAGCGCGCTGTGGAGCGATACGGTCATATTCGTATAACCCGCCGCCTGCGGATCGACCGTGTTCGGGAATATTACGTCAATCGTAAGCGGAACCGTCTCCGGCGCGATTGTATCCGCGATTTTGCCGAGATATGTATCCTCTCCGACGGTTATGTTATCGCCGTTTACGATAAGCAGATCGTTTTCATCGGTGAAATCGGTGACAAGGCTGTCATTCGTCGTGGTCGCGTGAGCCTGATTCGGGAGCGCCGGATCTTCATTTACACTGAAATCAACCTTGCCGTAGCCGGTAAACTCAACTGTTCCGAGCTTAATCTCCGGCGCGGTATCGGGTCTGTCTCCGTCTCCCATGCCGTCCTTGCCGTTGAAATTGAACTCATACGAACCATTGCCGTTGTCGATAAGCGCGATATTTTCCTCCGCGTTCGGCGTGATTACGTAATCGACATCGCCCGCGTTCGCAAACGTAAACTGCGCGCTGTTGAACTTGTTAATGTCGCCGCTGACCGCGCGGAGCACAATGTCGTATTTGCTGCCGCTTTGTTTTACAAAGTACAAACCGATGCTTGACGCGATTTTTTCGGGGGCAAACTCTTCGCCTTCGGGCGCTGTATATACAGTGCCGTCGGGAGTTTCAAGCGACTTCGGCGGGATGTCTTCCTCTTCCTCGCTGCCTGTTGGCGTCTTTTTACCGCCGTGGGGCAGAATAAGGTTGCCGTTATTGTCGATGTATGCACCGTCCTTAGCCCCTACCGGTTCTTCTCCGATTACAGTTGTGCCGGCTTCAGTCTTAACCTTCGTGCCCGGCGCTAAATCAACCGCGTCCGCGTGTCTGTCCGGGGCGCCGTTATGAACCGTGCTGCCGCCGGTTATGGTAATGCTTACGTTCTCGCCTTCGCATTTTACCGCCGGATTGGTGGTGTTGTCTGTGCTAACGGCAGATGTTGCGCCTTTTGTTAATGTAACGGTGCCATCATTGCTTTTCTTTACTGTCAGTGAGCCTTTGTTGTCTATCACCGGCTTATCATCAGTCATATTTTCGCCTTTAACCTCTGTGCCATCAAGAACAGCCTCTCCGCCGTTTTCAATGCTCATGGAGGAATCGTTAAACTCAAATATCGTACTCTGATTGAAGTCTGTTTCTTGCTTTGCATTGGCTCTTTGAGAAAAAGCAAATCCCTGCAAATCAAGCTTTCCGCCTTCCTTCACAACAAGGTCGCTGTTAAATATACAATTTAACCTTGCAGTAACACAACCATAATTACCGGGTGCAGGTACAATATTTAACTTAGCTCCGTTTTGTATTTCCATGCCCCCGCTAAAGGTGATACTATGTTCTTCATATGCCGATTGTTCCGCAGCGCCGTCAGTAGTACCAGAATGTGTGGTTTTATACTCAATGGTGATTCCCTCATCACTTGTGTTGTCAATGGTCAATGCATCGTCTGCCTGCGCCACCGCCGCACTGTCAACCGCAGAATTTGTCAGGATGATTTTTTTGTTTATTGTCT
>CANQYQ010000164.1 GCA_947628155.1 uncultured Clostridia bacterium
CAATAACCTCCGGACGAAGTAATCCGTGCGTATCCGATATGACAGCAATTCTCATATTTATAAACCTTTCTTGAATTCCTACACAAAATTCAACCTAAGCGAAAACATCTTATATACAAATTATATCACACTTTCCTGTTTAACACAAGCCTCATATGTCTTTCTGTCTATAAGGTACGGCTTTATAGCCTTCATAAGTTCTTTTTCGGTCATTTGCCATGTCTCCTTTTCAATTATCATAAAAATACGCAAAAAGGGCCTGATAAAGACACTCGCCGATATCAAGCCCCTTTTTATACTCTTCCCTTTATCAAACTTACGTCTTTATGGTGTTGTGCTTTAGAAATTGGCGTAAGTCCGTAGGCTTTTTCTCGTCGCACTGCAATGCCGGTAAATTCTCTATAAGCCTCGTACAGCTTGAAAATATCTTTAATCGGCTTTCCTTTAGCATAACGCCGTCAGACATTCCCGCGTCATACACCTTTAGAGCCTCTTTTATCGCAAGCCAGCCCGCTTCGCGGTTGTTATTGCTCTTGTTAAGCATCAATCCCGCCTCGTAAAACAAATCCGCCTTGCCCTTGCCGCTCTCCTGCGACCGCGCCCATAAATCGGGCGGCGCGGCTGTATATCGTATCTCCTCATCGCCCGTTAGCGCGATTATATCCTTCGCGCCGTCCGATATGACCTTATCCGATTCGGCATATTCGCGGTAGATATAATAATTACCCAGCTCGTCAACCGCCGCCCAAACACACGCCAGGCAGTCAAGACCGTAGTCTATCGCCCTGTACCGCGTCCAGTGCTTTGGTATCTCAAACGGCTCTATGACGTGTATGTTATAGTCAAACTCCTTAAAATACCGCCCCGCGAGCATATTCCAGTTACCGTCGCGCCACGCCTCGCGTAAGCCGTCGGGCAGGGCGTTAAGCATTTTCACATAATCGGGGTCCTTTTCCTGTAAGACCTTGTTATCGTACACGTTCGCGAATATAAAATCATATTCGTCCGGGTCCTCGTCGCCTATGTACCGCTTGACGATAAACAAACGCTTGACCCATTCATGACCTACGCCGCCCGGGTTAAACGTCAAATACAGCCTATGCGGAAAATCGTTCGCGCCTCTCGCGGACGGATAGATTTTCGTGAACATCTCCCATGTGAACTGCGTCGCCTCGTCTATGAATATAACGTCATACTCCACGCCCTGATACTGCAAAACGTCGCTTTCCGCCGCGCAATAGCCCATCTCGATAATGCTTCCGTTGTCAAATCTGAAATATTTGTCCTGCGCGTAGTATTTCGCAATGCCCTTTAGCATCGGCACAAGCTCTCTTACGTGATTGCGCTCCAGATCCCGATACGTCCGCCGCAGTATCAGTATCTTTATCCCCGGATACTTCATCGCCAGAAGTACAGCCTTATGCCGCACCGCCCACGACTTTCCGCCGCCTCGCGCGCCGCCGTAACCGATGAACCGCTTGCGCGACATGAAAAACCGCTCCTGCTTTTGCGACATCTGCGATAAATCAAATTCCAATCCGCTATTCGGCATATTTCATGATCCCCTCCGGCAGCTTGAACGTGACCGACGTATTCTCCGTACTCTCGCCCTTCGCGAGCGCCCGCTTGTCATACAGCGTACCGATCGCGGTCGTAAGCGAACGTATATCCTGAATTTTTAGCATCTCTATAGCGCCTATAAGCCGCTGCTTCGTTTTCTGCGATAATTCATCGCTGCCCATATCCTCTATCGCGTCTATCACCATATCAAGCTCCGCCTCCTTTTCAAGCGCCCTGTCTATGCGCCGCTCCAACAGCGTCATAGCCTTGTCTATTATGTCGGACGACTGCTCCACAAATTCCCGCTTCTTTTTAGCTCGAAGTTCGTCAAACTCGTCAGACTTTTTATTTTTCAGCCACACCGATATTGTATTGGCGGGTACTTTAAGAGCCTTCGCTACCTCCGCTATGTTCCCGCACACCGCATACATCATGTACGCCTTTTCCTTAACCTCGTCGCTGTATTTCTTCCCTCTCATTTCCCTCACCTCCGTATACAAAAAGCGCACCACTGTCGATACGCTTTTTAAGTTTACCCGCCCTGTCCCGCTGCATTTTTCCTCATTTCTGCAGCTCACCATTAATTTTAAACTGGTCGATTTCGACCATGTTAACCGCCTCGAATCCGACACGATTAAAATCTTCGGCCCCGGCATGGTACGCATTGCAAAGAGGCGCGCCGGGACCTATCTCATAATTTCCAAAGTTTCGGCGCGGGTTAAAACCTACCGCTATAGGAAAAATTCCCCCGCGCCATATGAAAGGAGTTAGCGCCGATTGCGCCCCTCAGTATTTCCGCAAATACCTATACCTCTCTTAGTATAAATTTTAGCACTTATTTTCGGGAATTTCGGGAAACTTTTAAATATCTATCAACTTTTTTTCGTTCCGTGCTCCCATCTCCGCTTACCCCAATCTTAAACGCGATCCACTGCCACGACGGTCGCACATCTCCGTCTATGTACCGCATCCGAAATATCCGCCGTGTCACGCTGTCGGGTATGCCGTCAATAAACGCCTCTATCCTATCCTTCTGCCCCTCCAACCGGCGAAGCAGAGCCATATCTCCCGCGTTCGTATCCGACCGCTCCACGCCGCCAATCCGCATATGCCGCTGTACATACGGGTATTCACTGTCTGAACCCGTCACGACATCATGCACCGCCGCCGCGTTAAGCCGCGCACGAACCTCGTCTATCTCCCGCACGATTGACCGATACTGCTCCAGCTCCGCCTTTGTCATATTTACGCCTCCTTAAATCCCTCTCACATATTTCGATACTGTCATTATCGATGCACCGACGGCTTTTGCGATATCCATCTGCTTCATGCCGCTTTTGTACAGCTCACGGATTTGTGCGATTTTATCATCGCTTATCCCGTTATATTTATTTTTCGGCGCCGCCTCCGTCTCTGCCTCCGCCGATTTCGGCTTATAAAAATTGCAGTCCTCATAATCGCAATATGTATCCTTTAATGCTGAGCACATCACCGGCGATTTTCTGAATCTGCAGTCCGCATATTTGCTTTTATCATGCTCCATAACGATTACCTCCCGTCATATTTTTGCAGCGTATTTTTCTGTATATCCGCACATTCCTTACGGGAAATATCGCTGTTACGGCACTGTATGTACGCCTGTGTCAGCGTCGCTATCGCGGCAAATTCCATGTCGCTCAAAACCCCCATTCTATGCGATTCGCTCAGCCGTTTCGACTCCTTATCGTCGCCATCGGCGATAGCGCGGTTCGCGCAGTCATTGGCATATTTCTTTATCGCCCCAACCGTCATAGTCATCTCATCAACCTCCGTATATACGCCTTAAATTTTTCAAACTCGCCCGGGCGAAGCACCAGCGCGTCGCCGCCGCTGTCTATGATTCTCTGAATGTGCCTATACTGCAGCTGTGATACAACGCCGTCATCGGATTTAAGCTCCACCGCCACAAACCTACCGTTCACGCACACCAGCAGATCCGGCACACCTGCTCTTGTCGTTCCGCAGCCATAATATTTGACGACATAACAGCCGTTATCCCGCAACCATTTCTTGACCCGGTTCTCGAAATTCTTCTCCTGACCCATCAAAATCCCTCCTGAAAAGCTCGTCCGTATAATCCTTACGCATTTTTAAACACGCGTATATTTTTCCCTCAACGCTGTTACGGCACATCATCACGTGGTAATAGCACTGTCTGCTCTGACCTATCCTGCAAATTCTCGCCTTCGACTGCTCGTAAAGCTCCGACCGCTCCGGCAGCGTGAAATATATGACTCTGTTCGCCTTCTGCAGATTCAGGCCCATAGCTCCCGCCTGATACTGCACAAGCGTTACGGAATCGCTGTTGTTTTCATACGCCGTCAAATCCTTTGTTTCCCCGTTTATCACGCTTACAGGGCGCTCCTTCGGAATGATACTTTTTATCGCGTCAAGTTCCGCGTTGAAGCTGTAAAATATTATCACCCGATCCGATGTGGAGTTAAGTAAATCGGCTAATCTGTTCAACTTATCCTTACAGTACGCCCCGTAAAGCATTCTCGCGTACAGCCGTTTTGACAGCGGCGTATCGCCGACAAGCTCCGTATCGCCGATCGTGATGGCTCGATCCTTCATGAATTTGCGGTACTCCTTCGGAGCGTCCGTGTACTCGTAAATAAACGTCTTGCCCGGCAGCGTTATAACCTCGTCCGCCTTTGCGAATACTGCGCCGTATTCGGCTAATTTCGCCTTTAAATCGTCCACGTTTCTGTACCCCGTGACCACTCTTACCAGCGGACCGCCATAGCAGCGCAGTTCGGTATTTATGTACCGGCGGTAATATTCCGTTTTCGTGATCTTCCACCCCAAAAGCCGCAACTGTGAGTACAGATATTCATATTTCCCGTCGGTCGGTGTACCGGATAACAGTATCGTATGCGACGGCTTCAGCGATAATATAAATTTCGTGCGCTTCGCCGTATCGTTTTTTATCATCGAGCTTTCGTCAAGCATAAGCGTGAAGTTATTAAGCTTCCTAAGCTCCGGCCGACGGCAGGCAAGCTCGTAATTTATGACCCCGATAATTTTTCGATAATGCGCCCAGCCGCTCCTTGCCGTTGTAAAGAATCGGTCGTGCTCCTTTTTCTTCGTCAAATCATACGCGGTGCAGTTATCGCCGTAATGCTCTTTGAAATGCTCGCACCAGTCCGTGACCTTCGACTTCTGACACACGACCAGATTCACCGGACGGCTGTATTCCATCATCTTCTCGCTCCCGATAAACGTCTTGCCCAGACCCATATCGTAATAATACGCCGCGTTATTCTTCCCGCGCGTCAATTCAAGCGCGCGTTTTTGATAATCGTATAATTCCATTTATTTTTCCTTTCCGTCACCACATCACCATTCTTGTTTTTGGATTGGTGACAGCCACGAACCGCATTGTTACGCCGTTTTTCGATACATGTCACCAAGTCACCGAATGGAAATTTTACTATATAGCAGTTTTTTTTACACCGTAAAAATCAGTAAAAATATGTTTCTATACACATGCCAAAAACGGTGGTGACATTGGTGACATGGTGACACATCATTCAAACGGCAGACTGTCATAATCAATCTCGGGAAGATCCTCAAAATCCTCACTATCGTCGGCGTAAATGCACACGCACCTTGCGCGTCCGCCGTTAAACCGCAGCAGCATATCCCTTCTGCCCTTATCATGCTTCGCGACCTTGCCGTTGCGCGCCATCCATGACAGCGCCGCCTGCGGGTTGAAATCTCCGTCCGAAAGGATCGTGTTGA
>CANQYQ010000165.1 GCA_947628155.1 uncultured Clostridia bacterium
TCTGTAAAATATTGTATCACAAGGGAGCATAATCTTATTTTTTAAGAAAAGTGTTTCACATCATTGATTTATATACAATTCATTAAAAATCTTTTTAATAATATTCCTTTTTTGTAATTAAGAAATATTGCAAGATCAAATTATGTGCAACATTTGTAAGCTCACTGTATAAATGTACGTTTGTCTGCCTTTACCTTTCAACGGAGCCTTGATTAAACGTTAGCTTAAAAAGATAATTGTTCAGGAAGACCACTACAGTGGAACTCAAATCCGGAACCATAATTTATATTTAAGACTAATGACCATAGATATACGAAACCCTCTCAACCACTATGAGTGGGAAAGCGTTTTTTTCTCATCTTTTATTTCTGGCAAATAATATAACTTTCCATCTTTTGAAATAATTTGAACGTTATCAGAATACAATTCTGATGTATTCATCTGATGGCAATTTTCATGTCCGTTTTTTTGTTCTGTAATCATATTTGCGGTTTTCTCCTCCATTCCACGGAAGTTCAAATCATCATTAAACAAACCCGGGATGTAATGAATTGCTCTATCAAATCCCGCTCTTTTTCTGCGATTTTCTTCTATTTCAATACCTAATCTCTCTACAGCACTGCTATGCCAAGCTGCAAGTCGATCCTGTGTGTCTGATACTTGTTTGGTGTATGTAGGAAGTAACGCAATACATTGCTCTCTCGAAACTGCTCCGAGATGCAAGGTATATCTTAAATCTGATATTTTATATAAAACATCAAGCAATGATTTTTGGTACATAAACCAATTCTGGACATTCACTAATGCGTTTTCATATTCTTCATAATCCAGACTGTTTTTATCTGCACAACCAGTCAGTGTAAGATTAGCCTGCCCCAGAGGCTGTGTACATTCTTCTTCCAAACTATCCAACTGCGATATTTTTGATAAACGAAGCTCCTCATTCTCTAATATTTCAATCTGAAAGTCAGCAATTTTCTTTACATGCGCAATGAGCGAGAATACTCTACTTCGATATTCATTGTCCTGAAAATTTTGTATTTGAGAAATCCCATCACTGATTACGTTCAGTTCTGCATTGATTTGTGTCATATAATACTGACCAACCACCATAGACGCTATACCCATTGTAGCTGCTACTGTATTTGCGGCTACAGAAGTTCCTTTTTGAGCTTCAACAGCAACAAGATTAGCATGACCTTTAATTCCTTTAGCACCATGATAGATACCGCGCACAGCGCCTGCCATTGCTTTGGAATCAGTCAGTTTTGCTCTTGCAGGAATAATAGCTCTATAGAGCACTTCTCCAATAGCCTTCGTTGCTTGCGCAACATTATTAACTGCATTAATAACTTGAGTTAATCCTGTAATAAGGTTTTTAAACGAGCCAATACTTTACTATTTGTTATCTCCACAAGTCTTGACTCGTCCTCTATAGTGTCAGCCGGAAGTATCTCCATTTGAATTATTAATTCATTTGGAGAATTTGTTTTCAAAAGTTCACTTTGTGATGGACCGTTTTTAACAAGGTTTAATTGTCTTTTTGATATCTTTTCTTTATATTTGTTTTTCAAGTACGGCGCAACACCAACAGCTATAATCGCAATGACGCAAATACCAATTAATACGTATTCCATATATGATAATCCCTTCTATCATTTTCTCATAATAGGTCTTGTCAATTTCGCGAATCACTCTATAGATTTAAATTTAATTCTTTTGTGACCAACCATATTTTACAACTTTGATTAGCCATGCTTATTCCCTCCATGAAATCTATTTCAATATCACTAAATGCCTGTAGTAATGAGTTGCAGGATTTGTTGCCAAGTCAAGCAACAAACTCGAAATCGTGATCTTTGTCAAATACTGCTATCAAATCATCCCAAAATGCTTCAAAGCCTCCATGATTGACGCCTCTTTCTCCGGCTGACATTGTGCCCGTCGGGAATCCTCTGACTTCGGCTTATTGTAATTTTCTCTCTCGATAATTCCGCACTTCCGCTTAACCTGCGCGATATATAGGTGGCTGACTTTCATCCCGAATTTCTCCAGCACATACGCCTTGATTTCCTCATAGCCGGCTTTCTTCTCGGCGGCGGTCAAATCCATCTCGTCCATGGTGAGTTCAACCTCAATATGTTGGTTGACATTGAGTTTGGACAATAAGCATACCGTCTCAATGTGCGCGGTATGCGGAAACATGTCCACGGCGGCCGACGCCTTAACAGAATAACCTCTTTCGCATATGAACCTCAAATCCCGTGCAAGTGACGCGCTGTCGCAGGATACATATACGATTTTGTCCGGCTCGGCAGCGCATATCGCCGACAGCGTTTTCGCGTCGCTTCCCGCGCGAGGCGGGTCAAGCATGACTATATCGGGTTTTTCACCGCGGCTTATCAATCCGGGGACGATTTCCTCCGCGCCGGCCGCGAAAAACTCCGCGTTTTCTATTCCGTTTATTTCCGCGTTTTTCCGCGCGTCTTGTATCGCGCGAACCGACTTTTCCACACCTGTCACGTACTTCGCCGTTTTCGCCGCGATAAGCGTCAGCGTGCCTATGCCGCAGTATAAATCCATCACCTTATCTTCGGGACGTATATCGGCAAATTCCAGCGCCTTTCCGTAAAGCTTTGCCGTCTGCTCCGGGTTGACCTGTAAAAATGACTGCGGCGATACCGTAAAATCTATGCCGAGAATTTCCTCCGTCAGTGTTTCCTCACCGTACAAAACACGCGTTTTGCCGCCATGTTCAAGCATTATCCCGGAAACGGCACCCGACGCGGACAATATCGCTCTCACAAGCTCGTCCTCACGCGGCAGCTCGGCCGCGTTCACTGATATTACTACGGCGATCTTCCCCGTTTTACGGCTTGACCGCACAAACAGGCTTTTTAAAATTCCGCGCCGTCCGTCGAATACGCTCACGTTATTTTCACGCGCGTAACCGGCCGCGGCCGCCGCGATTTCGGTAAATCCCGCGCCGCATATAAGACATCCGTCCGCCGGTACCGCGTTATGGGTTTTGGCCGAATTAAATCCGAAAACCACGCGCCCCTTATTATAACCGGCGCGGAACACGGCTTTGTTGCGGTAATTGCTCGTATTATCCGCCGCGATAATTTCGCCGAGCGAAAAATCCGTAAATCCGCCGATTCTGCGCATCGCGTTTTCGACGATCCCGCGCTTGTACTCAAGCTGCGCCGCGTATGAGACATGACGCAGGCCGCATCCGCCGCACGCGGGATAATGCGGGCAGTCCGGAACAACGCGGTCGGGCGACGGCTCAAGAAGCTCGATCAATTCACCCTCCGCAAAGCTCTTTTTCGCTCGCGTTATACGTACGCGCGCAATATCGCCTCCGGCCGCATGCGGCACAAATACCGTAAATCCGTTCACGCGCCCAACCCCGCTGCCGCGTGCCGCGACACTGTCAATATGAATAATATATTCCTCTCCCGTACTTACAGGTATCATGTATTTTCTCCGTTACTCAAAATATTTCCTGTCCAGACTCCTGTATTGTATCGCCTCGGCTATATGATCCGACGTAATATTCTCATTTCCGTCAAGATCGGCGATAGTTCGCGCGACCTTGAGTATTCGGCTGTGCGCTCTTGCGCTCAGTCCGAGAGACTCAAACGCCACCCTGAGCATTTCGTTGTCCTCGTCGTTTAACCGGCAGTATTCCTGCAGCATACCCGCCGTAAGCTGAGAGTTGGAATAAATATTTTTATCCTTATAGCGTTCGAGCTGAATTTCGCGGGCGCGGTTAACGCGTTTCTTGATCTCCGCGCTCGTTTCCGTTTTGGCGCGCGATGTCAAATCGTTGTATTCAATGCTCGGAACTTCGATCTGTATATCGATGCGGTCGAGCAGCGGGCCGGAAATTTTGCGCCGGTATTGGTTTATCTGCGCCGGAGTACAGGTGCATTGACGGCGGCGGTCGCCCAGATATCCGCACCGGCACGGGTTCATGCTCGCGATAAGCATGATATTACATGGATATGTAAGCGTCGCGTTTGCGCGGGATATTGTAACCTTGCCGTCCTCGAGCGGCTGACGCAGCACCTCCAGTACATCGCGGTGAAATTCCGGCAGCTCGTCCATAAAGAGTACGCCGTTATGCGCCAGCGATAATTCCCCCGGTTTCGGGAACATGCCGCCGCCGGTAAGCCCAACGGCGGATATGGTATGATGCGGGGAACGAAACGGGCGGTTCATAATAAGCGGCATCCCCTTCGGAAGAGTCCCGGCAATTGAATGGACTTTCGTAACCTCAAGCGATTCATCAAATGTCAGATTGGGCAATATCCCGGGCATGCGCTGCGCAAGCATGGTTTTTCCCGTCCCGGGTGAACCGATGAGAAGGACATTATGGTTCCCCGCGGCCGCGATTTCTAACGCGCGCTTAACGTTCTCATGCCCTTTGACGTCCTTGAAATCGTACATCGATTCGCCGCGGTGCGAAAAATAGTTTTTCAGATCGACTCTATGCGGCGCGATCCGCGTGATACCGGCGAAATGGGCGCATACATCCTTAAGCGACGCGACAGGATATATATTCACGCCGTCTATTACCGCCGCTTCGTTGGCGTTGTCCTTCGGCACAAAAATATTTTTACATCCGTTTTTATACGCGTATATAACCATCGGCAGTATTCCATCAATGCCATTCACGGAACCGTCCAGCGACATTTCGCCTATAAACGCGGTTTCATCGGCGTCTTCGATCATGATCTGCTCCGTTGCGGCGAGTATCGACACCGCTATCGGCAAATCGTAGCCCGCCCCACCCTTTTTCTGGGATGCGGGAGCGAGATTTATAATGACGCGTTTCGCGGGGAAGCGGAAAGACGTGTTCTTAATCGCCGCCTTGACGCGCTCCTTCGCCTCTTTGACCGATGCGTCCGGCAACCCGACTATCTCAAATGCTGGCATTCCGTTCGATATGTCGGTCTGTACCGATACCCCGAAACCGTCTATGCCCGTTAATCCGCATGTGTTTATTTGTGAAAACATGGTAATCTCCTTTGTAAACCTATTAAACAGTATAGTAATATTATACAACTAAAATCCATAGTTTACAATACCTTTTGTAAATTTCGAGACTTGAATCGATTTTGCCGCGGGATTTTATGAAAATATTTAAAACAGCGCTTGACATTTATATAAACCTGTGTTATAATAGCAACACGTTAAGGATAATGTATATCGCGGGGTAGAGCAGCTGGTAGCTCGTCGGGCTCATAACCCGAAGGTCGTTGGTTCAAATCCTTCCCCCGCAACCACGTTTTATCCAGTGTTCATGCCGGTTTCGGCT
>CANQYQ010000166.1 GCA_947628155.1 uncultured Clostridia bacterium
CAACTTTAAACGAGCTACGGGTTCACACTGCTATGTAAAATTTACATACGCAAATACGGCCAGCAGCCCGACACTTAACGTAAATTCCACCGGCGCGGCATATATGCGGTACAATAACGCCTATATCTCATCCGGAATGCTCAAGGCAAATATTGTGTACGACTTTGTTTATGACGGTACATACTGGCAGATCACAGGCGAGCCATGGGAGGCGGAATCCACGTTAGAGGAATTATTCGGCGGCAAACTCCCCGACAGCACTCTTTCAAATAACGCTCCGGAAACTATACGAATAGCCGCCACACATAGTTTGGGCGCAAATTTTTGGAGTGTTGGAGATAAGGTCGGTATAAATCTTTCCGGTACGGTTGGCGGAGTATCGTTGAATGGTATATATTATGCCGTTATTATCGGATTTAACCACAACCCCACATTAGAGTGTGGGCATAGTATACACTTTCAATTTGGCAAAACCGGCGGAGGAACAAGTATTGCGTTTACAGACAGTGGTTACAGCGGCATGTTTCAAACCTCAAACAGTGCGCGTTTTGTACATGGCGTAGGCTCATCATCTGTCACCGATTGGCGAAACAGCTATATCCGAGATACAATCTGCACACAATTTTACAATGCGCTGCCCAATGAATGGCAAAATGTTATTGCGCCGTGTGTAAAGTACACCTACAATTCCGGCGACAACGGAGTAACCGCAACAATGGATAAAATTTGGCTGTTATCCGCATATGAAATATGCGGCTCGATCAGCGGCGTCAACAATGCCAATGTGCAAAATGAAGCCGATTACCAAAAGCAATACACCTATTATTCAAACGGCAACTCAAAAATCAAATATAAGCATAGCAGTACAAGTACCGCCTGCGATTGGTGGACGAGAACATGGAATGGGACAGCCGTCTCAGGTAATACCAAAACGTTCTGCGCCATTACGGCAAGCGGCGGTACAGGCGCCCGTATCGGGTATGATTCGTATGGGTTTGCACCATGCTTTGCTATAACGTAACGGAGGCGCCGTATGGAATATATAGTACATCGCCGATTTAAAAAACCTTCCGCAGCGGGAAAGCGTCTGAATCTACCATACGGGACAAAAGTCACATCGGATAACAACGGTATGATCTGCAGTCCCGACGGTGACCTCATATGCTTTGCCACAAGTGAAAATGCGAAGCTGCATTTTGCCATTAACGATGATGGACAGGGGTTGGAGCGCGGGAAGCTTACATACGCCATCGCGTATGCTCCGCGCAATAACGGACATGCGTACCGTTTTTCAGAGGCAGAACGGATAATGCTTATACGGAACTGGAATCGATTTCTAAGACAAGATACAGATATGATTTTATTCAATGAAGATTTTTTCAGAGCGGATACCGGCGAACTTCGGCGACTGGCAGACGCTTTGAATATCAAAGTCAGGAGGTAGAAATATGTATGCAATCATTAGCGGCGGCAAAGAAATTGCATTATGCGATAACCCGAATTTTTTTACGATTCAGAAATACATAGTTTATAGTCTAGTGATAGTTTACCACCATTTTACCACCAAAATCATCACAAAATCATACTTGAACATTATTCGCTCCACATATGATTTGTAGCTGTTTTGACAAAAAAATAAAGCCTAAATCGGCTTGGTTGTGCGATTTATGTTAAATTTATTTAATGTTCGATAATTTAAAAAAATATTAGTTAATCATTAGGCAAGTTGACTGGGGGTCTAGGGGCCGTGGGTTCAAGTCCCGTCACTCCGACCATTTCCAAAAACCGCGTAAATGCTTGGAAACTATGTATTTATGCGGTTTTTTCGTACCTTTGAATTTACAGTGAACGACATTAAAAAACGCCGAAAAGCGCAATAAAAGTTGTCAAAAGTTCGTCAGCAGTAATTGTGCAACAAAGAAAAATGGACGGGTCCCCGCCAATGTCATTAAGATAAGATGAGGGAAAAAGAGCCAAGACAAAAAAGGCGTTGGTTCTTTTTTTGTAACAAAAAATTTAAATAAAATATCAAAAATTTACTTGACAAATTTATAAAGCTGTGCGAGCCTTGTAATTAGTAATATATTTCGGTTTGATTACAATGAGGCTCATCTTTATGAAACAAATCAATAACTCTGTTAATGCCGTCAAATCTTCTTTGCTCAATTCTATTCGAAAAGTATCCGATATGTCCCGGCTTTTTCTAAAAACCCTTCCTCCGATTTCTCAAGAACAAGAAAATTACCTTTTGAGCATATGATCAAGCTTTTGCTGTATATGAGCGGATCTGTTATTGCCGACGAGCTGATCGACTGCTTTGATTTTAAAGTCTGTTCCCTCTCCTTCCACTTTTATTCAGCTCGGCAGTCCCGCTTTTTTTTTGAAAATTTGCTTGTGATAAACTCAATCGCTATATGCTGACTTCTTTCCGTGCTCATACGGAAATCCGAGCATCGTCAGCCAGATAAGAGAATAACGCAGAAATTTCTCTGTCCAGTCCGCCGCGTTATTCGGAACAAATCTTATGAAAATCTGCCGGAAGCTGACGAGAACCATCAGTACAATCAGTACCGCGATGATTACCTCGATTATTTTATTCAATACCTTAATCATCCTTCGCCCCCTCTGTATTTAAAGCTTTCAATGTCCTCAAACAGCGCCTTGCACTCATCGTCCTGCGCCACGAAATCCTCCTGTATCGGCTTTACCGATTCGATTCTTGTCCATGTCGTAGTAAATCGCCGTGCTGCTTCGCCTCCTCGATAGCCTCGGTCATAATGCGGTCGGTCGTATTACGACTTGATGTTGTCGTTCGTTTTCGTGAAAGAGTCTCTCAAATGCTGCTGTTCGGGAGTGAGCTTTTCCCATGCAACTGTGCTTATGAGGTAAATGCCGGGAGAGTGCTGATGCTTCGTGTATGTATACGATTTTACGAGATCCTCGTGACCGTTTAAAGCAAGAACCGGCTCCGTGTTCTCCGCGCCGTCCGCGATGCTCGCCGGAAAGCCGTATACGTTTCTCCCGCCGACATCGGCACGGGCGTTCCGCCCATTAGAAATTATGACAAATGTGACCGCGACAGCGGCAACTCCGACAGCTGCGGCAGCCGCGCCGACTTTTTTCAAATGCCCGTTTGTTTTCCTCCTTTTTCTTTATATTTTTAAACCTACGGAACGTCGAACAATATGTTTTTTTACATAAAAATATCAACAGCCTCATATAGGAACAATTCCCAAATTTACTGGTAATATTATGTAATTTTTTTATATAAGTTATTAATAATTCAATGAGAAATTTTAGTTATTCAATAAAATAGAGGAGAAGCAGTGCAGCGGCGAAGTTTTCGTATTTATACGGAAGCAAGTTCCGCAAAGCTTGCTTCGGCAAAGCGGCGAGTACGTGTACCTTTAGTATAAAAAAGCAGCACAGGGTCATTACCATGCCGCGTTATTTTACAAGAAGAAAAAAAACGGTATGGGGCTGTTTGCTCCATACCGTAATATTTTTAATTTTACAGTACCGCTTCCCACAATTCGGGGTGGGGATTCGCGATTACCTCGGTATTAATCAGCACACCCGAGGCCGCGGCTATTCTCGCGCCCGCGTCGACCGCCGCGCGAACATCCGCGACATCGCCCGTCATGGACGCGAAGCATTTGCCCGCCATGCCGCGCGCGACGCGTACCTCGATAAGCTCGATATCGCCGGATTTTACCGCCGCATCGGCCGCCTCAATAGCGCTTGCCGCCGTAAACGTTTCGATTATTCCAAACGCTTTCTTTTCCGTGATCTCGGCAGTGCCGCATATTGCCTCGAAAACCTTGTTCCCGAGGTTGCCTATAACAAATTTATCAATCAGCGCATCCTCCGCGATAAGCACCGCGCGGTCAACCGCCGCATGAATCGCGGCGAGCTCGCCGCCGACTATCGTCACGAATTTACCCGGGCAAACCGAACCGGACGATATGAGCGTAACGCCCGCGCTTTTGAGCATTTCATCGGTTACGACTATGCCCTTTGATACGTTTTTTACCTCAACCAGGCCTATGGAATTCATATTTTACGCGCCTCCTTATCTCACGATTTTCACGTACCTGTCGGTTATTTCCGCGACAGTTCCGTTTATGCTCGCATGCATTGTTGTGCCTAAATCCTCATAGGCAGTCGCCGCGACAACGTCTCCGACGGAAACTTTGCCGCCCACCTTTACAGTTGCGCTCGCCGGCTTTCCGACGTGCTGCTTTAATTCTATGTACACCGCCGACGGATTAAATTCCGTATAGCGTCTTTCTACCTTGTCCTTAACATATTTTCTGATGCCTAAGCGGTCTATCAGCACCGACGACGATACGAGCCGCGACGCGCGCTCAGGCTTTACGTGCTCCGGCGCTTTGTTATTCTGCCGCTTTAGGCCGTGCTTGCCCAAAAGTCCTTTGACCTCCATGGAAACCGCCTGCGGGTCGAGATCCTGCTGGCACGCGATTACCGTGCATACCCCGCAGCCGCAGCATAATGACGACTGCAAAAACGCCTCCGTGTCCATGACCTCGCTGTGCGACGCGGCGCGTATCGTCTTATGGACGTTGAGCGAATATCCCAAAAGATTTCGCGGACACATATCCGAGCACATCGTGCAGTTACAGCATGCGGCCGACGCGCGTTTTAAAATCATGCGCATCGGTCTTAATTTTCGCTGAACAATAGAATGTGTCGTCGGGAAAATCAGCAGACCCTTGGTGGTTTTCGTAACGGTACCGTTTTCCAAATCAACGATTTTGCCCATCATCGGGCCGCCGTTTATGACCGTTTTACCGTCCAAATCACCGAAGCCCGCCGTTTCCAAAAGCTCGCGGATCTTCATGCCGACCGGCGCTTTTATCGTTATATCCTCCGCCGTGTCGCCGCCGATTGTGATATATTTATCCACCACAGGCTGACCGCTTGTGACCGCCTTATAAATATTATAAACCGTCTCAACGTTTATTACCATAACGCCGACCATAACGGGGATCGCGCCCTCCGGAATGATTTTTCCAGTCGTTTCATAGGTCAGCACGACCTCGTCGCCCGCCGGGTAGATATCGGGTATTTCGTGTATCGAAACGCGCGTACCAGCTAAGGACGCGGCGATTTTCGAATCGAGCAGGTGCATATTTTTGCCCTTTATGCCGATAATCGCCTCCTTCGCGCCGAGCGCGTCAAGA
>CANQYQ010000167.1 GCA_947628155.1 uncultured Clostridia bacterium
ACGGTGTGTATAAGCTCGCCGTCGCGGTACACGTCAAACGCGGTATCATAGTTTTCCGTGCCGAGCAGCCGCCACGATAGATATACTCCGCCGTTTACCTTGACCGCGACCGTGCCTCGGTCGAGATACTCCATCTGCCGCGCGTCGCTTGAAGCTGCCGTTACGGAAATATTTTCCGCAACAAATGCAGCGCCGAACGGCAAGGATATTGAGATTGCTGTCAATAATGCTGTGATTTGTTTTTTCATAGCTTTTCCTCCGATATATTTTTTACTTGTTAATTATTCTATCACAAAAATTCACTTGTGCACACGAAACAGCGTGAATCGGCAATTTAACAGCGTGAAACCGAAAAAGAAGCTGCCACGGTCAATAACGCCGCGTTTTTTTGCATGTCATTCCTCCGTTATTTATTCCTGTCCGATATAATCCTTTATCACCGAAAGCAGTAAATCATTCAGATATTCCACTTCGTATTGTCCGATTGTCGGTTCGATATGTGAGAAACCGATGCCGCTGTCGTCGGTGAGGAATATATATTCTCCGTTTGTGGCAATCGCCATGGTGCGGAGTAAAAGCTCGGTGCTTTTATTTACGCCGCTTGACGCTACGGGGATTATTCTTATGCCCTTTTCGCTTGCCGCCTTTGCCATGGCGCGCATATTCGCCGCGATTTTGTCTGTGAAATGCGGCGGCGCATCGAGAACGAGGAACATTATCCGGGCCTTCGCGTTATCCGACCACTCATGCTGTTCTATTCCGTCGATAAGCGCCAAATCCACAGCCTCCTCATAGTCGCCGCCGCCCGCCGCGCTCTGGCGTGAGATCTGCTCCACGGCAAGGTCTATGTCGTCGGTAAACGCGAACGGACGGACAATGTACCTGTCGCCGAAGTCGCGGTAGAAGTTACAGGATACGCGCACGGGCGTGTCGATTTTCTGAACCACGTCCTTGAGCTCCTCCTTAAGGTACCGAAGCTCGTCGCCCATTGAGCCGGTTGTATCGACCATAAGCATTAAATCAAGTCCGTCCGGCTCCGGCGCGTCCGCGATCGTGAGCGTTACAGGCTCCGCGCCCATATCGGCGGCCGATTCGCCGTCCGCCGTTTTCGCGGTTATTCTCATTGCGCCGTAATCTGTTTGCGGCGCGGTGAATACGTAGGCGGTTCCGTTCTTGTCGGTTCTGCTTTGCCATATAATATTACCGCTTTCGTCCGTAAGCGTCACCTCGGCGTCCCACGCGGGAGCACCGTTTTCGGTTACGACTTTGATTTCGCGGCGTTCGGTTGAAATACCCCATTTGCTTTGGAGCTCGTAATATTTTTCGTTCGCCATAAGTTCGCGCCAGAAATCCCAGTTATCATGGTCGTTCCAGCATCCGGCGGTGAGCTGCCCGGGGTCGGGCGGCGGCAAATGCTGTCCGTCCGGTATCGGCATGGCGGGCATTCCGCCGCCCGACGAGGAACCGCCCGAGGCGCTTCCTCCGCCCGCGTAGCCGCCCGACGAGCTTTCGGGAGCCGAGCCGCCCGCCGTGGGCGTGTCAAAAGATACGCCCGCGCCGCTATATACGCTGCCCGATACGCCGTACGGACCGTCGTCCGTTTCCGCGTATTCAAGATATGTATCGCGTATCGTTTTCCCGGTTCCGGGGAGGGTTATATCAAACGCGTTTATAAATATCCGCGCCGCCGATCCGCGCGTCAATGCTTGTCCGGCCGACGCGTCAACGCCGTCGAGAAGACCCGTTTCCGTGGCTTTATCTATGTATCCGTCGGGATATGCCAAATCGGCGCCGGGGTCGGATACGCTGACGAGCATTTTTAGAAGCTCCTCAAATAGCACCGTGTTTTCCGGCTTGAACGTGCCGTCGGGGTATCCGTTTATTATGCCGAGCTGTACCGCGCGGCTTACACAGCCGTACGCCCAGTGGCTTTCCGGCATATCGGAAAACGTTGATTTCGCGCCGCTTGTGTCATCGCCGAGCGCGCGCATAAGAAGCGCCGCGGCCTCCGCGCGGGTTATTTTATCGTCGAGACGCAGATCGCCGCCGGTATCGCCCTGTAAAAATCCCACAGCCTGCATCCATTGTATATCCGCCGGGATTTCCGTGCCCTGAGCCGCGTGCGCACCTATTGAGCCGGATACCGCTGCCGCGAGTATGCACGCGCAAATTTTTGATTTTTTCATGTTACCACCCTTTCAAGTATGTCTTTTGTCCGATAAAACAGCCGTCTTAAGCGCGGCTGCTTTTGTGATTTTATTCCCCTCGCGCTGATTTTTGCGCGCAAATAAAAACACGCCGTCCGCGATTGCGGAGGAGCCGCGAATAAGATGCGGGCTTTACCGTTACAGTATATCATAAAGTATCCGCTTACGGACGCGACTGTGCATAACATGTCGTTTTCTTTGCGTATCCCGCAGTTTTATGATAAATGATATTGATTTAAACATCAACCGTTTTGTCAAATTCGGCAGGTTTTTTGTCATTTTCGGTCATTCGGGAATATCAAGACCCATTAAAATAATTGACAGCGTGTATTCGCCGTTTTCATATGACGCTCTCGATACGCTGTTGTATTTTTTCAGCGCGTCGCGCATATTGTATTTGCCGATGCCGTGATTTTGGAAATCGTCTTTGGAGGTCGGCGCGTCGGGTATGGCTTCGCATGAGTTGCTTATCCTGCATATGAGCCTGTCGCGGTCGGCCGCCAAGGAGAGGTTCACGTATTTTTCGCCGGGCGCCCTTGACGCGGCCTCAACGGCGTTGTCGAGCGCGTTGCCGAATATTACACATTCGTCCTCGTCCGATACGGGCAGCATTTTGGGTACGCGTATATTCATATTGAATTTTACGCCGAGCCTTTCCGCCTCCGTTTTCTTCGCGCTTATAAGCGCGTCGAGAACGGTGTTTCCCGTGTCTATATAAGACGCGCCGAGGTCGGTGTTATTTCGCAGCGCGTCGATATATTCAAGGCATTTTTCGTACTCGCCCTTTTTGATCATCGCTTCAATGGAGAGCAGATGGTTTTCCAAATCATGCTTTAGCTTCTTGACCTGCCCCTGAGTCATCATTATATCGTTATAATGCTTTATTTCCTCCTTCAGCCGGAGAGTGGACATTTCGTTTTTCGTGATAAGCAGATCCTTTTTGAAGGAGTTTTCATAAAGCCGCAGAATTATCACGACCGCGATGAGCATTCCGAAGGAGCATACGGCGGATAAAACGCGTATAAATATGCCCGGGTTTTCGCGTATTATCACGAACAGGGTATACATAATCATTATGGATATGCAGGATAAAATAGCGGACAGCCGCCAATATCCGGTGTTCACGAACTCCGGGTTGTGTCTGTATTTCAAATGCGCGTATACGACGATTGCGATAAGAAAAATTTTTGACGCCGCGATACCTATAAGGCGCATATTTCCGGAGTTTATAAGCACGTTCGGGTCTTCGTTGAATATGACGGTCATTATAATGAAAACAAATACCTCGGTAAGCGTGGCGAGCATTATATTAAACACGGGGAGCAGTACGCGGGTCTTTTTCCCGACGTACAAAAACGAATATATAATTCCCCATAGGGTTTGCACGAGAATATTTATTATAGACATAGAAAACATAGAGCTGATAATGTCCATTACAACTCCCAATACAACGACGCTTAACGCGTATATGTAATTTTTTATGCTTTTACGGCGGGTCATAAACGTTTCACATAGAAGATAAAGAGTGAACGCCGCAGCAAAGCCCGTGCTCCATTCGGCAATAGCGTATATATCCATATCAGAAATTCTCCCGTTCGGTAAAGTTTATATATTTGTTTTCAAGCTCTTTTTTATATGTGCGGCTCAGCGGTATTACGCGGTCGGAGCCGTAAAGCCTTATACCGCTTTCCTCGATGATGTGAACATATTTGAGGTTTATTATAAAGGATTTATAAACCCTCACGAATACGCTATTGTCAAGCTCCCTCATAAGCTCGCCCAGCGGTGCGCCGACGGTATAAACCTGCGAGGCGGTGTAAATATGTGATTTTCTGTCTTTGTTTTCGATGTATATAATATCGGCGCATTTTATCCTTATCCGGCTGCGGTTCTCGATAACCTTCAAATACGCGTCCGATTCCTCTATACGCTTGTACGCGCGCGCGATATCCGCGCGGAAAACATCATATTCGACCGGTTTTACCCAGAAATTCATCGGCGACGGTCTAAAGCAGTCGTATACATATTCTCTGTGACTTGTCAGAAAAAATATGCACACCTCCGAATCCATATCGCGTATTTTCTGCGCCGTTTCTATCCCGGAAACGCCGTTCATCTCAATATCGAGGATAACGATGTTATATTGATTCCCGTGCGTTTTATAATATTCCAGCAGCGAATCGCCGGATGTGTAGGTGTCATATTCCGTTTCCGAATAATCGTCCCTCAAGCGCGAAATGTATTCCTCCATATGAATGATCCACATAGGATCATCGTCACATACCGCAATTTTCATTCCCTCACCGCCCATGCTCTGTATTAAGTTCATTATATCGCGGATTTTCGGTTTTTGCAAGACCGGCTTTTTTTACCTGTTCGGGCTCGGGAAATCCGTTTGCAATAAAAAATGCCCGGCGGCTTCATGCCGCCGGGCGTCGTGTATTTTTGCCGCATAATTGATTATCGTCAGCGGATCCGCAGTATTTCGGCAAATCCGGCGTGGCAGCGGTCAAGCTCAAGTCCTTTTTCCGCGTACTCCTTCGCTTTCTCCGTATCTCCCTTGCCCATGTATCCGAGCGACGCCATATACAGGCAGTGTACGCGGTTCTTCTTATTTAGATCCGCCTCGAATATCAGAAAATCCGGCAGCGACACCGCGAAGTAGTCTATCTTCACATCGTCGTCCATATGCTTATCGGCGTATTCAATAAACATATCGAACCGTTTTTGCGCATCCTCCTTATCCCCGAGCGCCTCGATCGCCTTCGCCGCGTAATACATCATCTCCGGCGGCCGGTCGTTATAATACATCGCCGACGTCAGATCAAACTCGCCGCGCGCCGCCATCCTGTACGCCCGATCGGATCTATCCTTATCATCATACAGTCCGCCGAGCATGTAATAAATGTCGTTGTCGAGATTCCCGATAAGCTTGCCCTCGCCTAAGTTATGCGGGTATATAAGCGCTTGTTCAAGATATTCTATCGCTTT
>CANQYQ010000168.1 GCA_947628155.1 uncultured Clostridia bacterium
TTTTTGTATTCCAAAAGTCCCGTATGCGGCGTTCTGTCCGGGTACACGAGCCCGTCCATACAGAAATTTCCGTCGTTTATTCTGTCGCCGAAATCGCCACCGTAGAGGTATTTCCTTTTCCCGTTCTCCTCTCCGGCGTAAACCGCGTGGTCGCACCATTCCCATACGAATCCGCCCGCGCAGCCGGGGTATTTTATGAAACGCTCCATGTATTCCTCTATTCCGCCCGGGCCGTTGCCCATCGCGTGAATGAACTCGCATTGGATATACGGCTTTGTGTTTTTGGGATCCGCGAAATACTCGTCGATCCATTCGCACGACGCGTACATCGTGCTGTACAAATCGAGCGGCGAATAGTCGTAATCATAGCTTTTGTCATGCTCCGCCCTCACGCTGCTCTCATACTGCGTAACGCGCGTCGGGTCGTATTCCTTGACCCACCTTAACGCCTTCTCAAAATTCGGGCCGTAACCCGCCTCGTTTCCGGGCGACCAGATAATAACCGACGGGTGGTTCTTATCGCGCGTTACCGACCGCTGTACTCTGTCCATATGCGCCTTTTCAAAGCGCTTATCGTGCGCCAGTCCGTTAAAATCGTCCTCGTTATAGCCGCCCCTGCCGGTATCCACCTGACCGTGCGATTCTATATCCGCCTCGGCGCATATATAAAATCCGTATTTGTCGTACAGCTCATACGCCCACGGCGCGTTTGGATAATGGCTCGTGCGTATCGCGTTTATGTTGCTCTCCTTCATAAGACGCAGGTCGGTAACAAGCTGCTTTTGTGAAATCGTATACCCCGTTACAGGGTCGCTGTCGTGGCGGTTCACGCCCTTTATATTTATCGCCGCGCCGTTTAAAAGCAGCACTCCATTTTCTATGCTTATCGTCCTGAAGCCGACATACTGCCGTATCGCCTCGCTGTCCGTTTCGATAATCAGCTCGTACAGATACGGCGTTTCCGCCGTCCATTTTTTCGCGTTTTCCGCCTTTACCGTTTCGCCCGGCTTAAATTCCGTGATTTTTTCGCCGTTATCATACAGCGTACAGTGGACATTTCCGCCGCCGTTCATTTCAATTTTAAGATTCCCGTCCGCGTCCGCCTTTATGAAGAAATCGCGAATGTGATTTTTTTCGCGCCGCAGAATATACACATCGCGGAAAATACCGCTCATGCGCAATTTATCCTGATCCTCAAGATACGTGCCGTCGCACCATTTCAGATTCAGCACGCGGATCTCGTTTTTCCCGTTCACAAGCGCGTCGGTTATATTAAACTCACTTGTCGAATGCGACACCTGGCTGTAGCCGATAAATCTTTCGTTTATCCACAAATAGAAGCACGAATCCACGCCTTCGAAATTTATATAATATTCCTCATCCGCTTTTTCAAGCGCAAATGAGCGCGAATAAACCGCGCACGGATTATGATTTGGCACATACGGCGGCTCATACGGAATGGGGTAGCGCACGTTTGTGTACTGGTGGTGATCATACCCGCTTGTCTGCCAGCACGACGGCACGGTTATTTTATCCGGCGTATCGTCCAAATCCGACACATCGTGCACACTTTCGTAATAGTGAAAGCCCCATTCCCCGTCAAGGTCGATATATCTGTCCGATTTCGTCCTGTCGTCCGTTATATCCTCCGAGCGCGAAAACGGTATGTAATACGCCCTCGGCTCCTCCGTTCCGACATGAAGTATATCGGGATTTTCATAAAATTTCTCTATCATCATAATTCCTTAAATACCTCCGCGATATCGCCGCGTATAACAAGGTCGGCGTATTTGTCGCCGGAGGTTTCCTCCGTGTTTATTATTACGGCCTTTTTGCCCATATAGCTTTCCAGAATCCCGGCCGCCGGGTAGACATTAAGCGACGTTCCGCCGATTATCAG
Source organism: uncultured Clostridia bacterium (assembly GCA_947628155.1). Classification (GTDB taxonomy): domain Bacteria; phylum Bacillota; class Clostridia; order UBA1381; family UBA1381; genus 12844. Next base: position 1,901 of record CANQYQ010000168.1, read on the forward strand.
CACGTCCGCCGCCTGCGCATATGCATGCGCCATATCGATCATGTATTGATCGAGCGGCTCGCCGTACAAAACCACGTCCGGCTTTATTATCCCGCCGCATTCACAGCGCGGAACGCCTGTGCTGTTTTTGATTTTTTCCACGCCATGGCTTTTCCCGCAGCGTATACAGTAATTATAGTATATACTGCCGTGAATTTCAAGTACTTTTTTACTTCCCGCCTTAGTATGAAGTCCGTCGATATTTTGTGTTATTACCGTGTTAAGCCTACGCTTCCTCTCAAGCTCCGCGAGATAATAATGTACGATATTCGGCTTCGCGTCTGTATAGAGCATATGCGCGCGGTAAAAATCGAAAAATTCCTCCGTGCGCGTTTCAAAAAAGCCGCGCGATAAAATCAGCTCCGCGTTATATTTTCCGTTGAGTCCGTTTTTGCCGCGGAAATCCGGTATGCCGCTCGCGGTCGAAACGCCCGCGCCGCCGAAAAATACGATGCTGTCGCTGCCGTTGATCCAATCCTTCAGCGTATCAATACCCATATTCGCCGCCCTCCGCGTATTGCTTGACTATGTCAACAAACAATCCGGCCGCTCTGTTCGCGCTGTTTTTATGCCATGCCGCCGCGTATTGAAGAGTGGTGTCAATATCGCTGAGCTCCGCCGCCTCGATATTCTCCGCCGAATACGGCCTTATCACTCCCGACGGCAGCAGCGTTATTCCCAGCCCCGCGCTGACGGCTATCATTACCGCCGACACGCTGTCCGGACAGCTCACGATCTCAGGCGTGATCCTCGCGGAACGGAATATATCCATGATTTCCATATACAAAATCGGGTTTTCCGCCTCCGAAAGCAGTATGAACCTCTCGTCCTTCATATCCGTCAGTCTGCGGCGGTCCTTTATTCGCCCCGGCGAGGCAATCATCAGTCTGTCCGAATGCGTTATCATATAATCCATGCTGTCCGGCAGCATATCGCGCAGAAGAAGCATGCAGTCATATTCGTCGGAGTCCGCGCCGCCGTGAAGCTCCGTCATCTCCACCGCAATGCCGGGATATTGTTTGGAAAACGCGGCAATGCATTTCGCCGCGAATCCGCCCGCGCCCGCGTCATACGCTATTTTTATTCTGCCCGTATATCCGCCCTTTAACTGCTCGACCGCGAAACGCGCCTTTTTCATGCTCTCGGATATTTCGTTCGCGTACGGCAAAAATACCCTGCCCTCGTCGGTAAGACGAACCTCCTTGCTCGTCCGCGTAAATAACCGCGCGCCAAGCTCCTTCTCAAGCTTATCAATATATCTCGACACCATTGACTGCGAAATATAGCTTTGCCGCGCGGCTTTTGAAAAGTTTAATGTCCGCGCTGCGTTTAAAAAACATTCAATGTAATTTATATCCATATCTATCCTATTTTTAAATCGTTCTATCCGGTTTTCGTTGTTTTTGCATTGTCCCGCCGTTGACACTGTACGGCAAGCCTGCTATAATATAGTTAAGTATAACATACATCTATCCTGTTTGTAAATAGGTTTGTGTGAGGATAAATTTATGTTTATCGGGGTAATGCGTATGGCAGCGCTCTGCTAAGGCCCCCTTGTCAAAGGGGGCTGGCGCGCGCAGCGCGACTGGGGGATTCCGCAATTACAACAAATCGCTGTAATATGCGGTTTTCTGTAAAAAAGAATCCCTCCACCCTTTGACAAAGGAGGCTAACGTCCGACGTATTCCATATTGGGTTACGGAACACGGGCGGCCAGTGACCGCCCCCTATGGCGTTTCCCATACGCAAAAGCGCGACAAACTAAAATTTATCTTACGGAGGTATTATGGAACAAATCGCAATAACCGGGATGGGCGCGGTCACGCCGCTGGGCGTAGGTGTGCGGCGGTACTGGAACAGCTTGATCACCGGCAAGTCCGGGATATCGAAAATAACCGCGTTCGACGCGTCGGATCTAGCCGTGGGAATAGCGGGCGAAATAAAGGATCTAAACCCGGCGGAGCACATGCCGCGTGAGCTGATACGGCAGACTGACGCGTTTATGCAATACGCGTACATCGCGGCGAAGGAAGCGATCGAGGACAGCTGTATCGTAATAAATTCGCGGCGAACCGGGATCGTTATGGGTACGGCGCTCGGCGGGATCACAACAACGGCGCGGACGCAGGAAAGTCTTTCCGAAGCGGAGCATAAGAAGGTCGGGCCGAGGTTTATACCGAAAATCTTAGGCAACGTCGCGGCCGCGAATATCGCCATTGCCTATGGCATAAGAGGGCCGAGCCTTACTATAAGTACGGCGTGCGCGTCAGGCTCGGATGCGGTGAATACCGCGTGCATGCTCATTCGCTCGGGCAAGGCCGACGCGATGCTGGCTGTCGGAGCGGAATCGGTGCTGTGTCCGCTTGTAATTTACAGTCTGTCGAATGCAAAAGCGCTTTCTCACAGCGCCGACCCGGAAACCGCGTCGCGGCCGTTTGATAAAAACCGCGGCGGATTTGTAATCGGGGAAGGCGGCGGCGCGCTGATGCTTGAGAGCATGACGAACGCAAAAAAGCGCGGCGCGTATATTTACGGCCTAATTTCCGGCGGCGCGAACACAAGCGACGCATACCACGTTACGGCGGCCGACCCCGACGGCGCGGGGGCGTCGGAATGTATGCGTCTGGCGCTTAATGACGCGGGTCTTTCACCACGCGATATCGGATATATCAACGCGCACGGCACGGGCACGATAAACGGCGATATCGCCGAAACGCGCGCTATTAAATCGGTATTTCATGATCCGCCGCCCATAAGCTCCACAAAGGGCGCGACCGGGCATATGATGGGCGCGGGAGGCATTACGGAAATTATCGCTTGCGTTAAGGCGATTGAAACGGGAATTATTCCGCCGACACTCAATCTGGATGAACCGGACGCGGAATGTGACCTGGATTATGTGCCGAAATCCGCACGCCATGCCGATATCACCCATGCTATGTCCAACGCGTTCGGATTCGGCGGGCAAAATTCCTGCGTGGTGGTAAGCAAATATGAGATGCGGTAAATTTTAGTTTGTCGCGCTTTTGCGTATGGCGGTGCTCTGCTAAGGCCCCCTTGTCAAAGGGGGCTGTCAGCGTAGCTGACTGGGGGATTCCGCAATTATAACAAACCGCT
>CANQYQ010000169.1 GCA_947628155.1 uncultured Clostridia bacterium
GCTATATGCCGGAAGCGGAATACGCGCTGCCATATGATGGGGCAAAGGAAATGCTCCTTGCAGATAACGTGGACAGCAAGGAATATTTGACGGGATTATTGGAAGCTATAGAGCCGGAGCTTCCTGCGCCGAAGCCGAAAAGGAGATGAAAGCAATGTCAATTACATATAAGGACACGCATGATTTTAACGCAAAGGAATTGGAGGAATTATTTTTATCCGTGGAATGGTCGTCGGGGTATTTCCCAGACAAATTGGTTGCCGCCATGAAAAATTTTAAAACGGTATATACCGCGTGGGACAACGATAAGCTGATCGGACTGATTTGCGCGATGGACGATGGTATTATGACGGCCTATATTCACTATCTTTTGGTGGATCCCGCGTATCAGGGTATGGGTATCGGCAAGAGGCTTGTGGAAAAGATGAAAAAGACATATCAGGATTATATGCGTATTGTCATCGTCGCTTATAATGACGAGGCAGGCTTTTACGAAGCCTGCGGTTTTGAAAAAGCAAAGGACTCAAGCCCTATGTTTATTACCACACTGTGGACATAACGGAACAACAAAAGCACTGTTTTGAGGGTTTGCAATGTACTGTCATTGCCCCGCCGCGCGTATGTTCAAGCGCCAAAACAACGCGCCTAAACGAGATATTCCTTTATACGTTTGCCGCGCGTTCGTTTATTTAAGCGCCGACCATTTGTCAGCGTTAAATCCGACTAATACAATGCCGTCCGCCACCGCAATCGGACGTTTGACGAGCATGCCGTCCGAGGCAAGCAGCGCGAGCTGCTCCTCTTCGCTCATATCGTTCAGCTTCTCTTTTAAATTCATTTCGCGGTATAAAATCCCGCTTGTATTAAAAAATCTGCGGAGCGGCAGTCCGCTTGCCGCGTGCCATTCGGTCAATTCGGCGAGAGTGGGATTGTCCGTTTTAATATCGCGGATCTCATATTCGATATCGTTCGCGTCAAGCCACGACCGCGCTTTTTTGCAAGTCGAGCACTTCGGATAGCATATAAATTTAATCATAATTTTTCCTCCTATTATAAACCTATTTTTTTCTGCGTAATGCCGTCGATGCATTTATAATATTTCTCATCCGCTGCTCCGCGCCGAAAACGGACGGAATATCATATTTCCCCGTTCTTTGACTCCGGGATTTATTTTCCCGCGATGCAATATCGAGCAATTTGTAAAAATTAACGCCGTTTTATTTCGCGTTATCATTATTTTTTTTTCACTTATCCGTCTTTTATTATAACATATATTTGACTCTAAATCAATAATTTCTTACGATTGGTAATCAAATACAAATTTTTTGAGGCGGTAATTCATTATTATAATTATTTTAAGGCGGGGAAGGGGAGAGGGGGGATCCTCGGCAAGGTGAGCGCGCCGCGAATGGATATGCCTTAAAATTGATGTTGCGCGGCGGCAAAAAGAGTGGTATAATCAAATTGGAAATATGCGGAATAAAGCCGTTATCAGGACATATACGGAAAAAAGGAGCGGACAAAATGGACATTAAAGAGATATTAAAGGAAGCGTCAGATCTGCAATCGGAATTGGTTGAAATACGCCGTGAGCTGCACAGGCATCCCGAGGTAGGGTTTGATTTAACATTTACAAAGGCCTTTGTGAGGGCAAAGCTTGAGGGATTTGGATATACGCCCGCCGATACGGGAAAAGCCGGACTTACCGCGCTGTGCGGAGGAAAAAGACAGGGCAAAACAATTCTGCTGCGCGCGGATATGGACGCGCTGCCAATACGTGAAGAGGCGGAGATCGATTTTTGCAGTGAAACGGACGGCAGGATGCACGGCTGCGGACACGATATGCACACCGCTATGCTGCTTGGCGCGGCGAAAATATTAAAGCTGCACGAGGACGAGATAAACGGTACGGTCAAATTGGAATTTCAGCCGGCGGAGGAAATTTTCCAAGGCTCTCCGGATATGATCGAGGCGGGGATTTTGGAAAATCCGCACGTTGACGCGGCTGCAATGATTCATGTAACGGCCGGGATGCCGCTTCCCTCGGGAACAATTATGGTATCGGGCGGCGGTATTTCAACAGCGTCGTGCGAGCAGTACCACATAACCGTGTGGGGCAAGGGCGGACACGGTTCTGTGCCGCACGAGACAATAGACCCTATAACTGCCGCCGCGCATATTCATCTTGCGCTTCAGGAGATAAACAGCCGTGAAATCGACGGACATGATTACGGCGTATTTACGACCGGCCGCTTTGAGGCGGGACAGGCATCCAATGTCATTCCCGATAAAGCGGAAATGTGGGGGACGATCCGCACGACAGATCCCGAGAATAAAGTCGGGGAACTGATAAAGAAGCGTATGGAGGAAATCGCGAAGGGAGTCGGCGCGGCTTTGCGCTGTGAGACGGCGGTGGAGTTTTATGATTTTTGCCCGTGTATGCTTATTGACAGCGGACTTTCCGCGGATATACTGCAATATATGAAGGAGATGTTCGGCGGCGGCGCCGTTGATCTTTCGGTAATATCGGGAGGGAAGCCGGGCGGAGGCAGCGAGGATTTCGCTTTCGTGAGCCACGAAGTTCCGACTGTAAGCATGTTCCTTGCAGCGGGAAGCTCGAATGACGGCTACATTTACGGTCAGCACCACCCGAAGGTAAGGTTTGACGATTCCGTTCTGTACCGCGGCAGCGCCGCGTACGCGTATACGGCTTTGAGATGGCTGGAGGACCATAATTAAATCCATCGGATACGCCGTAAATCCCCGGCACAATAATATCCGTGCTTTTGCCGGATTTGTAAGGATATATTTAAAGGCGGCACTTTGGCCGCCTTTAAATATACTGCAAATCATTTGACATTATATTAAATATTATGGCAAATCAATGTTTTCCGCGCCGCACGCGGGAATCATGCTGTCAAAATCGTTCCAAAGCATAATTACCGCCTTTTCCGCGCCGTCCGTAACCGTGGTCTCAACATCGCCGCCGCTGTACGGAATCAACCGGCATTCGGCTAACGCTCCGTCCTTGTACATTGCCGCGATGACCGTTCCGTTATCACAGTTAACGGGTTTAATTTTTATCGTATTCCCCGTAAGCTCCGTTTCAATATGCGCGGGTGCGTCTGTGGGCGTATCGGTCGGTATATCCGTCGGTTCGCTTGTGGGCGTGTCGGTCGGCATATCAGTCGGTTCGTTTGTGGGCGCGTCGGTCGGCATATCAGTCGGTTCGCTTGTGGGCGCGTTCGTCGGATTTACGGTCGGTGTCGGCGTTGGTACCGCGTCCGGGATGCGGATCAGATCCATGCCGTTTATATAACCGCCGTATGCCTTGCCGCCCTTTGCGATTATTACGTCAAGCGTGCCGTTTGTTACAGTCGTTTCCGTTTCGTACCGCGCCGCGACCGTTGACGCGAGATTGCCCGATGATACTCCGCCTACCGTGTAGCTTGTGCCGAAGTTCTCGTTCCAGCTCCCGTAATGGATAATTACTTTGTATTTCCCGTTCGGAACGTTCGCCCTGAACGTTCCGTTTACGTCAAGCTGGTCGCTGTGGATGTTTTCATATCCCGACGGGATTTCGCCCGGAGCGCGCTCCATAGCCGATATATGCTCCGTTTCGGTAAATCCGCCGCGGTATTCGGCGTTATATGACGTATCCGCTTTTATCTGAATATACCCGGCTTGTATATCCTTGTCGCCAAAGTCGAAGCCGTAGCGCTGCTCGGGCGGCGAGGTGAGGATTTCGAGACCGTTTATGTAGCCGCCGTATGATTTTGAGCCTTTCTTAATCTCTACGTCAAGAACTCCGTCTGTGACATCGGCCTCTGTTATGTATTGTTCTGTTGTCGTCGAATAAAGGTTGCCGGAGCTTACGCCCTCCACGGTATAATTCGTACCATAGCCGGTATTCCAGCTCCCGTAATGAATTACGACATAATATTTTCCGTTCGGCACTTCGGCTTTAAATGTGGATTCACATTGCACCTGATCGCCGTGCAGCTCCTCCATGCCCGACGGGACGCTGTACGGGCCGCGCGTCATATCGGAACCTGCGGCTGTAAAGCCGTAGGCGGTTTTGCCCGGCGAATATAATGTGGAGCCATTAACCTTTACAAAACCGCTCTGAGCGTTGCCGCCGCCAAAATCAAATTTTGTAGCTAAAGCAAGAACCGTTATCGTAAAACTGCGTTTGAGTGTGTAATCGCCCTTCTTTACCGCCGCCGTAAGCGTAACCGTCTCATTTCCAGCGCTCGGGCGGTTCACCGCGGAAATCTGATTATTTTTTATAACTATCGTCTTTGAGCCGCTGCTCCATGTGATCTGCGAGCCGTGCACCGAGCCCGTCTGCGGCAGCGTTAGATCCGACGCTTCCTTTATCGTCGTCGGCGAAAGCTTGATCGCGTTCGCGTCCTCTGTTGCCTGCGCGTAATCCTCGCCCAAATCCGTTGTGGTAGGCGATACGGTCACAGTTCCCTCGGGGAACGCGTTGACCGTTAGGTCGTTTATGTAATATTCAATATTGTTGTAGCCATCTCCGAGATAGTCGCCCTTCGCGTCCGCCGCGTTATTCGGGTCCAGTCCGCGGGCAAGCTCCCATTCATCCGGCATTCCGTCGTTATCGGAGTCGGTTATTTCCTTTTGCGTTACCGCGGGCGGATAGTACGAATTATAATCGCAATACTGTATTCCGTAGGTGCTTATCGCGTCAAGTACAGCCGAGTCCGTCACGGTGGAAAAATCGCGTCCGCCCGTAAGCGAGCCTGTTCCGGTGCGCGCTTCGTAGAGCACCTGCGCGTCAATTTTCGTCCGTGTGTTATCGGAATTATAGCTGTAGCCGCTTTGCGAGTTGTCCGCCGGACTGATCGATGTTCCCGCGTACGATATAACATGCTCGAAAGCGTCGTCGGCTGATTCCGCCTTGCTCACATACGACTGATTGCTGCCGTTCGACGCGCTGATATTAAACGGCGAGTCTACGCGATAATTTGCCTCGGTAAGACCCGC
>CANQYQ010000170.1 GCA_947628155.1 uncultured Clostridia bacterium
GCGAACGAAATACAGATTGCCGAAAAGCGTAAAATTCCCATCTTGAGATGTTCTTTGACTTCCGCTGCGTCATATATTCGACGCACAAACACACGCCGGAAACGCCGAGACTGCGGCTTATCATACCGTTGTCGCGTTCTGGCAGATCCGACTAGTACACGGAAATATTTAATGCCGGATAAATTGGGAAAATATCCGATTTACGTCTTTACAAATTGTGTCATACATGGTATTATAATAATTGCGACATACTTTAATATATAAAGTAGCTTGCGCTTTGCTAAAGGCACACGCTTTGATTATCATACTGCTTTATATATTGTATGAAAGTGTGTCGCAGCATTTAAATCAAGGTGGCGTTTTTGGGTGCGCCGCTGAGGATTTATGCGGCGCACTTTTTATATTATAGGTAAACTGGGGAGGTACAATAGAAATGAAAAAACGGATTTTTCAGATTGATTACAGCATTGGCGATGGTAGCGGCGTTTATGCCGATGTTGCCAGCTGACGCATATAATATGGGCAAGGTCGGTGAATATCAGGCGATTGCCGCAGGAAATGATTATACAGCGGTGATCAAGGAAGACGGCAGCCTTTGGACTTGGGGATATAACGAATACGGACAGCTCGGCGACGGCACGAGGGAGGATAAATCCACCCCAGTAAAAATCATGGACAATGTAACGGCAGTTTCCGCAGGGGGTTATCTTACAGCGGCGATAAAGGAAGACGGCAGCCTTTGGACTTGGGGATGGAACAATTACGGACAGCTCGGCGATGGCACTATGGAGAATAAATCCACCCCAGTAAAAATCATGGATAATGTAGTTGCAGTTTCCGCGGGGTATAATCATACAGCGGCGATAAAGGAAGACGGAAGTCTTTGGACTTGGGGTTATAACGGTGATGGACAACTCGGCGACGGCACAACGGAGGCTAAATCCACCCCTGTAAAAATTATAGACAATGTTGATGCTGTTTACACAGGGCGTATTTATACAGCAGCGATAAAGGAAGACGGCAGCCTTTGGACTTGGGGGCATAACGGTGACGGACAACTCGGCGACGGCACACGGAAGGATAAAACCACCCCTGTAAAAATCATGGACAATGTAGCGACAGTTTCCACAGGATATGGCCATACAGCGGCGATAAAGGAAGACGGCAGCCTTTGGATTTGGGGGTATAACGTTTGGGACCAACTCGGCGACGGCACCGGAAAAGATAAAACCACCCCTATAAAAATCATGGACAATGTAGCTGCAGTTTCCGCAGGACGTAGACACACAGCGGCGATAAAGGAAGAAGAAAGTCTTTGGACCTGGGGTTATAACGGTTATGGACAACTCGGTGACGGTACTAGGATGACTAGATCCACCCCAGTAAAAATCATGGACAATGTAGCTGCAGTTTCCGCAGGATATAACCACACAGTGGCGATAAAGGAAGACGGCAGTCTTTGGGCTTGGGGACGGAACTCAGACGGACAGCTCGGTGACGGCACTACGGAGAATAGATCCACCCCAGTAAAAATCATGGACGGAGTGCGTGTACCCGGCGGCAATATTAATCCCTCCCCGCAGCCGACCGGTAAGGCAAATATTGTATCGCTTTCGCCGGAAGATGGTTCGACGGTAGATTTGTGGGATTACGGCAGTCTTGATGGTGAAATAGAATTTGATAAAGAAATAAAAGAATTAGGCAGCGGAAAGATATACTTACATGATTATAATACCGGATGTGTTGTGCGTGAAATATATCCCGACGGCAGCAGCGATGATCCTGATGTGTTTTATAAAAAATTAGATAAGGAAAATACAATAGGCTTTACAATGAGTTTGACAAATCCGGATCAGGATCTAATATTTTGTGATCGCTTATTCTACATAACTATGGATCCTAATGCGGTTGTTTTTGAAAATGGGACTGTATTCGACGGGATAAATAATAAGGATGAATGGACATTTTCAACGGGTTTTGGACTTACGCGCTACTATGATATGTTTTCTTTTGAAAACGCAGCAAATAATTTTTTCGAAAATGATTTGGATTCGGATTGGAACTTTAAAAACGGGAAGCAAAATCCATATCCTATAGCAAGCAGTGACATAGCCAATAAAATAAAATCCATAATTCATAATGGCGAGTATAAACGTCAGACGGCAAAGAAAAAGACCTTTGGGGGCGCTTGCTTTGGTATGAGTATGGTAACAGTATTAAGTAAACTGAACAAACTCAACATTAACGAATTTAGTGTTAAGACTCCACCTGCTACAAATCTTTATGATGCGGAACCACCAAAAAGCGGAACAAATGCAAATGGTGTGCGGGATTTAATAAATTATTATCAACTTTTACAATATGCGGACGAATATATAATAACGACAGGAGATAAATTAAAGGCCAATATTTTTAGAAATGAAAATGCATTTAAAACAGTTTTGCATGAAATAGTAAACAAGGGGCTATCAATGGATAAAAGTAAAACGCCGCTGGTTATTAATTTTGCATATAAAGATGGAAAAGCGACACCCCTTCATGCTGTGACGTTGTTATCCGCCAGACCATCTGATAATGGAGGATATGATTTACTAATCAATGACCCCAACAAAGTAGGGTTAACAACAATGGAGCGGCTTGTGTTTATCGCAGTACGTCTCCATTGACTTTACGAGCGCGGCACATCCCGGATGCCGACATGGTTTGTTCGGTCTGTACGGCACGGCTGCACCTCCTCGCTTGCGTTGAACCGCCGCTGTTCGTCGGCGATGATCGCCTGCTTGATTCTCTCGCGGGCGATGATTGCGCTCCTATCGTCAAGGGACAGAAGCTCCAAATCAATCGCTGTGCATATCCCGCGAACGATACTGTCGGCATCGCCCTTGACCTCGGTGCGGATAAAATCCTCGTTTTCCAAAGCCGTCACCAGAACATACGCGCCGCCGTTAAAGTTCCGCGCCCGTGTGAACCGGCTGACCTGTTCTCTGAAATTACCCTGCGCCATAAAGCAGACCTCCTCACTGAAACATTAACAGGGCATCGAACCCTGTTAATGTTTTGCTGTTTGCTTTGCAAACGCAATGAAAAGGACGCTCCGCATCGTGAACGCCCTTGATTTTCACTGTATTTATAATGTCAATTCTGCAGTATCCGCAAGCGGCTTCATGCCTGCAAGACTATCCCACACAAATGCCCTGTACCGAACGTCTTTATCGGTAAATTTCAAAGTCTTTGCCTCATTACCCGCAAGCGACAGGTCGATAGTATCAATATTAACAAGCGTTCCACCGGCGTTATATTCCGCGACAATAGCAACGCCGGTTTGCTTTTCGGCTGTGTTGTTTGTAATCGTAACATCGGCATTGCCGTTATTCTCCTTTATGTTATTCGAGAACGTCGTTTCGGTGTGAATATCAGCGTCTGTGACGGTCATACCGCCGCTGTTGTTTTCCTCCACCGTGACCGAGCCGCTGCCGTCGAAGGTATACGACGTATCGTCTCCAAAAGACTCAAACTCTACATTTTTCAAAGTGTCCGCTTGTATATCAGCCGAGCCGTCCCGATTAAAGTTAATATCAAGACTTTCCTTCGTCTCGCCCGACACCGCGAACATATTTCCGTTCAGAGTAGTAGTGTACGCGCTGTAGCTTAAATCATTGCCTTTAACGGATATTCCGGCGGATTTGTCAAGAACGATATTATCCGCGTTGTCGGCGTTGACGGATATGTACGTGTCGCCGTTCTCAACCGTACATCCCGAACGGGTATCCTCGGATTTGAAGGTGTAGCTGTCGCTCTTGTTTACCTTGTAGATAAATTCAACATAATTCTCATCGCCGCTGTCAACAAAGTCCTCGTCAAGAATTTCCATATCGCCGGTTATGTAGCCGTCGTTGTAATTCAGCGTTTCGCCGCGATTGTTGGTTATTGTGAAGTTGCCGTAGGCTATTACTTTTAAAAGGTCATAGTCGGTGTTTTCGTCGGTCGAAGCCAATGACGCGGTACGCGCTGTATCTCTGATAAGCCAATCGGGGTCCATTGTTGTAACATCTAATGTTTTTATAAGTATTACATCGCATTTTTTGGCAACAGTTTTATATTCTAATTTGGAAAAATCTTCGGAAAGCTCCATCCAGAGGTCACACGCTCCGCAAGCAAGCGCGGCTATAGCAGCCGATGGCAGAAGGTAAGCAAGGCATATCTCCGTGAGCATCCGCTCTGTGCTGAGTGTCTAAAGCGCGGACGATATACACAAGCGACAGTGGTTGACCACATCGTTCCCCATCGCGGCGACAGCAAGCTGTTCTGGGACAGCGGTAACTGGCAGCCGCTTTGTAAGTCCTGCCACGACCGCAAGACCGGCAGCGAGGACAGCCGACCGACGTACAGTTATTAGTTTTACTATTTGTCAAACAAATCGCTGTGCGTTCCGGTTCGCTGAAGAGTAAGCGTTAGAATGCCTTTTTCAATACGGTACATCAGCAGCCAATCCGGTTGAATATGACATTCGCGATACTCCTTTAAATTGCCGGTTAACTGATGGTCGTTATATTCTTCGGGCAACGGCTGGCATGAGGCAAGCATACGAATCGTATTGTCAAGCAAATCAATGTCGAGGTTACGCTTCATTGCGAGCTTGTAATCCTTTTTAAATCTGGATGTCCAGATGACTTTAAGGTTCATGATTTCAACTCCTTTAAAGCGTCCTCGACATCATATGTTTTAAGATTAGGATCGCGAAGCATACGCTCGGTTTCAAGAATCGCAGCCACAGTATCCGCATTAGGTGTATTGATTGTAATATCAAAGGGTATGCAGCCTTCGCGCACGGACTGGCGCAGGAAGATATTGAATGCGGTTGTCATGTTCATGCCGAGCTGTGAAAAAAGCGCGTCGGCCTGTGCCTTTAAGTCACTGTCTATGCGGAAGCTCACATTTGATACGTTAGCCATATAAATTCACTCCTTTTGTT
>CANQYQ010000171.1 GCA_947628155.1 uncultured Clostridia bacterium
AATAGTGTTGTATGGCGGGCGGTCAACGACCGCCCATTCAGCCTCCCTTGTTAAAGGGAGGGGGACCATTTCGATTTGCTTGCCAATCGAAATGGTGGAGGGAGTCATTGTGAAAATCAAAAAGGAATCCCCCAGTCACGCTACGCGTGCCAGCCCCCTTTGACAAGGGGGCCTTTCGTAAGGGCGGACGTACACGCCTATTTTACCTTTCCAAAAATCTATCCATTAACGTGTATCCCTTTTCTATAAATATACCGGTCTTTTTCCCGTTCGCCTCGGTGTAGTCCAAGTCGCCCTTTACGCTGTCATCGCGGCTGTCGTATATGATATACGGCACGGGGTCGGATACATGCGTTTTGAGTTTTATCGGCGTCGGGTGGTCGGGCAATATCATCATGCGGAAATCGATACCGCGCTTGTCAAGCTCATCCTTCAAAAACGTGACAACGCGCTTGTCGATCGTCTCGACCGCCCATTTTTTCTTGTCCGGCAATCCTTGGTGTCCCATCTCGTCGGGCGCTTCCATGTGTATATACACAAAATCGCTGCCGCTAAGTATCGCGTCAAGCGCGGCCCGCGCCTTGCCGTCCCAGTTGGTTTCGCAGTTACCGGTCGCGCCCTCCACGTCGATTGAGTTCATGCCCGCGCATTTAGCGATACCCTTTATCAAATCGACCGCCGAAATAACGCTGCCGTCAAGACCGTATTTTTCCTTGAAATTGCCGATCGACGGCTTCGTGCCCTCGCCCCATGGCCATATCGACGTCGCCGGATTCTTTCCCGCCGCGATACGCGCCTTGTTCACCGGATGCTCCTCTAAAATTTTCACGCTCCGCTTCATCATATCGAGCAGCATATCCGCGCCGTCGCCCTTGGGAAGATAGTCCTTGATTTTCCTGTCGGAAATGTCGTGCGGCGGCGTTAAATCAACGTTTGTCGAACCGTGATCCCACACGGTCAAGTGTCTGTAGCTTATGCCGGGATAAAATTTCACCGAATCGGTATCAAGCTCCGCCGCGATCGCCTTCATTAATTCCGTCGATTCCGCCGTGGTTATCTCGCCGGAGGAATAGTCGAGCATTGTTTTGTCCTCGTAATTTTCCTCGTCCGATAATGTTACAAGATTGCACCTGAACGTCACGTCCGTATCCTTAAGCGGCACGCCTATCGACGCCGCCTCGAGCGGCGAGCGCCCCGTATAGCAGTTCGTCGTGTCGTAACCCATGACGGACAGATTCGCCACGTCGCTGCCCGGCTTCATGCCGTCCTGCACGGTTTTCACCATGCCCATTTCCCCGTGCCGCGCCATGTAATCCATCATCGGTTTATCCGCCGCCTCCAGAATCGTCTTTCCTCCGAACGCGTCAACCGGATAATCCGCCATGCCGTCGCCCAAGACCACAATGTATTTCATATCAATTTCCCCTTTATGCCAATTTTTTTTATACCAAATTATTTTGCTGTTTTTATGTCAATTCTTGATTTTGCAAATTATCGCGAACGCATTGCGTCCGACATGTGTGCCGACGATCGGCCCGAACTCCGAATACATGCGTATGCAGTTTTCGCCAAATTCCTCTTTGAGCTTTTTGCACGCCTTTTGCCCCGTTTCATCGTTGGACTGAACCACCAAAAATTCCGGATTTTCACTGTCGAAATCAGGGTCGTCCTTGATTTTATCGATTACCTTCTCGATAATTTTCTTCTTGCCCCTGAGCTTATCCATCGCCTCGACAAGTCCGTGCTCAATAGTGAGAATAGGCTTTATATCGAGCAGATTCCCGACGAACGCCGTAGCCTTTGAAACACGTCCGCCCTTTTCGAGGTATTTAAATGTATCGACAAGCAGATAGCACCGAAACGCCTTAACGTCGCGCTTAAACCCTTCGATTATTTCATCGACGCTCTTGTCCTGCTTCGCGGCCTCGCAGGCGTTTACGGCGGCGTTTGCGATATAGAGCGAGAATTTCTCGCTGTCCACTATACGTATGTCCGCCTGTGGATATTCCTCTAAAATTTCGTCGCGCACCATATGCATTGTATTGTTCTGACCGCTCGCCTTTGCGGAGATCGTGAAATAAATAACAGTCTTGTGAGCGCGCGCTTCTTTAAGGAAATAATCGTAAAGTTCCACATACGGAGTCTGCGACGTCGTAGGAACGCCGTCATAGCTTTCGAGCATATCAAAGAACTCCTGATTCGTCATATTCACGCCCGAAATATACGTTTTATCGCCGAATATACTCAGGAAATTGACTATGCCTATATCGTATTTTTCCGCCAGCTCCGGCGGCATATCGGCGGAATTGTCCACCACAATTTTTACGTCAGTCATAATTTTCTATCCTTTCTTCACCATGTAAATTTCGTGAGCTGTCCCAGCTCCTTTAAATTATCAAATCCCTGCTGCCTTAATGCCTCGTATACCACTACCGCGACCGAGTTCGAGAGGTTCAAGCTCCGCGCCTCCGCTATCATCGGTATTCTTATGCAGCTGTCGGGATTTTCATACAAAAGCTCCTCAGGCAACCCCGCGTCCTCGCGCCCGAACACCAAAAAATCATTGTCGCGAAACTTCACGTCCGTGTAAACATGCTTCGCCTTCGTCGTTGCGAAATGGTACCGCGCGCCCTTCGTCCTTTCCAGAAAATCCGCTAAATTATCATAATACGCGACATTCAGTAAATGCCAGTAATCAAGCCCCGCCCGCTTTAAATTTTTATCCGTGATCTGAAACGCCGTCGGGCGGACGATATGCAGCCGCGACCCCGTCGCCGCGCAGGTGCGCGCGATATTACCGGTATTTTGCGGTATGCGCGGCTCGACCAAAACCACATTAAACATCTTTTGTATCCTTTCATTTTGTAATTATTATCGCACCCGTGTGGGCGTTACTCAATAGTAACTATCCTGTTATCCCCGTCCCAATTTACGGTATAGCCGAGGCTTTCGGACAAAAACCGCAGCGGGACCAATGTTTTATCGTTTATGATCCGCGCGGGAACGTCCATTTGAATCGGCTGACCGTTCACCATCGCGGTAGTGTTGTCAATTGAAAACGTTATTGTTCTGCCATTTTGCGCAATTGTCGCCGTCCGCGTATCGCCGTTCCAGTCCACTGTCGCGCCCATCTGCTCAAAAAGGAACCGAATCGGTATCAACGTGCGGTCGTCCTGTATTACGGGAGCTTGTTCAAATGCCAGATATGTATCCTGATATCGAACCTTAGGCGCAGCCTCAAGTTCCTCCATAGCTGCATAGAATGATTCTTTATCGGTGGATATTAGTATATTACAGTTACGAATGTAAAATTTCGTATCATCCTCCCAGAACATTATATCCTCGACATCGGTACCGGGATCCTCGCGCTGCCCTATGATTTTGAAGGTTAAATCGGTCTTTACACTGTTTATACCATCTACGAACACATACGTCGTATTGTCGCCGTCCCATCTGAATACCCATTTCCCTATATTTTTACCGTATGGCATATATGAACTGATATTTGATTTATCTCCAAAGGCTTCAACCTCATATCTGACTTCGTCATTTGCATTATAAGGAAACAGGTCGGGGACGTAATCATAATCAGACGAGTATTTTTCATATCCTTCCTGCAAAGCGTTGCCTAACTCAACTATCGGTAACGGAGTTGAATATTGCGCTCCGGTTCTGCCGGCCCAATAGTATTGCCCGTTGATTTTTGTTATATATCCATTATTCATTATCTTAACATTCGGTTCCGGCATTGAGTCTATTGTCGGAATATCATCATCCTTTGACCAGTCATAGGTATATCCGCGGCTATACAAAATACCGTCTTTGGTATCGTATACATATTTATCTTCCCGGATAACCTTTTCCACATCAAAGTGTATTGCCGCATATCCTGTCACAGACGTACACAGTACTCCAATAAACAGCGCGGCCGATATGATTTTTTTCATTGTTCTTCCCACCATCTTACCGCAGACGCGGCAATCACTTCAGCACCCTTATCATAAATTTATTTATCGGCGACCGGTGGATTTTGACCGCCTTTTTCGGGCAAAGCTCCTGACAGCAGAAGCATTTGATGCACTTCTCACGGTCGATCACCGGCTTGCCGTTTTTCATCGTAATCGCCTTTGGCGGACAGCAACGCATACATTCGCCGCAGCCGACGCATTCCTTGTAATTCATCTTCGGGCGCGACGATAATACACGCGTCACGAATTTATTAAGCATTTCCGGCAGCGACAGTAATTTCAGCAGGTTAAAATGACTTTCGGGCTTTTTGAAATCGCTTATCACAAGCGTATTTATATCGTCGCCGATAAGCTGTAATTCCTCCGGCGATCCGCACACGAGCCCGCGCGATATTGCTTCCTTAAGAGTCGGGACCTCGTCGGGCGAATAGCCGATAATTTTACACGCCGCCATATCAAGAGCGTGCGCGTTCATGCTTGCCATTATAACGCCGATATGCCGCTTTTGCCCGGCGGTCGGACCGTCGCCCTCCATGCCCCATACGCCGTCCATGATCGATAAAACGGGCGTTTTGTTTACGCATTGGAACAAATCCACGAGCATGGAGCAAAACGCGTCTCTGTCGTCGAGCCTGAAATGCAGCTCGGCCTTGTGCGTACCGGGTATCACGCCGAACATGTTTTTTACCGCGCCGGTGTAGCTCGTCATCGCGTGGGTTTTGAGCTTGGGTAGAGATATGATCAAATCCGCGTTTAGTATCGGGTCAATAATCGGTATGCTTTTGACAGTTTTCCCATCGGGAAAGGATACCTCTTTGAATCCCGTGCCGAGGTTCAGCTCGGCATTTGTGCCCTTTACCGCGTCTGTTATGCCGCACTCGGCGTATATGCTTTTTAAATACGCCGCGCTGTACGGCCCGCCCGGGCTTTCCGCGATCGTGACGCTCGCGCCGCGGCTCTCGGCCGCCTCAATTACTG
>CANQYQ010000172.1 GCA_947628155.1 uncultured Clostridia bacterium
GCGAAAAGTCAGCCTGACGGCTGCCCGCCCTTCTTGGCGGTGAGTGGAAAAAGCTACGGGAACGGCTTTGCCGAATCGGAGCTGCGCCACGAAATTGAGGAGGCATTGCTTCGGCACGATGATATTCTTAGTTTGAGCGATTTCTCCGTATCTACCACGCGCAAGCTGATGGAGGTTTCATTCACGCTTGTCAGATATTATAGAGCCATCTCTATGACATTACAAGAAATGGATAATGTAAAAGATTTTTTTGATAGAGGGATACGAAATAAAGATTATACAGGATTAGAAACCTACATTTTAGAAATTCCTGAAAGTATAAACTTCGCTAATTATGCTTATTTTGCTCCTGATTTTGATATTAATGGAAATAAGGTTAAATATAAGCATCAGGGTTTTATTAGTAGGCTTACCGCGGAGCCGAGGCAATTCACGGGTATCCGCTTTGCATATATTTTTGTGACACTAAAAGTATAGGGACACTAAAAACGGAAAAATACTTATGGACTATTATGTGCGTTTTTTTGGCAGTCCGCATATACCGGAGTATAAGCGTGGGAGCATAACAAATTCACTCTATACGATAAATCGGGCTTTAGCGGAGTGGGGATATTTTGTCTTTACAAATTTTGACCGGTATGGTAATATAATATGCGTGGCATATTATACCACACGCTTGAAGGTTCGCGCTCGTCGGGAGCGTGATATATCCGGCGGATCGGATATGGCTGTATGACGCGCTTGGCGGCGTTTAAGCAAAGCGGCGTTTCTCTGCAGTGTTAAGGGTTTATGCGGCAAGCTTTTACTTTACAAATAAATCAGGGGGGTACATAGAGATGAAGAAACAGATATTTGGCTTGATTATGGCGTTGGTGATGCTGACGGCAATTATTCCGCCGCTCCGCAGCGAAGCGTCAGATATGGGCAAGGTCGGACTGACTCTGACGGTCTCGGCGGGAAGCGGGCATACGGCGGTGATAGATGAGTACGGCGTTCTCCGGACTTGGGGGTACAACATTTACGGTCAGCTCGGCGACGGCACAATGGAAAACAGCAATGTACCATTAAATATCATGGACAATGTAGAAACGGTTTCCGTAGGAGGCTATAATACGGCGGCGATAGCAAAAGACGGCAGCCTATGGATATGGGGCGAGAACGTTAACAGTGAGTTCAAATACGGTACAAATATAAACATGACCACACCTCTGAAAATTATGGAAAACGTCAAAGCTGTTTCCGTAGGCGCGGGATGTATAGCGGCAATAAAGGACGACGACAGCCTATGGATATGGGGAGAGAACAATTACGGCGGGCCCGAGGATGACGCCGCGGAAAACAGCGGTGTACCGGTAAAAATTATGAATAATATAGCGGCGGTTTCGGCAGGGAACGGATATATGGCGGCGATAAAGGAGGACGGCAGTCTTTGGACCTGGGGAAATAACAGCGACGGGCAGCTTGGCGACGGCACGACGACAAGCAGGGATACGCCCGTAAGAATTATGGAAAATGTTACGGCTGTTTCAGCGGGAGATTTTCATACAGCGGCGATAAAGGAGGACGGCAGTCTTTGGACTTGGGGAGACAACAAGTATGGACAGCTCGGCGACGGCACGAATATAAGCCGAAATACCCCGGTAAAGATCATGGACAATGCGGCGGATGTTTCCGTGGGCGCGTTTAATACAGCGGCGATAAAGAAAAACGGCGGCCTATGGATGTGGGGATTTAACGAGTACGGGCAGATAGGCGACAGCACTACGGCAAATAAAAATGCGCCCGTAAAAATCATGAACGGTGTGGCGGCTGTTTCCGTAGGCGCGAATTATACAGCGGTGGTAAAGAAAAACGGCGGCATGTGGACATGGGGCTTTAACGGTTATGGTCAGCTCGGCAACGGAACTACGGAGGATAAACACAGACATATAAAAATAATGGATAATGCACAATTGCCGAATAATAAAGCGGCATTGCCGATTTTTGCATCGCCGCCCTCCGACTGGGCGAAGGAGGATATTGAACAAGCCGTTGGATGCGGATTTATCCCGAATGAACTGCAATCGGATTGGCAAAAGCCGATTACACGTCTCGATTTTTGTAAGCTCGCGTTTAACATGTATAAAATGGATGAGGATGATGTTTATATCACTCCGGGCGAGCATTTCAGCGATATATCGGATTTATCCAAAGAGGATAAGGGCATTATCGAGACGATTAGAAATTACGGCATAGTCAGCGGATATGAAGACGGAACCTTCAGACCGTATAATGAGATCACACGCGTGGAGGCGGCGGCCATGCTTATGAGAACGGCGCGCTCTCTCGGGAACAGTGAGCCGCTTAAAATTCCGGGCACGCAATTCTCCGACTGCGGTAATTGCGCGGACTGGGCAATGGAAGGAATAAAATATGTTTACAATGCCGATATAATGAATGGAATTAATGAAACACAATCCGCGGATGGGAAATATTATATTATTCAATTTGACCCGGCCGGCACATATACACGTGAACAGGCGATGGTGACCTTCTATCGGCTATATAACATTTTTGGGGCGTAGCTATGCGCCGCATTAAGCGGCATGGGAGCGCCGCCGCGGTCAATCATTCCGCGAGGATCAAAACGATAATAAATTTATGGAGAGTGTAGTTCATGCAAACAAGCATACAGCGGCCGTTCGCGCGGCCGCGTCCGTTCATGAAGCGGCTCATATTAATGATATTGGGCGTAACGGTTCAGGGTTTCGGCCTGTCAATCCTTCGTTCGATTGACCTCGGCGTAGATCCGTGCTCATGTCTGACTCAGGGCGTGGCAAACCATATCCCGCTGAGCTTCGGGACATGCCAGCTTTTATGTCATCTGGTGACATTTATCTTTGTCATAAAATATGATATGGGTTACATAGGCTTCGGAACTGTCGGAAATATGTGTTTTCTCGGATATATATCGGATTTTTTCAAATGGATATGGCAGCTCGCCCTGCCGGCCGGATTTTTTTCGGCGGCGCGGTATTGTATGCTGATCCCCGGGCTTGCCGGACTGCTTTTCGGCGCCGCGGCGTATATGTGTTCGGGACTCGGCTCGTCTCCGTATGACGCTATTCCGTTTATTATATCAAACCGGACCGAAAAGCTGTCGTTTAGGACGGTGCGCATGCTGTGGGATATAGCGTTTACGGCGGCCGGCTTCGCGCTCGGCGGCTCGGTCGGGATAGTGACCGTAGCGGTCGCGTTTTTCTGCGGCCCGATAGTGGCATGGATGCAGAAAAGGTTGTCGGAAAGCTTATTTTAATAAGGTGATTCAATAAGGATGATTTGATGATGAAGACGGAATTTATACATATCGCGAGGTTATTGAATAACGAGCTTAATATTGTACCGCTGCTGTACGGTTCATTGGGATTGGAGCAGCGGCTTAATAAAAATCTGAACGCGGATGATATCGACATTCTGATTCCGGAGATTTTTCTGAACGAAAAATGGGATAGTCTCACCGCGTTGATGAACGGTGACGGATACACCCTTTATGATTTGCGCGAGCATGCGTTTGAAAAATCGGGTGTGAGCGCCGCATTTGCCGCAATCGAAAGCCTAACGCCGTTTGCGGGTATAGATTTGAAACAAATTCCGATTATTGAGGAGGATAGGGCTCGATATTATTTACTAAACCTTTCCGACTATTTGAAGGTATACTCGTCCTCCGCAAAGGACGGCTACAGAGAAAATGTAAAAAACAAGCGGGATGAGCAATTTATTGAATATATAAAAAGCGAGATTTTTTTATAAAGAAAAACCCCGGAATAATCGTTTATATAAGCCGAGTTTCTACCTGCCGCTGCAGGTGGGTCGCTTCCCGTTTGCTTTATATGTCCACTGGCAGTCCCGAAGGAAAGGAGGCGTATACGCCACGCACGGAGAGAGCATCCCTTTTAAGAAGTGTTGGTAAAAAAAAGACTTTTTCACGCAAAATTCCAGGATTTTTATTAACTTGTTGATCTGTGCGGCCGCTATATAATCATATACGGCATCGGCCCGCGTCGGATGAGGCAATCTCATCTTCTGTAATTATAATAACACATATCGCTTAAAATTACAATAGGAATTTATAAAAAAAATATTACTTTTATATAACAATATATGGCAGGATTATTTCAGGTATGTATCAGGACAACACCATATCGGTTAAAGCGCGGCGCGCGTATGGGGATTTTATAATAATTTTCAATTTTTTTTCAAAAAGGTATTGACATATGACTGTATTAAGTGTATTATAATAATTAATACAGATAGTACAGATGATACACAAGGAGGTGGTAATATGATTCAGCTTGACCTGTCCGACCACAGGCCGCTTTACGAGCAGATCAAGGATAAAACGAAGGAGCTCATAATAGCGGGTGTGTTAAAGCCGGACGATAAGATCCCGTCGGTGCGGGAGCTGGCGCAGCAGCTTGCAATTAATCCGAACACGATACAGCGCGCGTATAAGGATTTGGAAACGGAAGGGTATATCTATTCCGTCCGCGCTAAGGGCAGCTTCGTAGCGCCGGTATCGCATATTCGCGATAAAACGGAGGACGCGAAGCTAAGGGAGGAATTTGAGGCAATGGTGAAGCAGGCGCGGTTTTTGCATGTGGATAAGCGGGAGCTTATCGTAACGGTAGAAAGGATATACAGCGCGGCGGAATACGGGAACGATTCGGAGCGGGATGATCCGGTAAAACCGCAGAGCGAAAAGGAGGGAGCAAAATGATTGAGGTAAAAAACGTGGTAAAGCGCTTCGGCGATTTCCTTGCGCTCGACGGCGTTAACATAAACGTCGAAAAGGGCTCGGTCTACGGACTTGTCGGGCCGAACGGCGCGGGCAAAACCACTATAATAAAGCATTTGGCGGGAATATACCGCCA
>CANQYQ010000173.1 GCA_947628155.1 uncultured Clostridia bacterium
GGCGCGACTGAAGAGATTCGAACTCCCGACCCACTGCTTAGAAGGCAGTTGCTCTATCCGACTGAGCTACAGTCGCATTTCTTTTTAACAAGCAAAATTGCTCATATCGCGAGCAATTTTGTATGTTATAAAATGGAGCGGGTGATGGGAATCGAACCCACACGACCAGCTTGGAAGGCTGGGATTCTACCATTGAACTACACCCGCACATATTTTTAATCCGACCATCAGCCGACTTTAAACATTATAGCAGAGTTACTTGTATTTGTCAACACTTTTTTTAATTATTTTTCATGGTTTCGGAATGTATTGTTATGTAAGGACAGAGGCGTTTATTCAGCCTCTGCTTGCCTTATAAATTATATCGGCGAATCTTTTAACATCGCGCGGCTCGTTGAAGAAGCCGAACGACGCGCGGACGGCGCCGGTCTTATTTGTACCGATAGCCTTATGCGCAAGCGGCGCGCAGTGATACCCCGCGCGGACGACCGCGCGTCCTCCTATGCGTTCCGCCGTTTCCTCGCTGCCCAGTCCATTTATATTGAACGCGACCGCGCCGGTTCGGAAATAATCCCCGTATACCGTTACATTCTTCATATTCATCAGCTCGTCATGAAGATTATTCGCCATTTCCCGCTCCTTTTCGCCTATCGCCTCCGCGCCGTGCTCTATTATAAAGCCGATCGCCGCGCCCAGCGCGGCTATGCCGGGCGTATTAACCGTTCCCGGATGGAGCATATCCGGCATAACGGCCGGATGCTTCAGGCTCTCCGACTGACTGCCTGTACCGCCGGTAATTACCGGCTTTAGCTTCGCCGGATTTTTTACGTAAAGACCGCCTGTGCCGAGCGGCCCCATAAGCCCTTTATGACCGGAAAACGCTATAAGATCCGCATCTATGTCCTTAGCGTCTATACCGACGCAGCCGGCGGTCTGCGCCGCGTCAAGCAGGAACAGCGCGCCGTGACGATGCGCGATTTTTGCGATTTCCTTCACCGGCTGGATCGTGCCGCACACATTTGACGCGTGCGTGCATATGACAAGCTTGGTGTCCGGCTGTATCGCGGCCTCCACATCCGCCGGATAGACACGGCCGAGCCTGTCTGCCGGAACTATCGTGAAATTCCCCAACCGCGAAATCGGGCGCAGTACGCTGTTATGATCCATTTGTGTCGCGACGATATGCCCGCCGTCATACGCGCCTAAAATCGCCATATTAAGCGCGTATGTCGCGTTATGGGTAAACGCTATATTCATAGGATTATCCGCGTTAAAGAGCCGCGCGGCGGCCTCCTGTGCGTTTAAAACGCCATCGAGCGCGCGCAGACTCGGCTTATGCGACCCGCGCCCGGCGTTCGCGCTGTTAAAAAGCGTATTGTAAAACAACGACCGGTACACGACAGCGGGCTTGCGTATGCTCGTCGCGGAATTATCAAGGTACAGCATCATAAACACGCTCCCCATTTATTTTCTTCTCGACATATATTTTTTTTATATTGATGCCGTATTCCTCTTCTGTCAGCTTTACGCGCGCAAGCGCGTTCGGCGCGCTTGTGCGAACCGAATACGAACAGCCGCCGTGTTTTATCACCGACGGCGTCTGTACTACATCCGAGGGTATCCCGTAAATTTTTTCCAGCAGCCGCTTTAAACGCATTGCCGTGGTTATCGAGCCGACAAGTATATACATAGAAACCACTCCTTTATTGTTTTAGGTCTGTTATATAGTACGCCAAAGCGCGGCGGTTTGCCAATGAAACATTATAAAAACATTCCGCCGCTATAGACTTTCTAAAATAAACCGGAATATATATCTCCCGCCTTTATCCGCCGAAAACAGAAATGCCGAGCCGCAAAATAACATAAAATCCATATCGTGTAAAAATGCGTAAAACAAAAAAACGCATATTTACGCGGTTTTTGAAAATAGTACGGATGTTCAAAATATGGCTTAAATAAAGGATTTTAGGCAGTCAACAGACAATGATAACCTCTTTTGGGCCACGCGGCCGTCGCGCGGCTTTCGGTATACAAGAAAAGAGCAGCAGGTGCGTTGCTCTCGATTGTGGTATTCTAAATTATACAGTTATAATAACCTGTTTCACAGTGTTTTAGACGCTTTTCTAATCAACATAAATGCTATTGCACAAACCAATAAATATCCGATAATGGCCGGTAACGCGGATTCTATACCAAATCTGCCGCCCGTCAGTAAAATATTTGTATCAAGCAATTCATATTTATATATGAAATCCTTTGCTGCTTCGTTCCCCGGAGCTTCAATGATAATTCCGCCAAATGTGATTGCGTTCCATAATGCGTGTACGACTGCGCTCGACCATATCGTTCCGCTTTGCAAGGCAATCAACGAAAACATCACGCCAACAGAAGTGCCCGCCACAATCAGCAGCAACATATCGACAAATCCTAAGTGCATATTGAACGTGTGCATAAGCGCAAACAAAACAGACGGAACCAATACCGCTGCCGCGCTGTTCCACCGGCGTTCAAGCGTGCGCATTATCAGTCCGCGAAAAACAAATTCCTCACAAATTCCGGACGCAAGTCCAACGGGGAATATTGCGTTGATCAAGCATGGTACTACACTTGCCGTGTCATTATTCTTAACCAACTGCCCGTCCGTAAAAATTAAATAAAACGCTGTTATCGCCGACGGAAGAATGAAACCCACGGCGATCCATTTTAACTGCGGCGCTTTGAAGCATACACCTATTTCTTCAAAACTGAAATGCAAAACATATTTAGCGTACAGCAGTCCCGCGGACAGCGTGATACCGATATATCCGATGGCAGATATGATGCTTTTTATGGCTGGACTATCATTAGGTACAATATTACTTATCATATCGCCGCCCAATAAAGCAATTATCATGATAGCGATAGCGGCAATACTATGTAATATGATAAATATAATTTTTTCTTTGTTTGGCTTCATTTTTAACTCCTGCCATTTAACATACGTTTTATTTCAAATTATACTGTTCCAAAAATTCCGGAACAGTCAAAACAGCGTTATCCTTCGGGAAATGCTTTATGTTTCCCGTAATCAGCTTCGCACCGCAAAACCTTGCGACCTCATAAAATTTTTTGTCCGCCTCATCTGCGCTGACGCGCAAAAAACCGCGGAGCAAAGGCTCCGCGGCATTTTTGGTGCCGATGGTGGGGGTCGAACCCACACGGTATCGCTACCACGGGATTTTGAGTCCCGCGCGTCTGCCAATTCCACCACATCGGCGAATGCGTTAGTATATTACCACACTTTTATGTAAAAGTCAAGATTTCCGCACGGATTTTTTTATAAAAATTCCGGACGCCTCAATTGACAACTCGCGGGAATTATATTATTATATATGAAGAGAAACTTTTACGAGGGGGAATTATGTATGAACGCACTGGAATACGCGGTTCTTGCCGCTGACACGATGATAAACAAATTCGCGCCGGAGGAGCTGCCGCCGACAAACCGGTTCCATTACCATCAGGGCGTAATGCTCGAAGGCATGGACAGGGTCTATAAAATAACCGGCGACAAAAAATACCGCGATTACATAAAGGCGTGGGTGGATTTTAACGTTGACGCGGACGGCAATGTGCCGAACTGCCACACGGACGAGTTTGACGACATTCAGCCGGGGCTGCTCTTGTTCGACATTTACCGCGACACGGGCGACGAGCGCTACAAAAGGCCGCTCGACATGTTCGCGCGGATAACCGAGGACTGGCCGGTAAACAGCGAGGGCGCGGTGTGGCACAAGTACCACAAGCCGTATCAGATGTGGCTCGACTGCATGTATATGATGGGCGTTATCACGACGCGCTACGCGTTCGAGTTCGGCCGTCCGGATCTGTTCGATATGGTTTACACGTTCACGCGCGTAATGCGCAAGCATATGACGAATCCGAAAACGGGACTGCTGTATCATATGTATGACGAATCGCGCACAAACCCGTTTGTCGATAAGGAAGGCCTTATCCGCGTACACTGGGCGCGCGCGATAAGCTGGGTGACGGTCACGTCGGCGGAAATTCTTGAAATCATGCCGGAGGATCACAAATACCGCGCCGAGTTCCTCGATCTGTTCACCGGACTTATGAACAGATTAAAGGAATATCAGGACAAGGAAACGGGAATGTGGTACCAGGTCGCCGACCGTGTGAACGATCCGCGCAACTGGCTCGAAACGTCCGCGACCGCGCTTATAGCGTATTCGGCGGCGAAGGGCGTAAGACTGGGCGTACTCGACGACAGCTTCCGTTCTGTCGCGAAGCGCGGCTGGGAAGGCGAGCTTACGCATGTTAAAATCATAGACGGGAATCTCGATATAAGCGGCATATGCGTCGGCACGGGCGTAGGCCCGCTCGGATATTACCTGAACCGCCCGACAAGCTCCAACGACCTTCACGGCATGGGCGCGTTTATGATGCTCGCTTCGGAAATACATATGCTGTAAAATCCCGCTTCTTTAAAAGCGGACAAATCAACACGGAAATCAATTTTCATGCATAATATTTAAAATATGCATAGGTTCGAGGAGGCAGTCGAGCATAATTTTAGAAATGGCTTTCTTAGAATTCACTCTCGTT
Source organism: uncultured Clostridia bacterium (assembly GCA_947628155.1). Lineage (GTDB taxonomy): Bacteria > Bacillota > Clostridia > UBA1381 > UBA1381 > 12844. The sequence continues at coordinate 4,606 of CANQYQ010000173.1, forward strand.
TTGTAAAGTTTGATTAGATTGATTGCTGCTTTACGAAAGATATTCAGATTGCATTGGACTGTTTTATCCTCAACCCGGCACTTGTCCTCTCCAAAATGAACATCTAAAAGCCAATGCATACTCTCAACCGACCATTCCATTCTCGCATGATGCAGCAGCTCCTCCGGTGTGAACGCCCGGCTTGCTATATAGTAATGCCATTCCTTTGAGATCCCTTTCTTCGTTTCTGTTTTTGTGCAAATAGCTCCTATACTCTTAAGCGATTTCCAGTCCTTTTTCTGCTCGAG
>CANQYQ010000174.1 GCA_947628155.1 uncultured Clostridia bacterium
TTTCGCCCTCCTTTACCACTTTATATGTATCCGTAGCCTTTCCCGAAGAATCCGTATAACACGTCGCGCCGTCCGCCAAGGTCGTATAGATCGGCTTTGCACCGTCATTTTTATATATGTCAAAAGCCTGATCATTCAAGCTTTCATCCCCGAGCAAACGCCACGACAAATACACTCCGCCCGATGTTTTGACCGCCGCAAGGCCTCTGCCAAGTCTTTCCATCCTACGTGCCGTTGTCTGATACTCTGGCTCGGCCGCATGCGTTATCCCGCTGTACGCCGTCACGGCCGTCATACTCATGGCCACGCACAGCGCCGCACTGATTAGCTTCTTTTTCATATGGATTCCTCCCAACCCTCAAATCTCTCTTATATAATATTATAAACTTCTTTCATCAGCTCGTCAACAATTTTTTCCTCGCTTACCTTTCTTATTATCTCGCCTTTTTTGAAAATAAGTCCAACGCCGTCGCCGCCCGCGATTCCTATATCCGCCTCGCGCGCTTCGCCCGGGCCGTTTACCGCGCAGCCCATCACCGCGATTTTTACAGGCTTGTCTATATTCGCGGCGCGCCTTTCGACCTCGGACGCGATATCGATAAGATCGATCCGGGTCCGGCCGCATGTCGGGCACGAAACTATCTGAGCCCCGGTTTTACGCAGATTTAAAATCCGCAGTATCTCCTTCGCCGCGTATATTTCCTCAACCGGGTCTGCCGTAAGAGATACGCGGATCGTATCGCCTATCCCCTCCGATAAAAGCGTTCCTATGCCGATTGCCGATTTGATCGTTCCGGCTCTGAGCGTTCCCGCCTCGGTAACGCCGATATGCAGCGGGATATTGCTCGCTTTGCTGAATTTTCGGTATGCCTCAATAGTTGTCGGAACGTCGGAAACCTTTATTGACACGACGATATCGTCAAAGTTCAAATCCTTTAAAATAGCGATATGTCCCGCCGCGCTCTCGACAAGCGCGTCAGCAGTTACACCGCCGTATTTTTGCAAAAGGCGCTTTTCGAGCGAACCGCCGTTAACACCGATCCTGATAGGTATTCCGCCCGCCTTCGCCATTTCCACGACCTGCTTGACTCTGCTCTTATCGCCGATATTACCCGGATTTATCCGGACCTTATCCGCGCCGTTTTTCATGCATTCCAAGGCGAGCCGATAATCGAAATGAATATCGACGACAAGCGGGATCGAGATCCGCTTTTTTATTTCCCTTACGGCCCGCGCCGCCTCCATATCCGGCACCGCGACACGGATGATCTCACATCCCGCGTCGGTCAGCCTCGCTATCTGCTCGACCGTCGCGTTAACGTCGCGCGTGTCGGTGTTACACATCGACTGTATCGCGACGGGATTTCCCCCGCCGATTTTTACGCCGCCTATGTTGACCTCTTTCGTTTTTTGTATCATATTTTATTTCCCTCCGCCGTATTCAAATACATATCAAGGCGTTTTTCTTCCAACTCGGCAATAAAATCCGCAAATACGCTCAAATCTGCTTCTGCCGCATACTTTTCAAGAGCATTGTAATACTCCAGACGGCTGTCCTTAGATATATCTACAGGCAAAAATCCCTGCGCCATCAATTGATAGTTCATAATCAATCTGGCTGTGCGTCCGTTTCCGTCCGGGAACGGGTGTATGCGGACAAATTCCGCATGAGTCCACGCGGCTAGTTCAATCGGATTCAAATCCTGTCTTATGCTTAAATCTTCAAAAAAAAGTTTTATCTGAGAATACATTTCCATACCGGACGGCGGAGTATGAGCCGCTCCGCTTATGCGAACCTCATGGTTTCGGTATATGCCGCCCTGCATTATATTCTCCGTCAATATTTCATGAATATCCTTTACCGCGGTTTCATCAAGCGGTTTTTTCTCCGCAATACGGCGCTTTACATAGACATACGCCTTTTTATGATTTACTACCTCATATATCTCGCGCAGTTCCTTTCCGCCCACGCTGATATTATCCTCAAGTAACAGCTTCGTTTCTATAAGCGTAAGAGTATTGCCCTCAATTGCGGTGGAATTATGTGTAAAATTCAGCTCAAAATCGCTCTCATATGATAACATGGTATTTTTGTTTATCTTATCACGCAGCAAATTAAGCCTGTGTTTTTTTTCTTCGATCCTCTCGTAGTCCATCGCGTTATCCTCCTATGAGCCGTGTGATATCGTTAAACGAAATCACAATAACAAGCGCGAACAAAAGCGCCATACCGATCGCGTGAACAAGGCCTTCCTTTTCCGGCGGTATGGGTTTTCTGCGGATCAATTCGATCACCATAAACAGCAGCCGTCCGCCGTCGAGCGCGGGGATGGGCAAAAGGTTAAACACGCCCAAATTGATCGTAAGAAGCGCGATCAAATTCATCACGTTGATCCAGCGGTACGCGCCGGAATTAACCGCGTTATTTACCTCGCTCACGATCCCCACCGGGCCCGCCATCTGATCTAATCCTACCTTGCCGGTTATCATCTGCCAAAGTGATTGATATACTAATTTCACCACGAATTTTGTCTCATTCCACGCCTCACCCCAGACGTTTAGGAAGTTAATATCCTCGCTTTGCGGGACAAACCCGATAATATACCTTGTCGTCGTCTCCTCCGTACCGATTTTTGTATCGTCCTTTACCGCACCGTCATTATAGGAATAGTAATTTTCTTCCGCTATTCCGTTTATGCTTTCAACCACAGTAATTCCGCCCGTGCCGTAAGTATATTTCACGATCTGTTCAGTCGGGCGGAACGTAAGCGTTTCCTTCTTCCCGTTACGCTTAACGACGATCGTCGTTTCCGTATCCTTATCAAACATTGATGTAGCAAGCGTGATATCGTTATAGAATCCGACATTTTTTCCATCGATTTTCACTATCTCATCGCCCGGCATAAGTCCCGCCTGCTCAACATAGCTGTTCGGCACGACCTCCGACACAACGTTTGTCGCGACCGGTGATGTAAGCGGTACAATTATCATAAACAGCACAAAGCCGAGCAGAATGTTGACCAATCCGCCCGCGATCACGACAAGTATCCGCTTCCATACCTTCTGGTTCGGAAACGCGCGCGGATTATCCGACTGCGTATCCTCGCCCTCGAATTTGCAGTAGCCGCCCAGCGGTATGCACCGCAATGAATACTGCGTCTCGCCTTTTTTCTTTGAAAAAATCTTCGGGCCGAAGCCTATGGAATATTCAAGTATCTCAAAATTCAGTAATTTCCCCACAATGAAATGTCCAAACTCATGCAGCGACACCATCACAAGGAACATTACAATAGTTACAACAGCCGTTAACATTACTTACATCACCTGTCCGTATACAAATTCTCTCGCCGCCCTGTCAGCGTCAAAAATATCGTCCAAATCAGGGTTTTCCCTGTTCGGGATTTTCTCCATTGCCGCCGCGATCGCGTCGGAGATCCCGAGATATGATAATCTACCCTTCATGAACAGCTCCACCGCCGCTTCGTCCGCGCTGTTGAACACGGTCGGCAGTATTCCGCCCTCACGTCCCGCTTTTTTCGCCAGTTCCAACGCGAAAAACGTTTCCGTATCCGGCTCGTCAAAGGTCAGCTGAGCGTATTTCGTAAAATCCAAAACATTGTCCGACATCGGCAGCCTGTCGGGGTACGTAAGCGCGTACTGAATCGGCAGCTTCATATCCGGCACGCCCAGCTGCGCTATCACGCCGTTATCATTATACTCAACCATCGAGTGGACTATGCTCTGACGGTGTATCAAAACCTTGATTTTTTCCACCGGAACATCAAACAGCCACTTGGCCTCGATTACCTCAAGTCCTTTATTTACAAGCGTTGACGAGTCTATCGTCACCTTCGCGCCCATATTCCAATTCGGATGCTTTAAAGCGTCGGCGGGCGTGATATTTTTCAAATCCTCCCGCTTTTTCCCGAAAAACGGGCCGCCCGACGCGGTTAATAAAATTCGCTTGATCTGCGAATGCTTAAACCCTTGCATCGACTGAAAAATCGCACTGTGCTCGCTGTCCACGGGCAATATCTTCACGCCGTTCTCACGCGCCAATGATGTCACGATATGACCGCCCGTAACGAGCGTTTCCTTATTCGCGAGCGCGATATTTTTTCCCGCCTTGATCGCCTCGATCGTCGGTTCTAATCCCGCTATTCCGACCACCGCCGTCACGACGGTATCGGCCGATTCGAGCGTCGCCGCTTCGATCAATCCCGCCTTGCCGCCGACGATTTTAATATCCGTGTCGGCTAATTTTATTTTTAACTCCCGCGCCTTTTCCTCGTTCACAACGCAGACTATTTCCGGCATAAACTCCCGCGCCTGCTTTTCAAGCAATTCGATATTGGAATTTGCCGCGATAGCGCGTATTTTTATATTCGGATACGCCCTCGCGACCTCGATCGTCTGCGTACCGATAGACCCCGTAGAGCCTAAAATTGAAATATTTTTCATTTTATATTCCCTGCCAAATCAAAGTAATCGCAAGCAAAACCGGCGCGATATACATCACACTGTCGAACCTGTCCATAAATCCGCCGTGGCCGGGAAAAATCCAGCCGAAATCCTTTATGTCGCCGTCGCGCTTTATCGCGGACGCCGTCAAATCGCCTATCTGTGACAGCGCGCCGCCGACAAGTCCGCACACAGCCGCCGCGGAATATGAAACCGTATCAATATCCGTAACGCATTTATTCACGATAAGAGCGTATATAACACACGCGACACCCGCGCCGATTATGCCACCTATGGAGCCTTCTACCGTTTTTTTCGGACTTACGTGAGGTATAAGCTTATGTCTGCCCAAAAACCTGCCTGTGAAATACG
>CANQYQ010000175.1 GCA_947628155.1 uncultured Clostridia bacterium
CAGGCAAACCGGCGGAGCTTTTCGAGGCCTACGGCTTAACGGCGGAAAATATAGTAAATCAGGCAAAAAATGTAATAGCCTTAAAGTAAAGGGGAAGGTGGATAAAATGAAAAAAATATTACTTGTTATTGCATCTTTGGCTTGCGCAATAATCATGTGTTCGTGCGGCAAGGGCGGCGGTTTATTTTCTAAAGCTACGCCGACCCCGATACCCGTAGTAGATCCGTCGGCGCTTATAACGGCTGATGATGTGGCGGCGGCGACAGGTTACACGCCGGTGCTTGACGGCGGAGCGGTAAAATATGAGGGTAACACCGCGACCGCGCTGTATCGCAGTGATCCTATGGGCCAAGACCCTGTTGAGATAACTGTACAGCAGTATAATGAAGAAACTCCCGTTGAGAATGTTTGGTATGATTATGATACCGACCGCGCGTACAGGAGCAGCGCGGAGGAGATCGCGAACCTGGGGGAAACATCATTTATCGCATTCCCGTCTATCAACATTTACGACCGCGGCTGTTATATCCGCATTACAGCGGGTTCGGGCGCGGACGATAACCAGCGTAATCTGCTGCTTAATCTCGCGAATATAGCTGTTCCCAGATTAGAGGAAATTATGGGTCCGATTGAACAGAACGATACAAGCGTGGAACAAAAATAACCGGCGCTCTCATGCGCATTCTTGCGTATTAAATCAAGAATATACAGCCGTCCGTTATACATGGACGGCTCAGACCGCCGACAAATTGGCCGGACCGCGCATGAAGCATATAATATTGACCGATAAAATCTTTATCTTTGAAAAAAATAACAGCGCCGTTATATTCACAAACGGCGCTGTTATGCGCTTTCCGCGAAAACGAGCCTTAACGTACCCTGCGTACGCCTACAGACTCGTTTTCGTGAGATCTGGCCTAATTTGTCGCAGTCTCATGTGTTTGCGATCAACTCAATTTAAAAACTTCCGAATTATGAAAAATAGTTCTTGCAATTTCGGGTAAAATATATTACAATGGTTATATATGAAATTATGACAAAAACAAAAGATTTCAGGAGGATTATATTATGATTTCAGCAGGAGATTTCAGAAACGGCAGAACGTTCGAGCACGAAGGCAATGTTTACCAAATTGTGGAGTTTCAGCATGTAAAGCCAGGCAAGGGTGCGGCCTTTGTAAGAACGAAGCTCAAAAACATAATCTCGGGCGGCGTTGTTGAAAAGACGTTCAGACCGACGGAGAAATTCGAGGAAGCGCATATTGACAGACGCGATATGCAGTATTCCTACAACGACGGAGACCTTTATTATTTCATGGATCCCGAAACCTACGATATGCTTCCCATTAACATGCACGAGATCGAGGATGCGATGAGATTTGTTAAGGAAAACGATATCTGCAAGGTTATGTCGTACAAGGGCAAAGTATTCGGTGTCGAGCCGCCGACATTTGTGGAGCTGATGGTAACGGAAACGGAGCCGGGTTTTAAAGGCGATACCGCCACAAACACAACCAAGCCGGCGACGCTTGAAACAGGGGCAGTTATCCAAGTTCCGACATTTATTGATAATAATGAGCTTATCCGCGTTGATACGAGAACGGGAGAGTATATGGAGCGTGTGAAATAATAAACACGGAGGTGTTATTATGAGTGAATTATCAAAAAAGGCCGCATATATAAAAGGACTCGCGGACGGACTCGATCTTGACGATAAAAGCAGCGAGGGAAAGATCATCATGCAGCTGCTGGAGCTTGTCGGGGATATGGCTGACGAGATCGAGGAGCAGCGCGGCAATATTGACGACATAGACGAGCTTTTGGATGAAATGTCAAGCGACTTGATTGATGTTATGCACGAGCATTACGATAATGACGATGACGGCGGCGATGATTTCCTTGATGACGAGGAATACGATTATGATGACGACGAAGATGATTTATACGAGATCGAGTGCCCGCATTGTCATGAGGATGTTATGATCGAGTTTGACATGATTGACGAGGACAACGCGATCATATGTCCCAATTGTCATGAGGAAATTCCGCTTGAGTTCGACTTTGACGACGATTACGAGGAAGACTGATTAAAGCATGCGTCATATCAATACCGCGTACGAAAATCGTGCGCGGTATTTTTATCATATATTCATCGCTTTCGCGCGGCGAAACGGTAGGATCCACGCCATAACGCGTTGTGATAATGTATAAAAAGGGACGACGGATTTAATATGAATTTAACCTAATTTTACAAAAATTAAATTTTTATTGATAAATTATTGACAAATTGTGAACGGCATGTATAATAGTAAGTGAATTACAAATTCACTCACAAAGGCGTGTTTATTGAGATATCGGCTCGATAGATGCGTTTTTGTTTTTTTTGCGTTAAAAAACCCGGTCTCGGCGCGGCGATATGCTTCGGCGTCCGGGTTGATTTTCAATTTAGGATATGCTATAATATAAAAAATGTCAAATTTGGGGGAATTAATATGATTTATACAATTTACGAATTACTATGGATGTTTCTGATATACGCATTTTTAGGCTGGTGCGCGGAAGTGGCGTATCACGCGGTGGAGGTCGGCGATTTTGCGAACCGGGGTTTTTTAAACGGCCCGGTATGTCCGATATACGGCGTTGGCGCAACGCTTGTCATCGCGGTACTGACTCGGGTGGACAACGTATTTGCGATGTTTATAGCATCCATGCTGCTCACATCATTGCTGGAGCTGATAACGGGATTTACGCTTAAGAAAATTTATCACACAAGCTGGTGGGATTATTCGGACAAGCCGTTTAACATAGGCGGCTACATATGCCTGGAATTTTCGATAATCTGGGGATTTGCGTGTGTAGGCGTAATGGAGATACTGCATCCGATTATAATGAATGCCATCCATTTCATTCCGGAGACGCTGGGCACGATTTTGCTTGCGGCGCTGTTCGGCATATTTATTGCCGATATCATAGTAACGGTTCTTGCCATGCGCAATCTCACAAGACGCGTCAAGCTGCTGGACGAGACAGCCGCGTCGATACGGCGCGTATCGGACGGAATAGGCGAAAATCTGTATGAGAAGGTAAGCGATTTAGAGAAGCGCAAGGACGCGTTTGAGAAGAGCGAGCGCGCGGCCGAGCTGCGCCGGCGGTATGACGAAATGATAAACGAGCGGCATATTTTGGAGGAGCGCATTATAAAGGCGTTCCCGAAAATGAAATCGCTTACTCACGGTGAGCAGTTTGACCGGCTCAGGGAAAGGACAAAGAAAAAAAGTTGACTGCCCATCCGCGATATGTTATAATTATCCGGGAAAAACCGGTAAATCGACGGCATTTGACGGGAGGATAAGACGTGAAAAACATAGCAAAGATCATTTTCGCGCTGTTTCTGGTTATAGCGACGGCGTGCACATATCAGGAACCGACAGACGGCGCGGCGTCGCCCGCTGTGCCGGAGGAGATCACGGTATATTTAAACGGCGGGCAGCTCGAGTTTGACACGCCGCCGATAATTGTAAACGACAGGGTGCTTGTGCCGATGCGTGTAATTTTCGAGACGCTGGGCGCGGATGTGATTTGGCGCAATGAGACGCGCACCGCGCGCGCGGCGCAATATTACACGGACGCGGATACGCTGTACCGCGAGACAATAACCATAGGTATCGGCAGCGGCGCGATGACTAGATCCGTTGACGTGATAAACGGCGGCGGGATCGACCGCGGCGGCCGCGAAACGATCGAGCTTGACGCGCCGGCGGACATTTACGGCGACAGAACGCTTGTTCCTCTGCGCGCGGTCGCGGAGGCGTTTGACGCCGATGTGCAATGGGATAACCAAACGCGGTCTGTAACGATCACAGCCGCGTCGCGGCAGATACTGCCGCCTCAGCGCGTAACCGTACGACGGTTTTTGGAAATGGCGCTGCAGCCGGTCGGCACAACGCTGTATGTATACGGCGGCGGCTGGAATGAGGCCGACACGGGCGCGGGCGACGCGGCGGTAACGATCGGACTTTCGCCGGCGTGGGCGGAATTTTATCGGAGCCAAGACGCGTCCTACGACAGCTCGCTTTACCGGTATCAGATTGAAAAGGGACTCGACTGCTCCGGCTATTTGGGTTGGGCGGTATACAACACGCTTGAGACAGAGAACGGGCGCGGCGGGTATGTATTCTACGCCAAGGAATTTGGCGACCGGCTTGCCGCGATGGGATTGGGAAGCGTCACTCCGCGCGGCGGTGTGGACGGATATCTGCCCGGCGATATCATGTTCTCGTCTGACGACCACCATGTATGGATCTCCCTCGGGCAATGCCCGGACGGGAGCGTGGTTTTGCTGCATTCGAGCCCGCCGGGTGTACGCGTATGCGGAACGGCCGCGCCGGACGGTACGCACGATTCACAGGCGCTCGGCATAGCGGAGCGGTTTATGAGCGAATACTGCCCCGATTGGTATGAACGATATCCCGATTGCTATAAGGGTCTGTCGTACCTCACAAATTACAGCCGTTTCCGCTGGGACGGCGGCACGATGGGCGACCCGGACGGCTACGCGGCGCTGACCCCGGATAAGATATTGGATGATTTGGCAAAAATGTGATGGCCCGTCCGTGACGGGCCTCCGAGGCCGGCCGAATTTGTTTAAATTCACAAAAAATTTTACTAAAATATGAAAAAAATGGTTGACACTGCATAGTAAATTATGGTACAATATCCATAGCAATAAAGAGGACGGCAATGTAAGAATATGGTAAAAATGTAAATATTTTATGAATCCGGGGGGGGG
>CANQYQ010000176.1 GCA_947628155.1 uncultured Clostridia bacterium
GGTCGGTTTCGCTTATATTATAAAAATCGGGATATAAATCAATAGCGATTATAACGCCGTCTCCCTCGGAAAGCCGCGTTTTTATACTGTCCGTGCCGTGTATCGTGTGCCACGCGGACGCGGCGTACAATGCCGCTTCCTTCTTTTGCTCCTCCGTCGGCTGCGTCACATAATCGCGCGCGTTATACGGAAACGACGCGAGAGTGCATACGCCCTGTTCCGTTATCAAGTCAAGCGCAAGCGCCAATCCTATCCCGTTGTCGCTGCCGTGGCAAAGCTGATTGTAAATATACGACGGACTGAACAAATGCTCGTCCGTATCGAGTCCCCAATGCCGCGCCGTTTCCTCCTGATGGGATTTCAGCGCGTACGCCACCGCCCAGCCAATGCAGCTGTTCTGACTGCCCTGATTCCCGGGCGCGGGAAATTCATCCGTCAGGTCAACCGATGATGGCAGCGTCGTTTCATACGACGGTCCGTATTCAATCAAGTGCTCCTGTATTGTTTCCTCGCTGTCATGTATAAGTCCCGTCGCATAATCCTCCGCCATGACCGAAGCAGCGGCCGCGATAATTACAACGATTGCGGCTATAACGCCTAATATCCTTCTCAAGCTTTCTCCCCTCCCCCAATACGATTTCACATATGCGCGCGGTAATTTACGAATTTATATACCGTTGACCTCCTCACAAACGCGCGAACCGGCCGAGCTTATACAGACTGCTCTTTATCCTTGTGCATCGGCGCGGACTTATCATCATGCTCATCAAGCGAGAAAAATTCCGACGGAGACATTCCGCTGTACCGCACGAAGCTTTTGTAAAACATCGAATAATCGCTGTACCCGCACAGCGCGGCTATATCGGCAAGCTTTTTGCCCTGGAAATGAAGTCGGCGCGCATACATAAACCGCATCATTTCTATATATTCCTTAATAGTCATGCCCGTTTCCTCTTTGAAGATATGGCACATATAGAACTTATTAAAAAACGCGTTTTCCGCGATTTCGTCAAGCGTCAGCGCGCGGGTAAAATTATGGCGTATGTATTCCTTGATTTTCATAGTTTTTTTAGACGAACGCTCCGGAGGCGCGATGGCGCGGCTCGTGCATTCGCATACCGCAACAAGCATCTGCAGAATATATGACTGGATCAAAACCTCATATTCCGATTTTTTCTCCTCCGCGCATTGACGTATGGAATAAAACAGCTCGTCCAACCGATATTTTTCCGCGTCGGCGTTCGCTATCTTGTGATTTTGCGCCGCGCCGCTCATGCGTTCCGGCAGCGACGGAGACAGCATAGACAAAAATTCAGTGTCAAACTGTATAAAATGGCGTTCATATATTTCATTCCCCTTGAATACTATGGAGTGGATCTCACCCGGGGCGGTTATAAAAACATCTCCCGGACTTGCCGAGTATTCATCGCCGTTGATTATAAACTTAGCGTTTCCGCTTACAAAAAACAGTATCTCATAATAATGATGCACCTGGAACGTCAAGTCCCGCGGAATGAATTTGTCATAGCTGTACATAAAATGCATACGTCTTATGGAAATTTTCGGCATAACATCACCCCTGTATTATTTTATCATATATCAGCAATATTTGCAATATGACATTAATAACAAAATGCGGTTTATGTATATTAAAAAGAGGCTGCCGTACTGACGCGAACAGCCTCTTTTCAATGCGTAAAGCTTATCCGATCATGCTCATCAGATGCGCGACAATAAGTCCGCCGCCCGTACCTACCACATAGCCCAAAAGAGCCATGATAATACCTACCGGAACAAGCGCGCTGCTGTATGTACCCGCGAGCACCGGCGCGGTCGCCGTACCGCCTATATTAGCAAGCGACGCGACAGCGCTTGTGAATATATCGAGCCTTAACAGCTTCGCGAGTATTATCATAATAATTACGTGGATCGCTAAGATGATAAATCCCGACAACAGCCATGCCGGAGCGTTGCCCATAGCCGAAAGGTCGGCCCTTGATGCGATAAGCGCGATTACTATGTAGAGCATTACATTTGAAATTTCCTCCGTACCCTTGATTTTGCCGAACGGAGTCATAGCGAGAACTACGCCCAGCACGGTTACAAGCAGAACCGTCCATGTAGCCTTGTCGAAAAACGGGAGCTTGACGTTAATCAAACCTCCAACCTGCTGACATACAGCCGAAACGAGCAGTCCCGCGCCTACGAGCAAAATAATATTCTGCCATACAAGCGGCTTTGTATTCGCGGCCGCCTCCCTCGCAAGCGATTCTCCAACCTCGTCGATGACGCGCGTATCGGCCTTTGTCCACTTGTTAAACTTATCCGACATTTGGATAGCCCACAAAAGGAACATAACATACAGCGTAGCGCAGATTGAGTCCATAACCAGCGCATATGCCATTGTTGATTCGGGAACGTCGAGCGCCGCCTGGATAGCGAGCATATTTCCGCCGCCGCCCATCCAGCTTCCGCAAAGAGCTCCCGAGCCTGCCATGAACCCTCGCCGAGCACACGGTGCATAATCGCGTACGAAACGACGAAACCCAAGCCGATCGAAATCGTAGCCGCGAAGAAACCGATAAGCATCTTCGGGCCAAGCTTTACAATCTTTTTAAGGTCACATCGCAGAAGCATGATAAACAGCATCGCGTACAGGATTGGATTTTTAAGCGACGTATACGCCTCGTTTGTGGCTTCAAGGTCCCACAGCTTTAATGTCGAGATAGATAAGGACTATCGGCGGAGCGAATTTAAATATATTCTGCGCGGTCTTGCCCTTGAAGATTCTGGGCAGACAGATCAGTATCGCGGCGATAAATATCAGCGCCGCAATGTACATAAAACCATCCTTGATCATAAATTTTTCTCCTTACGTTTTTATTTGAGCATTTCAAGAACCCGCAAAAGATATTCCCAAACGCGCACGGCCGATTTAATATCAAGGCGCTCCTCGGGCGTGTGAACGTTATGCATGGTCGGGCCTATTGAAACCATGTCCGCGCCGGGCAGCTTTTCGGTTAAGATCCCGCATTCAAGTCCGGCATGAATTGAATTGACCGTAGGCTTCCTCCCATACATTTCCTCATATACCTCCGTCATTACACCGCGCAGCGGCGATTCGGGATGGTATTCCCACGCCGGATAATTATCGCCCATCTCAACCGTTCCGCCTATATACTCTATAAGCGATGTGATTGATTTAATAAGCGATATCTTATCCGCATCCGAATTGGAGCGAAGCATAAAGCTTATGCGCAGCGCGGCGCCGTCGAAAATCGCCTCACCGGGGTTTGACGATGTCTGTACCAAACCGGGGATATCCGCGTTCATCGCACGCACTCCATACGGTGCCTGCATAAGCGTGAATATGATTTTTGCCGTACCGTTATCGTCGGCGCTTTTCTCCGGAACGTCTGACGGTTCGGCCGCAGCGAACGCGCCCGGTTCACTCACGGCGCACTCCGCCTTCAGCGCTTTATCAAAATCGGCAATAATTTTGTGAATATCCGGCTCGGCGGACTTGTCAAAGCATATCACCGCTTCGGCCGAAGGCGTTATAACGTTCAGCCGCCCGCCCGCTTTTATTGACGCAATTTTGATTCCGGCATTTTCGTTCAGCTCGTATAAAAGCATACCGAGCGTCTTAATGGCATTCTTGCGGTTTTTGTTAATATCCATACCCGAATGACCGCCCGGCAGACCGCCAACCATGATTTTTTCCGCGCACGCCTCGGCCGTGTCGGCCGCATCGACAGGGATCTCACAGCTAACACGCGCCGCTCCGGCACAGCTTACCGTTATAACGCCTTCCTCCTCGGAATCAATGTTGATAAGCCGTCTGCCTTTAAGCCTTGACGCGTCAAGCGCGTTTGCCCCCCGTAATCCCGTTTCTTCGTCGATGGTGAAAAGCGCCTCGATCGGCGGATGCGGAATATTATCGGACTCAAGCAGCGCAAGTATGTACGCCGCCGCTATTCCGTCATCGCCGCCGAGGGTCGTTCCGTCCGCGCGCAGTGTATCGCCGTCCGCGATAATGTCTATTCCCTCGCGCTCCATATCCTTTTTGCAGCCGGGGAGCTTTTCGCAAACCATATCCAGATGCCCCTGCAAAATAACAGGACCGCTGTTTTCGTATCCCGGCGCTGCGTCTTTGAAGATCATAACGTTTCCGTACTCGTCATGATACGATTTCAAGCCGTGCTTATCGGCAAAATCAAGGCAGTATCGCTCAACCGCCTTCGTATTGCCCGACCCGCGCGGAATTTTCGCAAGCTCGAAAAAGTAGAAAAACACGTTTTTTGGCTCAAGTTCGGTAATTTGCATAAAAAAGCGCCCCACTCTCAAATATACTTCTGTTATATTGTACCATAAAATATTGCGCTTGTCAACGATTTACATCACTATAAAGCAAGCAAAAGAACCATTTGCGCAAACAATAACATGAAATAATGTAATCAGGAATTTACTGTAACATACTATCGAACCGACGCCGGGGAAGAGACGTGGAAAATAGCGTGTTATGATATAATTGATGTGAGACAAAAAAGATGAGAATAGTTCCTAAATGTGATATAATGTTTAGTAAGCACAAAAAAACAAATATCAAAGGAGCTATTCTCATGATTAGTATATCAGATATTGCGCGATTTCGTCAACGGGTAATTAAATATTCTTTAAAACATGGTGTAACAAAAGCCAGTATTAGATACAAAGTATCAAGGAG
>CANQYQ010000177.1 GCA_947628155.1 uncultured Clostridia bacterium
GATGAATTAAACTATGATGTAGAGTTTAACTCTTTAGATATAGAGTTCAACCCCTTCGCGGTTGAGTCCACCAGATACGGAAGAAACCGCGTAAATACGCGGTTTCTTTTTTGTCGCACACGTTTTTTACATGTATTTTATATATTATCCAGTATCTGCAGTGCCCTTTCTTCCTCCTGAGGGTATAGGTGGGAATATATATTCCATGTCATTTCAATATTGTAATGCCCGAGGCGGCGGCTCCAAGCCAAGGCGGGGATGTTTATGTGCGGCGTGAAATTTTTATCCGCAAAGGGTATGAAATTCAAAAAAATCGTCAATTATCGAAATATAAAGACAAAGGAGGATATGGACATGAATAAAATCATTTATGCATTTGCGGCGGCAATGGCGATATGCGCGGCCATGGGCGCGTATTCCGAGAGTGCGGCACGGGATTTAACGGACAATGTTACGCGTCTGCACATAATCGCGAACAGTGACAGCGCGGCGGATCAAGCGGTAAAGCTAAAGGTACGCGACGCGGTTTTACAAAACGCGGACGAACACACCGATACGGACGATATAGAAAAAATCGCGGAAAAAACGCTTCGTGAAAACGGGTTTACGTATGACGCGCGGGCGTATGAGGGCAAATTCGGTTTTCCGGAAAAAACGTATAAGGACATGACGTTTCCGGCGGGTGAATATGAGGGAGTGCGCGTAGTGCTCGGCGCGGGCGCGGGAAAAAACTGGTGGTGCGTACTAAATCCGCCGCTTTGCTTTACGGAGGATAATGCCGGCGCGATGAGCGGCGAGGGAAAAGCGAAGCTGAAAAACGCGCTCCGCGGCGAAACGTATGAGCTTATAACGCAAAAGCCGCAAATCCGATTTAAGATCGTGGAGCTGCTCGGCGAGCTGAAAATAAAATAAAGCGGAGGGTCAAGCACGCGTATATGTTTGACTCTCCGCTTATATATCGGTTTGCTTACTTATTTAATGCTGTTCTCGTAAGCCTCGACCATTTTCTTAACCATCTGACCGCCGATAGAACCCGCCTGACGCGAGGTAATATCACCGTTATAGCCCTGGTTCAAGGTAACGCCTACCTCGTTAGCCGCTTCCATCTTAAACTTTTCCATAGCCTGCTTTGCCTCGGGCACAGATATCTTATTTCTGCTCATTTCATTTCCCTCCCCAAATATAAGATTTTCGTGTCGAATATCATCGACAACACTTCTATTTTGCTCATGGAGGTCAAATATATTCAGAAAATTTATGCCTTTTCTGCTAAATTATTTGAAATACTCGCGCAGACGTGGTATTATGTTAATATAAACTACTTATTCGGACGGTGATACATATGCTGTCGCATTATTGGGGAAGATTTTTAGCGACACTCAAACACGCTTGGCGGTACATCCGCGCATTCGGGCGATGGATGCTGTACGCGTCGATCACGGGAATTATCGGCGGCTTTATCGGAATGTTTTTCCACGCGAGCGTCGAATGGGCGACGCACGCGCGCGAAACACACGAATATTTCCTTTATTTTATGCCGATTGCGGGTATAATAATCGTGGGACTTTATAACGCGTTCAATTCATACGGCGACAATACGGACACGGTCGTCGAGGGTGTGCGGCGCGACGGGCGGACT
The DNA here is from genome assembly GCA_947628155.1 of uncultured Clostridia bacterium. Taxonomy (GTDB): domain Bacteria; phylum Bacillota; class Clostridia; order UBA1381; family UBA1381; genus 12844. The sequence continues at coordinate 1,640 of CANQYQ010000177.1, forward strand.
GTGCCGATAGTTCTCGCGCCGCTCATATTCATTTCGACGGTTTTAACGCATTTGTGCGGGGGCAGCGCGGGCCGAGAGGGCGCCGCTCTGCAGCTGGGCGGAAGTATCGCGACGCAGGTCGGGTATTGGTTCGACGTGGATAAAAAGGAAATGAAGGTACTGCTGATGTGCGGCATGAGCGCGCTGTTTTCGGCGCTTTTCGGCACGCCGGTAACGGCGGTATTTTTTGCGCTCGAGGTGGCGGTCGTGGGGATAATGCAGTATTCGGCACTTGTGCCGTGTATTGCGGCGTCGGTCACGGCGTACATAATAACGCGCGTTAACGGCGTTGAACCGACGCGGTTCGCGCTGGCGAATATGCCGCAAATTACCGCGTCGACGCTTATGCTCACCGTCGCGCTCGCGGCGCTGTGCGCGGTATTAAGCATAATATTTTGCCGCGCGATACGGCGGAGCGAAAAAATAATGCATAGGATAAAAAATGAGTATCTGCGTATAATTATCGGCGCGGCGGGATTAATTGCGCTTACAAAGCTTGTCGGCTGCTATGATTATAACGGCGCGGGAATGGACGTTATAGTGCGGGCGGTCGAGGGCGGCGAGGCGAAGCCGTTTGCGTTTTTATTAAAAATCATTTTTACGATCATAACCATTTCCGCCGGATTCAAGGGCGGCGAAATAGTGCCGACGCTGTTTATCGGCGCGGCGTTCGGATGCGTATTCGGAAATATCGCGGGCGCGGACGCGGGACTTTTCGCGGCGATAGGTATGGTCGCGATGTTCTGCGGCGTGTTAAACTGCCCGCTCGCGTCGATTTTTTTGAGCATCGAGCTGTTTGGGTCAAGCGGCTTGCTGCTGTTCGTGATCGCCTCCGGCGTCAGTTATATGCTGTCCGGCTATTCCGGTCTGTATTCCAGCCAGAAAATCATGTCGTCAAAAATACGGGCGCGGTATGTGAATAAAAATACCGGCAAATAAAAAAATAAGAAAAAATCCCGAAAATGTCAATTTTCGGGATTTTTTTTGAAAAAACACTTGACAACCCGGGGGGGTGCTATAATAGATGTATGAACAAGACGGTTCATAAAATTATATTTTATATTTTAGGAGGAAAGAGATATGAAGAGAAAAAAATTATTAGCGGCGGCTCTATCGGCCGCGCTTGCTGTATCGAGCATGGCCGTGCCGGTGTTTGCGGCATCGGCTACGGCTGAAGCACCGTACACAACGACATTTGATGACGGTGTTCTAAAATACGCAATTATAGACAAAGGGACATGGGTTGACGAAACATGCGCGGCTGTTATAGACACAGCAGCAGAGGGACTTGTTGACGTTACTATTCCTGAAACGGTTACATACGATGGAACTGAATATGCGGTAAAGGAAATACTGGGACAAGCTTTTGTGAATGAAACCACTATAGAAAGCGTAGCGATACCGGACTCGGTAGAAGGCGTGGGCGAGATCCCGGGTTTTGTGATAGACCACTTTTATATAAGCGGAGGAGTATTTACCGGCTGTACTTCATTAAAGAATGTCAAGCTGCCGGATAATCCCAAAAATGATATATTGAGTATGGGATTATTTACAGGCTGCACAAGTCTTAAGAGCGTAACAATACCCGATTCGGTCACTAAAATAGAGATTATGGCATTTGATAGCAGCGGTTTGGAAAATATAACAATTCCGTCAAGTGTAAAGGAAATAGAGGGCATGGCATTTTCGAACTGCGAAAATTTAAAGACTGTAACATTTCTGCATCAGGGTGACGATCCGTTTACCATGTTTACGGGAAATTATCCCGAATTACCATTAACTGGCGCAGCGACTGAACGTACATATATGTTTGGTAAGGGCAGCGGTAATGTCAAGATCATAACCGAAAATGAAAATGTTAAGGGTCAAATCACAGAGCTTGCGCAAAATGTGGCGAACCAGTATAAGGACGGCTCAGGCAAGATTCCGGATCGAAATAAAGAAGCCGCGAAAACAGCCGCGGGCTTTGAGATAGAAAATAACAGTGATGGAACAGCCGTGGACGTTACGCAATCGGTTAACGATGCGACAGTTGATCCCACCGATTCCGAATCAAGCGCTTCTAAGGCGGTGATTGAGCTTTTTCCGGTTTCCGGCACAAGCAGCGAGTACAGCATTGTTGTAAAGCCGGTGGCTGATACGGAGAAGGAGACAGAGAAGGACACGTTCAATTTTACCGCGATTGAGTTTGACTTCACAAACACCCCCGCGGAAGGCGCGGCGGGCGCGGAGCTTGTTCCGGCGAAGAACATGAGTATCGTTAAGGATACGTTTATCACCGATACAGACCCGGAGGAGAATACATATTCGATCTATGTTAACCCCGAAGCGGGCGCGGAGACAAAGACAGGCTCGATAATTGTCGGCCCGGAGGGCGTTACGATCGGAACGATTAAGCTTACCGGCGTCGGAACGGGCGCGGTCAAAATCGCCGGCGGTATTGTGCGCACCGAGCTTGCGGACAGCATCGTAAGAGATATTACGGCGGAAAAGGCCGCCGACGCGGGCGATGATGATTATAACGCTTCGACCGATTATGATGTTGACCTTGAAAAGGCAAAGCTGACGGTCAATGTGCAGTTCCCGAACACGGTCGATGAGCAGAGTACAGCTTATACCGCTATGAAGGTCGCGATCGCAAGCGTTATCGATACTAAGCCGGTTGTTGAGCTTGGTAAATCTGGTGCGGAAGAGCCGACTGTAACGTATACCAAGGCTTCTAATGTGGACGGTGCTGTCACATACGCAAGCTACAGCTTCAAAACTGATGTTTACACGGATACACGCTATACGCTTACGTTCTCCGGCGAGGGTTACAGGACGTACAGCCTTGACGTTGTTATCCCGGCCGGTTCGAAGGACGCAGCGGTAAATGTATGGAACAACGTTATGGATGATCCCGGCAAGGCCGAGGTCGTTATTGACGGCAAAACCACAAAGACCGAAACAGTTACGTTCCTTGCGGGCGATATCGACAACAGTCAGTATATTGACCTGTACGATCTGT
>CANQYQ010000178.1 GCA_947628155.1 uncultured Clostridia bacterium
TCCCCTTTAACAAGGGGCGCAAGCAGAGCGTTCCCGTGAGCGAAATTGCACATAGGCACACACATCCCGCCCTACAAAACCGGTGTCTCATACGCAAAATCGTATATTGGCATGTTTGTAGGGGCGGCCTTTTTTCGCTACATCATTAATGAATTGCCGAAAAACGGCGGTTTTTCAGCGGAGCGCCGAACCGGCGCGACCATATAAACATAAATTTACCTTATCATTTCCTCAAATTCATTCTCGGTTATGACCGCCACGCCGAGCGACCGCGCTTTGGTAAGCTTACTGCCCGCCTCGGCTCCGGCGAGAACATAGTCCGTTTTTTTCGACACGCTCGACGACGTTTTACCGCCCAGCTTTTCAATAATCGCGGACGCCTCGGCGCGTTTATATTTTTCAAGCGTACCGGTAAGCACAAACGTTTTACCCGAAAACCGCATATCCGCTTCATCATCCGCGCTGTCATCGACGCAGTTAACGCCGCCGTTTTTGAGCGCGTTTATAAACTCCATATTCTGCTCCTGCTCAAAAAACTCGACTATCGACTTCGCCATCTTGCCGCCCACATCGTCAATACCGGTAAGCTCCTCCTCCGTCGCGGCCATAAATCCGTCGATCGTTTTATATTTTTTAGCGAGCGTTTTCGCGGCCTTTTCGCCTATAAGACGTATGCCGAGACCGTTGATAAGGCGGTAAAGCGGATTGGTTTTCGATTTCTCGATTGAATTTATGAGGTTCTGCGCCGATTTCTCGCCCAGCTTATCCATCGCCGCAAGCGTTTCGGGCTTAATATAATAAATATCGGCCGCCGTTTTTATAATGTCGTTTTGCAGCAGCTTTTCCACTATCGACGGTCCAAGTCCTTCAATATCCATCGCCGGACGCGACACGAAATGCACGATATTCCTATATCGCTGCGCCGGGCAGTTTACGCCGGTACAGCGGCACGCCGCCTCGCCTTCGAGCCGCACGACCTGCGCGCCGCATTCGGGACATTTTTCGGGCATGTGAAATTCCGTTTCCGATCCCGTGCGGTTTTCCTTTATAACCTCGACTACCGCCGGTATAATATCGCCCGCCTTTTCGATAACAACGGTGTCGCCTATCCGTATGTCCTTCTCGCGGATATAGTCGATATTGTGAAGCGTCGCGCGGGATACGTTTGTACCCGCGACGCGCACCGTATCAAGCAGCGCCAAAGGCGTAAGCACGCCGGTGCGTCCGACCTGTATTTTTATATCGCGCAGTACTGTCGTCTTTTTCTCCGCCGGGTACTTATACGCTATCGCCCATTTGGGGAACTTTGCCGTAACGCCGAGCAAATCCCGCGCGGCAAAATCATTCACCTTTATAACCGCGCCGTCGATATCAAAATACAGCTTGTCCCGCTCGTCGCCGATTTTTAATATTTCGTCAAACGCTTCCTCCGCCGTTTTAAACGTGTTCTCGTTTAAAATGGTTTTAAAACCCTGCTCCTTTAAAAACCGCAGTCCGTCGATATGGCTCGTAATTTCCCTGCCCTCGATCCGCTGAATATTGAACACGAAAATATCGAGCCCGCGCCGCGCCGCTATTTTCGGGTCAAGCTGACGAAGCGATCCGGCGGCGGCGTTACGCGGATTCGCAAACAGCGGCATATCCTGCGCTTCAAGCTGCGCGTTAAGCTTTTCAAAGCTCTCACGCGGCATGAACACCTCGCCGCGCACCTCCAAAAACGGTATTTCGTCCTTTAATTTGAGCGGTATCGTCCGCACCGTCCTGAGATTTTCCGTAACGTCCTCGCCCGTTATACCGTCGCCGCGCGTGGAACCGCGCGTAAATACGCCGTTAACATATTCAAGCGATACGCTAAGACCGTCGATTTTATGCTCGACAACATATTCCGCGTCCGGTACAGCCTCTCTTACGCGGCGGTCGAAATCGAGTATTTCATCTTTTGAAAACGCCTTTTGGAGGCTCTGCATTTCCACCGTGTGCCGCACCGGCGCGAACGTCGGCGCGGCCGCGCCGCCAACACGCATTGTCGGGGAATTTTCGGATCTATATTCGGGGTATTTTTTCTCCAAATCCTCCAATTCCCTCAAGAGCGCGTCAAACTCCATATCCGTGATTTCCGGATCATCCTCGACGTAGTATTTACGGTTATGGTACTCAATCTGTTCCCGTAACTCGTTAATTCGTTTTTCCGTTTCCTTCATTTCTTACCTCTTCACCGGCGAAAATTTCGCCGCCTCCGTAAAATTCCGGCGTATCGCCCACTATCACCGCGTCGCTTATCGGTACGTTGACCTTGACCGTTTCCTTTTCGTAGAGAAGATATCCCGAATACGCGGTTTCAATCTCGACGTTAAGTAAAATCGTGTGCCGTACCTGATTGATCCCGGCGCTCTCGAACCGCTCGTCAAAATCGGTATTGACAAGGCTCACCGGATGCACCTTAACCGGTATTTTTACACCCGCGCCGGAAAGCGCCGCTATGCCTGTAACCGCGCCGATTGGGATATACGCCGTTTTATAGTCATTTGCGGTTACGGCGGATTGTATACGTTCGCTTATCCGCGCGTTAATCGTATTTATACGCGCCGTGTCCGACGTTACGACTGTCGCGCGGTCAACGCTCATAGCTGTTCCGAAATCCGCGTTGTCAACGTCGTTAAACGCCTCCGCGACAGCCTCGTTTACCGCGGTCGTCGCGACGTTATTGGCATATGCGCGCGCGGCGGTCACGTACGCGGCATGGAGCCGCGTCAGAGCGAACACCGCCGCTATGAATATTAACAGCGCTATAACCGGCGCTATCCGCAGCCGCCGTCTTTTATGCGATATACCGAGCCTCATACGAACCGCCTCCTTTGACATAATTACAGAATATATTATGCCGTCGGACGGTTTTGGTGATTATCTCGCCTTTGTTTCTATTTCCTCTGTTATAAGCTTTATAAATTCATCTATCGTCATCGCGCCCATATCGCCGTTTTTGCGCGAACGCACGCTTATTGTGCCGTTTTCGATATCCTTATCGCCCGCGACAAGCATATACGGGATTTTCTCAAGCTGCGCCTCGCGGAGCTTATAGCCTAACTTCTCGCTTCTGTCATCAAGCTCGACGCGCCATATTCCCGCGTTGTTAAGCTTTTTCTGAATATCCGCCATATAATCCGCGTGACGGTCGGCGATAGGCATCAATCGCACCTGTACCGGCGCGAGCCATGTCGGGAACGCGCCCGCGTATTTTTCTATCAACAGCGCAAGCGTTCTCTCATAGCAGCCTATCGACGTGCGGTGGATTATATACGGGTTCTTCTTTTTGCCGTCGCGGTCGGTGTATTCCATGCCGAATTTTTCCGCAAGCATCTGGTCGATCTGTATCGTTATAAGCGTATCCTCTTTGCCGTGTACGTTTTTGATTTGGATATCGAGCTTCGGGCCGTAGAACGCCGCTTCGCCTATGCCGATTTTATAATCGAGGCCGAGGTCGTCGAGAATCTTCTGCATCGCGCCCTGCGCCTCGTCCCACTGCTCCGGCGTGCCGATATATTTCTCGCGGTCGTCGGGATCCCACTTCGAGAACCGGTATGACACGTCCTCGTAAAGTCCGAGCGTCTGAAGCATGTAATTGGCAAGCTCAAGGCAATGTCTGAACTCGTCCTCAAGCTGCTCCGGCGTGCACATAAGATGTCCCTCGGATATCGTGAACTGTCTTACGCGGATAAGTCCGTGCATTTCGCCGGACGCTTCGTTTCTGAACAGCGTCGACGTTTCGTTTAAGCGCATCGGTAAATCGCGGTACGAGCGGCCGCGGTTCAAGAACGCCTGATATTGGAACGGGCATGTCATCGGACGCAGCGCGTACACCTCGTCGTCCTTTTCCTCGTCGCCCAAAACGAACATTCCGTCCTTATAATGATCCCAATGTCCCGAGATTTTATACAAATCACTCTTTGCCATAAACGGAGTTTTCGTAAGCTGCCAGCCGCGCTTTTGCTCCTCGTCCTCGACCCAGCGCTGCAGAGTCTGTATGATTCTCGCGCCCTTCGGCAGCATTACCGGCAGACCCTGTCCGATAACGTCAACGGTCGTGAACAGCTCCAATTCGCGCCCGAGCTTATTATGATCGCGTTTTTTCGCTTCCTCAAGCTGCTCCAAATGCGCGTTCAATTCGTCCTTCGTCTTAAACGCCGTGCCGTAAATGCGCTGGAGCATTTTATTATGCTCATCGCCGCGCCAATACGCGCCCGTAGCCGACAACAGCTTAAACGCCTTTATCTTTGACGTGTAATTCACATGCGGCCCCGCGCATAAATCCGTAAACTCGCCCTGCTTGTAGAACGATATGACCGCGTCCTCGGGAAGCTCGTTTATAAGCTCGATTTTATACGGTTCGTCCTTCATTAATTCCAGCGCCTCCGCGCGCGGCAGCTCGAACCGCTCGATTTTGAGGTTCTCCTTCGCGATTTTCTTCATCTCCGCCTCAAGCTTTTCCAAATCCTCCGGCGTAAACGTGTGCTCGGTATCGAAGTCATAGTAAAATCCCGTGTCGATCGCCGGGCCTATCGTGAGCTTCGTGTCCGGGTACAGCCGCTTTACCGCCTGCGCCAGCACATGCGACGCGCTGTGCC
>CANQYQ010000179.1 GCA_947628155.1 uncultured Clostridia bacterium
CTTCCGCAGCGGGAAAGCGTCTGAATCTACCATACGGGACAAAAGTCACATCGGATAACAACGGTATGATCTGCAGCCCCGACGGTGCCCCCATATGCTTTGCCACAAGTGAAAATGCGAAGCTGCATTTTGCAATTAACGATGATGGACAGGGGTTGGAGCGCGGGAAGCTTACATATGCCATCGCGTATGCTCCGCGCAATAACGGACATGCGTACCGCTTTTCAGATGCAGAACGGACAATGCTTATACGGAATTGGAATCGATTTCTAAGACAAGATACAGATATGATTTTATTCAATGAAGATTTTTTCAGAGCGGATACCGGCGAACTTCGGCGACTGGCAGACGCTTTGAATATCAAAGTCAGGAGGTAGAAATATGTATGCGATCATTAGCGGCGGAAAAGAAATTGCATTATGCGATAACCCGAATTATGTAAAGCAAAATGAACAAGGCGTCTGGATCGGAACAAACATAGATGACGCGACGGCGATATCTGTCAGTGGTATGTTGTATAATATTATAGGCAGCAAAGCAATCGATGGTGCTCCGGAGGCATTTGCAATAGAACGCGACGGAGGTAAACGGGCATTTGATAACAGTAAACAAATTATCGCCGCCATGGCAAAGACGGAAACGATCGAAGACGCATTGTGCGAATTGGACGCGTCGGAATTAGCAAGGATAACGGTCATTGAGGACGCCTTGTGTGAGATTGACGCGGCGGCAAACGGAGGTATATGATATGAATGAGATTTGGGCTAATAGGCTCGTTGCCGGTACAAAGGCATGGACTGACGTGCCGGAGATCCGCAGAGCCGGAGTGAAAGCGGCACTCGCGATGAGGATCGCTGAGGGAGCAATCACATCGGAACAATATAAGACAATCATCGGCGATGAATGGATCGGTGAATAATATACAAATAGGGTAGAGGATTTATTTATCCCCTACCCTATTTTTTACGATATTATTGCCTGTTATAAGTTATAAAATTTTGACATACTTTTTGACATACTTTCATTCGTCAGTACTGTATAATACCGACAGTTTTCTACTATAATTTTCCATTTGTAAATATTTTACAAGAGGCTATAAACGGCTTAGTTATGCGGTTTGTGGCGTATTCCTTTTAAATTTGCCATGGCCTTATTCAAAAAGTTCCAATATTTCAGAAATTTATTTTTGATTTAAAAAAATGCCTTAACCGCGCGGACTATAGGCGACTGCTTTTTTATTCCGACCCTTGCTGACATACTTTTGACATACTTTTCATTTCCAAAAGTTATTCATGGTATTTACTATGCTGTTATTATCAATACGAGCGTCGGCATATATCCCCAACGTCATATCGATCTTTTCATGACCCATCAATTGAATACTTTTTACAGCCGCATCTATATACATTCGCCGAGCGTAATTCTCTTATCCACATACCGTCGATCCCATGTCTTATACACAGGGAAATTCTTCCGGTATTTCAATTTCATAACCGCGGCTCTCGGTATATCGTATTCAGCACAGAAGTTACTAAGCTGTTTCTTGGCAATAATATCATTACCTCCTTCTAAGGAAGCCGTGTGATTCTTTATTATGTCGCCTACCTGTTATTGAATAGGCCTGTGCTATCCCATCTACAAATCCCATTACTATGCCTGCCGCCTCCGGTGCTGATTGACTCGATTCATTCGCGCTGCCAAACCCGCCCTCGCGTTTGCCTGACGCTTCATCTTCGACCGTCACTCCATACAGGGCAAAAATTCCTTGTGCTATTTTTGTCCATGGCATACGATCATAGGCTTGTCGCCGTGATTAACCAATTTTATCCATATATGTCCGTCAATATATGAATTAGCATAGTCACTATGATTCAGTTTCCGCAAAAGATTTCGCGGAGAGAACCGTTCGTGAAATTAATCAAGCCTTTAACAATGTTAAGGAGGCAGGGCAGCTTCAAGGCGGCACGGGGCATTTTCGTAACCGATGTTACATATAATAAGGAATCACAGGAATGTTGCAAATCATGAGATCCGATAATACGCAGGCCATTATCTTGCAATAATTTTCTATCGTCGGGACAAATAATTTGGTTTACCGTCTGCCCATGTGAATATATAGTCATTATCCTTGCAGGCTGAAACCAATAGTAACATATCTTTTGCCTGCTGCGCGCGGAGTTATTTGAGGATATTCTCAACTTACGGTAAGGAAGCGGACTAGCACTTCGGCGTATCTGATCAGGCATTAGAGGTTGATATTGATGACGCGATAGTTAAAAACAGAGAAACAATTATTCCATAGTTCTTGGAGAGGAACGTTAAAAACTACTACTTCTGTTATACGAGGAGCGATTTTTATGAAAATTGCCGCAGCGTACATACGCGTATCGACCGACGACCAAATTGAATTCAGTCCCGCGTCGCAGATTTCACGCATACGCGAATACGCCAAGCGCAACGACTACATTCTTCCCGACGAGTTCATATACATGGACGAGGGTATTTCCGGCCGCAAAGCCGAAAAACGTCCGCAGTTCATGAAAATGATAGGCACCGCAAAATCCAAACCCAAGCCGTTTGACGCGATTTTGCTGTGGAAATTCAGCCGTTTCGCACGCAACCGCGAGGACAGTATCGTTTACAAGTCCATGCTCCGCAAACAGCACGGAATCGACGTCATATCCGTATCGGAAAATCTCGGTGACGATAAAATGTCAATTTTGATTGAAGCATTAATCGAAGCGATGGACGAATTTTATTCCATAAACCTCTCCGAAGAGGTCAAGCGCGGCATGACCGAAAAGGCCAAGCGCGGCGGTGTGCTGTCGATACCGCCGTTCGGGTACAAGGTGGAAAACGGCGCGTATATCCCCGTCAAGGATGAAGCCGCCATAATCCGGCAAGTGTTCACCGATTACTGCGACGGCGTCGGTATGCTGCGAATCGCGAAAAATCTGAATGCGCTCGGCGTCCGCACTCACCGAGGCTCCAAAATCGAAAACCGAACCGTCGAATACTGGCTCAATAACCCGATGTATATCGGCAAGATCCGCTGGACTCCGACCGGCGCGACAAGCCGCAATTATCACAATAAAGACAGTATGGTCGTTGACGGGCGGCACGAGGCGATCATCGATAATGAAACATGGGAAAGGGCGCAGGTGAAAATGAGGGAACAAAAGGAAAAATACAGAAAATACTACAGTCCGCGCGACAAAATAAGTCACTGGCTCGTCGGACTTTGCCGCTGCTCGCTTTGCGGCGGTCCGCTTGTAAACTGCTCCGGCTATCTCTATTGCAATAACCGGGGCAAGGGCACTTGTACCGGCAACGGCGGCATTAAGACCGAACAGCTTGAAGCTCTCGTTATAGATAGCCTAAAAAGCGTTGTCGCCTCCTCCGCTCCGATAAATATAACGATTCAGTCGCGGACGTCGATCCGAAATGATAAACCCGACATCTATGCCGCGCAGCTCGCCGCCGCCGAGACCCGTATGGCGCGCATCCGCGAGGCATATGAGGCCGGTATTGATACGTTGGAGGAATACGGACGGAATAAGGCGAAAATAAACGCCAAAATAGCGCAAATACACGAGCGGATGAGACGGGAGCCGGAGCAAACCGAAGCAGACAGGTTCGACGCTCTCCGAGCGAATATCAAGGATGCGCTCGATATTATTACATCCCCCGCCGCCTCCGCCGCCGAAAAAAATTCCGCCGCCCGCGGCTTCATCGCCGATATTATCAAGCACGATAACGCATTCGACATCGAATATCACGCATAACCGCGTCATTTTAGTATTTGATATATGGTGGACCTAACGGTGAGCTGGCAGCGTCGCTGAGGTATTTGACGCAGCGGTACACAATGCCCGACGAGACGTCGAAGGCACTTTTAACAGATATCGGTACATCAATCGTCTAATGCTACCGTGGACAAGTATAATATAAAATTGGCTGAAACTGTAGTCGTAGAGCGGTTTAAGAAGTATGGCACACAAACGGAAGGTGACACACGAAAAATAGATAAAGGCGATGAAATTGAAGTCGGAATAAAACTTTATACATAAAAAATAGACACTGTATCATCTTGGTACAGTGTTTTTTATTGGAGGGAATAAAATGCAATTAGATTACTTCTATGGCAACGAAGCGGAGCAGTTTACGTTTTACCGTATTCCGAAGCTGCTTGTGACTTCGCCGCAATTCAGGCACGTATCGGACAGCGCGAAGCTGCTGTACGGACTGATGCTCGACCGTATGAGCCTATCCGTTAAAAACGGTTGGTTTGATGAACAGAATCGGGCGTATATATATTTCACGGTCAACGACATCATGGAGCAGATGTTATGCGGAACGGAAAAGGCGACAAAGCTCGTTGCGGAGCTTGATTCTGTCAAGGGCATTGGTCTTATCGAACGCGTCAAGCAAGGTCAGGGCAAGCCTGCGAAGGTTTATCTGAAAAAGTTTACGGATACGCAGCAGATGTCAAGACTTTCGGAAACCGAAAGTCACGAAATGCCGGAAATACTGTCAGAAGCGTCGAAAATACAGACTTTCGATAATCAAAAGTCAAGAGTTTCGGAAATCGAAAGTCAAGACTTCGGG
>CANQYQ010000180.1 GCA_947628155.1 uncultured Clostridia bacterium
ATAAAAAGGAGAAAGAATTATGGTAAAGATCAACGAAAACTATTTAAAGCTGCCGGGGAGCTATTTATTCTCGACGGTAGCGAAAAAGCTCGCGGAATTCCAGTCCGCGAACCCCGACAAACCGGTCATCAAGATGAGCATCGGCGACGTTACGCGTCCGCTTGTACCGGCGGTCATCGAGGCGATGCACAAGGCTGTAGACGAAATGAGCACATACGAGGGTTTTAGAGGCTACGGTCCGGAGCAGGGTTACGATTTCCTGCGTGAAGCGATAGCGGCGCACGATTACGCGCCGCGCGGCATAACATTGCAGCCGGACGAGATATTCGTCTCCGACGGAGCGAAGTCCGACTGCGGCAATATCGGCGATATTTTCGGCATCGACAATAAGGTCGCGGTATGCGACCCGGTATACCCGGTATACGTTGACACGAACGCCATGGCCGGCCGCGCGGGCGACTACATAAACGAGCATTGGTCGAATCTCATATACATGCCGTGCACGGCGGAAAACGGCTTTATGCCTGAAATCCCGAAGGAAAAGGCGGATATGATTTATCTGTGCTTCCCGAATAACCCGACCGGTGTCGCGGCAACACGTGAACAGTTAAAGCCGTGGGTTGACTATGCACGGGAGAACGGATCGATTATTTTATACGACAGCGCGTACGAGGCGTTTATCACAAACCCCGACGTACCGCACAGCATTTATGAAATAGAGGGCGCGAGAGAGGCAGCGATCGAGTTCCGCTCGTTCTCCAAGACAGCCGGGTTTACCGGAACTCGCTGCGCGTACACGGTTATCCCACATGAATTAAAGGTGAACGGCACGGAATTAAATTCCATGTGGAACCGCCGTCAGTGCACGAAGTTCAACGGCGTTCCCTATATTATCCAGCGCGCCGCCGAGGCGGTGTATTCGCCCGAGGGTCAGGCTCAGACGAAGGAAAGCGTGGCGTATTATCTTAACAACGCGAAAATTATCCGCAAGGCGCTTTCCGGCGCGGGACTTACCGTTTACGGCGGCGAAAACGCCCCGTATATCTGGGCGAAAGCGCCGGACGGCTTAGGCTCGTGGGAATTTTTCGATAAGATTTTAAACGAAGCCGCCGTCGGCACTACTCCCGGCGCGGGTTTCGGGCCGAGCGGCGAAGGGTATGTACGGCTTACGGCGTTCTCGACGAAGGAAAATACCGAAGCGGCGATGGAGAGAATTAAAGCGATTTTATAACTAAACGAACGTATTACCGGCCTTTATAGGCCGCGGGAACGTTTTTGGCGCTGCCCGCCGGAAACGTTTAACGAGGGCGTTATTCGCCTTATAAAAACCGAAAGGGATGAGTTATTTTGCAGCAGTATGGATCACCAAAAAAGCAGGGTTTATATGACCCGAAATTTGAGCACGACGCGTGCGGAATCGGCTGCGTGGCGAACATAAAGGGAGTCGCGTCGCACGATATCATAAAGCAGGGCGTTGAGATTTTAGGCAATCTCGCGCACCGCGGCGGCGTGGGCTCGGAGCCGGACACGGGCGACGGCGCGGGCATTCTTATTCAGATGCCGCACGAATTTATGAAAAAGGTGTGTCGGAACGAAGGCTTTGAGCTGCCCGAAAAGGGTGAATACGGCGTGGGAATGATGTTCCTCTCACCCGACGCGCCGACGCGCGACAAAAGTATCGAAGCGGTAAAGAAAATCATCGCGGACGAAAAGCAGGAGCTTTTGGGCGTGCGCCATGTTCCGGTATACCCCGATTGCATAGGCGCGACGGCGTACGAGGCTATGCCGTCTATCGTGCAGGTGTTTATCGGCAAGGGCGATAAAAATATGCCGGGCGATGATTTTGAGCGCCGATTATACGTTATCGGCAAGATTGCGGAGCGCGAGATCCGCGCGAAGAAAAAGGATAATTATTTCTATTTCGCATCGTTAAGCTCGCGCACGATAGTATACAAGGGTATGCTTACGCCGGAGCAGGTCACGGAATTTTATCTTGATTTGAAGGACGTGGATATGAAAACGGCGATCGCGCTTGTGCATTCGCGGTTCTCGACAAACACCTTCCCGTCATGGGAAAGGGCGCATCCGAACAGATACATAATCCATAACGGCGAAATCAACACCATACGCGGTAACGTCAACTGGGTAAAGGCGCGCGAGAGAATGTTCCATACGCCCGAATTTGAGGGGGATATGGATAAGATCCTGCCGGTTATAAACGAGGAAGGCTCGGACTCGGCGATGCTCGATAACTATCTGCAGTTCTTGCACCTTTCGGGTTTCTCACTGCCTCGAGCCGTCATGATGACGATCCCCGAGCCGTGGGAAAAGAACACGGAAATGGATAAAAAGATGCGCGCGTTTTACGAATATCACGCGTGTATCACCGAGCCGTGGGACGGCCCGGCGGCCGTCGCGTTCACGGACGGAACATTGGTCGGCGCGACGCTCGACCGTAACGGCTTAAGACCGGCGCGTTATTATGTGACCGACGACGATATGGTTATTTTATCCTCCGAGGTCGGCGTAACTCCGGTTGACGAGAAGAAAATCATAAAAAAGGAGCGTCTGCACCCCGGGAAAATGCTCCTGATAGACACATCACGGGGCAAAATAGTTTCCGACGAGGAAATAAAGTCATACGAGGCGGCGCACAAGCCGTATGAAAAATGGCTTAAAAAGAGTCTTTTGGAGCTTGACAAGCTTCCGACAGAAACGGGCAAAAAGGGCGCGTCATGGCATGACGCGGTCATGGAGATAAGCAAATTAAAGCAGAGCGTATTGACGAAGCGCACTATCAAGGAATATGACGATATGTTCGCGGGCCGCGAAAACGACATGTCCGACCCGACGCCGCTTTTGACGCGTGAAAAGATATTCGGCTATTCGTGGGAGGATCTTAACATGACGATTCGACAGATCGTCGAAAAGGACACCGACCCGATCAACGCGATGGGCACGGATATCCCGCTTGCGGTATTGTCGGAAAAGCCGCAGATGCTTTATAACTACTTCAAGCAGCTTTTCGCGCAGGTAACAAACCCGCCTATCGACGCGATACGCGAGGAGATCGTTACCTCGTCGTACACGTTTTTCGGCACGGAGCAGAATTTGCTCACGTCGTCGGAACTGAACTGCCGCAAGGTGAGAGCGAACAGTCCCATTTTGTCAAACGACGAATTAGCGAAGCTCCGCGATATCGACAAGGAAGGCTTCCGCACGGTAACGCTGCCGATGCTCTTTAACGTACATAAGGCAGGAGATATGGAAGCCGCTCTTGATTCCATTTTCGAGGCGGCGGACATAGCGATCGAGGAGGGATATAATATAATTATCCTCTCCGACAAGGGCGTAAATAAGGACAAAGCTCCGATTCCCGCGCTTTTGGCGGCCGCGGGACTTCATCATCATCTCCTGCGCCAATCGACGCGTATGCGCGTATCTATCATTGTAGAAACGGGCGAACCGAGGGAGGTACATCATCTCGCATGTCTTGTCGGCTACGGCGTGAATGGGGTCAATCCGTATCTTGTGTATGAAGCGATAGACGAGCTGATTGAAAAAGGACTGTTGACCGTAACGAAGGACGAAGCGGTTAAAATCTACAATGACGCGTGCACGCACGGGATTGTTAAAATCATGTCCAAAATGGGCATTTCAACAATACAGTCGTATCAGGGCGCGCAGATTTTCGAGGCGCTCGGAATCACCGACGAGGTCGTTGACAAATACTTCACAGGCACGACGACGCGCATAGGCGGGATCGGACTTGAACAGATCGAAAAAGAGGCGCTTATGCGCCACGCGGCGGCGTTTTCGGAGGTTACGGGCGAACAGCCGGTACGCGAGGGCGGTGAATATAAATGGAGGGCAAAGGGCGAGTACCATATGTTTAACCCGTCCACTATATACAAGCTCCAGCAGGCCTGCCGCACGGGAAATTACGAATTATACAAGGAATATGCCGAGGAAATGAACCGTCATAACGGCCGTCAGTGCAATATACGCGGCATGCTTAAAATACGCACGATCGACAAGCCTATCAAGCTTGAACAGGTCGAGTCGGTCGAAAGCATAGTAAAGCGGTTCAAGACAGGCGCGATGTCCTACGGCTCAATTAGCCGGGAGGCGCACGAATGTCTCGCGATCGCGATGAACCGCCTCGGCGGCAAGTCCAACAGCGGCGAGGGCGGCGAAAGTCCCGACAGATTTACGCCGGATAAAAACGGCGATTCGCGCTGCTCGGCTATCAAGCAGGTCGCGTCGGGACGATTCGGCGTGCATATACATTACCTCAACAACGCGCGCGAGATCCAAATCAAAATGGCGCAGGGCGCAAAACCCGGCGAGGGCGGTCATCTGCCCGGCGCGAAGGTGTATCCGTGGATCGCCAAAACCCGTCATTCCACACCGGGCGTGAGTCTTATCTCTCCCCCGCCCCATCACGATATATATTCGATCGAGGATCTGGCGCAGCTGATACACGATTTAAAGAACGCCAACCG
>CANQYQ010000181.1 GCA_947628155.1 uncultured Clostridia bacterium
GCGCGAATGAGTATATCGCTCTCGCTGTCGAGTTTTATATTCGTTTTATACGTAATATTTCCCCCGTAAAACGGCATACCCTGATCAACGATTGACCCGAACGCGATTTTTCTTCGCGGTTTTTGTATGGTTATATTGCAGCCGGACACATGAACGTCAAAATCGCCGAGAAGCAGAAAGTTTTCAATGCTGACGCTTTTTCCAATCGGAACGCGCGCGATAAACTCGTTTACACCCTTCTTCAATTTCGGCAGACGCATGGTGAAAAGCTGTTTGTCCGTGTACCAGCCGTGTTTTTCGACCTTTATGCTTTCGCCGTTTAACACCGCCTCCGTCAGCTCCTCATAGCAGAGCATACATTCCGCCTCGAATTCGCTTTCGAATGTGAAACGCAGATATGGAAAAGTGGTTATTTCCTCCTTTTCCATTGCCCACGGCTGGATATCCTCGCCGTCCGCGAGCGGGAAATTGTATTTTTCACGTATTTTCTTGTCTATCCTGAGTATTTCCTCCTTCGGGGCATACTCCTTTCCGTCGAGCGAATATTCGGCGATATCGAGCACGGCAACATTTGGCTCGTCCCGTTCAAATTCAACGCTGTCTTTAAAATCAATAACTTTTATCGGCTTCGCTTTTTCTTCATTCGGTTTAAAGCTGCCTGGCTCAGACGATTTTGTCAGCCTCATAAGCAGGCTGGCGCTGTTGTACAGACTGTGATAAATAACCGTTTCCCTGCTGTCGGATTTATATTCAATTTCCTTTATATCGCCGCTCAGTGTATCAAGAATTTCGGGAGCATACATTCCTTTTACGACAATTTTTACTCTTTGCGGCTTTATAATATCGGGATTTTCGTCCTGTTTCGCGTGGGCGATAAACAGGTATTTTACGCCGCTGTCGTCGCGGAGCGTGTGAATGAGATCATTTGTCATTCTTCTGTCACTGCCGTAAACAGAAACAAAGCGTTCCTCCTTCAATTCGTCTAAAAGTGACGCGGACGCGGTCGGGATGAATACGGATTTTTCAAACAGCGTCCTTGCTCCGTCGTCCGTGATTGCGTCAACGCAGTCGGGACAGCTGCCGACAAATATCACCTTTCCGCCGTTTTCTCTGAATTTATCAAGAATATCGAGCGTCGAGCGGCGGATCGTTCTTAAATTCGGCACTATTACGGCGTCATAGCTCATCTCTCCAAGCTTAAGCGAAGCGTTGTCAGTCTTTTCGTAAAGCGACGGCATAAGCGATTCGGATATAAAATCAAAATCCAGCATTCCGAAAAGCAGACAGTTTATGAGCGCGCTGAATTTTTCCTCCGCTTCATCACACGCCGCCGACGTGAGATCGCGCGGACCGAAGGACAGCCAGAAGCTTTCTATCGGGTGTATCACTCCGATTTTCACTGTCGGCTTTCCCCTTGTCAGAACGGTGTTCAGTCTCGCGAAATGGTCCTCGATATACGGATATTCCTTATACCATGGCGACTGATAATTTATCGACGCGGGATAATCTCTTTTCGCGCAGCCCTTCATCGTCACCCACGAAAGATGCGGAGCGCGCACCGTTACGCCGAGCGCCGCCTGCCAATCGCCCTGGAACTTATGCCCTCGGAAATCGAAATCCCAGCCCGTTACGCCGTAAAGCTCGGACAGCACGCCCTCGCGCCCATATTGATGCGCGGCGGACTGCGCCTGTTTCGCGGTCGCAAGCTCGATATTGTTACAGAGTATGTCGATTCCCGGTATCGCAAAGCTTCGGTAAAGGCGCATAGCCTCTCCGAGCGCGCTTGTTTGTGAGTGCAGATTTTCCTCAGCCATAACGTGTCCCGACAAATACAATCCGTTCTGCTCGCACCATTCGCCGCATTGGTCGGAAAACGCGCGCGCGAACCGCTCGCATACGTGGTCGTGGTAGTGATAACGCGCGGCGGACGGCTCATGATCGGGCAGTTCCCATACGATCTCGGGCAGACGCTCAGTTATGTCATAGCCGCGGCTTTCGAAAAACGTGTCCGCAAAATCAAACGTCCAGGGCAGAATCACGTCCGATAAATCGTCGGAAAATTTTTTCTGACCTTTGATTTTTATTTGCGGCTCGTCGGTGAAAATTGCCGGTACGGTGTTCCCGAATTTATCACCGACAGCCTTTTTGTAGCTTTCGTGAGTTGTTTCTATAAACTCGCGTATCGCATTTGCGTCCATCATATCGACGTAGGTCTGGTCGTTGTACCAGCCGCTTTCTTCGGACATACACTCGAAAACGTACCATTTCACGCCGCGCGGAGTTTCGTCTCTGTCAATTTTTTTATAGCTTTTGAGCGTCTTATCGTCATTCAGGACAATATCGAAGCATGCGACAAAATGAGGAATTCCCGTTTTCAGATATTCCTCCTTTGACACGCTTTCGCGGTCGGTTGTCGTGAACAGTATGTACTTTTGTCTGTTTTTTATTTTCTTGGTGACATATCCGCCAGCCGCGCCCGACGGGTATCTGTCCTCGTCGTAAAGCCACGCGAGCATATTTTGCTTTTCCGCGTACCCGGCGCAGTCCGCGACGAGCTCCATAAACTCATCGCCGAGGTATTTCGTCCCCAGTCCCGAGCGCGCGTGCATATTAAATCCGCCGAAGCCCATTTGCTTCAAATAATCTATCTGCCGTAAAAGCTCGCTCTTTTCAAGTTTGCAGTTCCACGCCCAGAACGGCGCGCCTCTGTACTCGGCAGTGGGTGATTTGAATAAATTCGTATTCAGTGTTTTGGTATTGTTGTGTTTGTAATACATGATTTACTCCTTAGTTATAAAATCAAGAAGTTTTTGCCTTGCTTTCTCCGCGTTCGGCGCGCTGAAACCGTGTCCTTCGCCCTCATATATGACAAGCTCGGCGTTTTCGTAATGCGTTACCGCTTCCTCCGCGTATCTTTGCGGAACGGTCGTGTCCGCGCTTCCCTGCATAATAAGCACGCCGCCCTTGTATTTTCCGATATTATCACCCTCGAACGGATAATAATCAATCATATCCGTGCAGAACACCTTACCGAGCTTAAAGCCCCATTTATCAAATGTTTCGGGAACATCCGCCGCTGTGGGATATATTTTTCTCCAGTCGTCGGGGATATTGTACGCGGGGAAATAAAGAGCCATTTTCTTTACCTTATCGCCCAGCTCCTCCGCAGCCATAGCGGATATCATTCCGCCCTGACTCGCGCCCGCGAGGAACATATTATTTATGTCGATACCGTCAATCTTGCTTACATAATCAAATACGGCAAGCAAGTCCTTCTTTTCGGTCATTATCGACATTTCGGTCGTTTTTCTGCCCTTGCTCTGCATCTTTGTCGAGCCTCCGGCAAATTCAAAGGTAAACGATGCGTATCCGTTTTCCGCGAGAAGCCTGCAATCCTCGGGGAAATCGTCACAGCCGCCCGAGAAGCCCGAGCTGAATATGACAACGCCGCATTTTTCCTCATTCGCAGGACGGTATATCTTACCATAAAGGCTATATGTTCCTTTTTCATCGGTATATGTTACTGTGTGTAATGATGTAGTAAATGTCGGAGGCGTATCGCTTATAACACATACATTGTCAATATTTATGCTGTCGGAGGCGGTATACAAAAATTCTACCGCGTACATCGCGTCATAAGGGCATAAAAACTCCGTTTCGACCTTCTGCCACTCGTTCTTTTTATTCGGGTCAAAGTTTGATTCCGTGAGCGCCGCGCCTCCCTTATAGCCGCAGCCGATGCCCACATCTATATAATTTCCGTTTATGCCGAAGATTCCCCAGCTCAGCTTTGATTTATCAAAATTTTCTCCGAGATATATGTCAAACGAAAGCGTATATTTTTCGCCGTTTGTCAGATTTACACCTTGATACAAAGCGGCGTTTGTTATTTTTACGGATTTCGTGGAATTATCGCTTACGTTTGAAGTATCGACATCCGCAGATGTTCCGAGTCCTTTTTTCCATTCGCCTCTTGCCGGTTTCCATCCTCCGTCGGGAACTGTCGATAATTTTTCTATATTGCCGTCCGTTAACAGGGTGCCGATCGTATCGGGTATCGGAGTAGGCTCGGGCGTAGGCTCCTGGGTGGGTTCCGGCGTGGTTTCGGGAGCGGGTACGGTATACGCCGCCCCATATGGCTTCATGCCGTCAATGCTGTTCCATACCATTATCTTATCGCCTTCTTTTACCTCTTTCGGAAGCTTGACCGTATTTGTTCCTTTGATGAGATTTATCTTTTCCGACACGGCGATGCCCTCCATTATGCCTTCCTTATACGACGCCGTAACGATCACGGCTTCCGCGATACCGCCGTATGCCGTAATTTCCGCGCTGTCTTTATATACCATCGATATACGCTTCTTTACCGCGCTGGAGCATCATATTGTCCTCGTATATATTTCTTGTTTTTATGTAGTCGGCAAGCACGAATGACGCGCTTATGTAATTTGCCGTTACGTTTCTTGCCGGCATGGAAAATGTGTATGA
>CANQYQ010000182.1 GCA_947628155.1 uncultured Clostridia bacterium
TGTTCCGAAAGACATTTCCCGAGGCGCGGGAGCTGATAACGAAAAGCCTCAGGATATACCCGCGCGCGTTCCCGGGCGCGAAATATAACGGGTCGGAGCACTGCTGGACGTTTAAGAGCGGAGCGAGGATATATTTCGGCTCAATGCCGCACGGCGACAGCCATTTACGGTACCAGGGCTTATCGTTCGCGTTTATAGGGTTTGACGAGCTGACGCATTTCCCGCGCGAGCAATACGAATACCTGGTTATGCGAAACCGTGCCGACGGGCCGGGAGTAAGGGTATATATACGTTCGACCGCGAACCCGGGCGGCGTAGGCCACGGCTGGGTGAAGGAGCGGTTTATAACGTCCGCGCCGCCGAATGTGCCGTATGAGTTCAAAACGACGGTGGAAGCGCCGGACGGCAAAACTATCGAGGTAAAGCGAAAGCGGATATTTATTCCGGCAAGCGTATTTGACAATGAAATACTTCTGAAAAACGACCCGAATTACCTGGCGAACCTTGCAATGCAGCCCGAGGCGCGGAAAAGGGCCTATTTATACGGGGATTGGGACAGCTTTGAGGGACAGGTGTTTACGGAATGGAAGGACAATCCCGAGGGATATATCACGCGCAGGCATACGCATGTTATCGAGCCGTTTATGATCCCGCCGCATTGGCGGCGGTACCGGGCGTTCGATTTTGGGTACTCGCGGCCGTTCGACGTGCAATGGTGGGCGGTCGACGAGGACGGGAAGGTATATCTTTACCGTCAGTGGTACGGCTGTAAGAAAAACAGCCCGAACACGGGGCTGCAGTTAGAGCCCTCGGAAATAGCGCGTGAAATACGGAGAATCGAAGCCGAGGCGGGCGAGAGGAACGTAATAGGTGTTGCCGACCCGTCAATCTGGGACAAGTCGCGCGGGTACGAGGGCACTATCATAAACATGTTCGAGAAGGAGGGCGTATATTTTTCACGCGGGAACAACAACCGCCTTGCGGGGAAGATGCAGGTACATTACCGGCTTGCGTTTGACAAACGCGGCGTGCCGGGGATGTACGTGTTCAGCAGCTGCCGCGAGTTTATACGGACATTTCCGAATCTGGTATACGACGAGCATAAGGTTGAGGACGTGGACACGACCATGGAGGACCACAGCTATGACGCGTTAAGATATTTTCTTATGGAGAATCCGATAAAGCCGGTAATCGAGGAAATCCCGAAGGAAAGGGAATACGATCCGTTTGAACGGTACAATTGGTAACAGCGGCCGAAAAGGCCGATTATGTTATATAAATTTTTGACGGAGCCCGATTCAGTCACGGGCGGAAAGGGGCCTATTATGGCAAACGAATTTACGGCGGAGTCCGAGTTAGCCGCGGACGAAAACATCACGGCGGAGTCCGAGTCAGCCGCGGACAAAAGCATTACGGCGGAGTCCGAGTCAGCCGCGGACAAAAGCATTACGGCGGAGCCTGAGTCAGCCGCAGGCAATGAGGATAACCCGTCGCAAATGACGGCGGAAGCGTTTAAGGAATACATCAGCGGAATAAAGGACAAGGAACCCGAGGATGATCTACCCGACGCCGGAACGCCCGACGGCGCGGAGGATGAGCCTGAAAACGCAGATGAGAGCGAACCGGAGCGGGATAAGAGCGAGGGCAAGCTTACGCAGGCGGAGGTTGACGCGATAGTCAAGAGCCGCATTGCGGAAAACAACAGGGCGATGAGTAAGCGCTACAGCGTTTATGACGAGCTGGGCGACGAGGCGATGCGCTTTTACGGCGGCAATCGTGACGAGGCGGTAAAGCAAATGCTTGCGGACTTAAGAGGTCAGAACGCGGAGCAGATGGGAATGTCGGAGGAAAAATACGCCGATATGCGAAGGACCGAGGACAAGGCGCGCCGTTACGATGAGCAGGAAAGGGCAAGAAATGACGCGCAGGCCGAGCAGGACGCCATTATAAAGCGCTGGCGCGAGCAGTCGGACGAGCTTAAGGAGATAGTTCCCGATTTCGATTTTGTAAAGGCTATGGAGAACGCGGATTTTAAAAAGGCGATATTTGCCGGTAAATCCGTCAGCGCGGCATATATGCTTTCGAACAAGGAGAGAGCCGCGAAGCCGCAGCGCAAAAGCATACGTCAGGAGGCGGCGAAGAGGCAGCCGGCGAGCGCAAAGGCGGAGTTTGACCCTACAAGCGCGTCAGACAAGGATTTTAACGACTACATAAACAAAATAAGGAGGATTGAATAAACATGCCTGTAAATTATGACAAGCTTAACATGAACATGACCACCTCTGAGGGCGTAGCGCCCTTAATGCAGGCGGTCCTAAACAGACACCTGATAGAAACGACGAAGCCGGTGCTGGTGCATACGCAGTTCGGCCAGAAGGTGGGAATCCCGAAGGGGAAAACGAAAACAATCACATGGGACAAGATGAGCCCGCTGCCGAAGGCGACAAAGCCGTTGGAGGAGGGAATCACGCCTAAGGGCAGCGCGGTACATATCACGAGAATCACGGGAGAGCCGAAGCAATACGGAAATTATATCACATATACCGACCAGCTTGATTTCTTCGCGCATGATCCGTCGCCCAAAATTTTAAATTACAATGAGCTTTTGGGCGATAACGCGGCGGAAACGCTTGAATCGCTGGCAGCGGACGTGTTATCGGCATCGACAAACGTTCAGTACGCGGGCGAAGGAATCACTTCAAGAGCGGCGCTTACGGATAATCTGACGGTCGAGGACGTGAGAAAGGCCGTGCGCACATTAAAGGGTAACAAGGCGAAGAAAATAAACGGCGACTATATTTGTATTATCCATACCGATATAGCGCATGATTTGATGAGCGACCCGGATTGGAAGCAGCCGCACACGTATTCGGACACGAAGGAGCTTTACGCCGGCGAGATAGGCAAGCTTTACGGCGTAAGATTCGTCGAGAGCCCGGACGCGAAGGTGTTTTACGGCACGAAGCTTGGCGGCGAGGAAAAGGGTTACGATGAGTTATCCGTTGTAAAGGTCGACACAGACGGGAAAAAGGTTTATGTGGCGGAGGAAATAACGAGCGATATGACAAGCTCAATTTCGGACGTGCTCATAAACGGTATCAAATTCACCGCAAAGGCGACGGCGGGTGTGAACGGAAAGGCGTATCTTACGCTTACGGGCGACGGAGTTGAAACGCTCAACGTCGATATGAAGGTATACCCGGGCGACGGGGCGGCGAGCGGCAAGCCGGTGTATTCCACGCTCGTGCTGGGCGCGAACGCTTACGGAACGACGGGGCTTAAGGAAACACTCGAAAATATTTCAAAGCCGTTAGGCAGCGCGGGAACGGCCGACCCGTTAAACCAGCGCGGAACAATGGCGTGGAAGGCGTATCATCTGACGAAGGTTTTAGTGCCCGAGTTTATGGTGAGAATAGAAAGCGTATCGAGCAGGTACACGGGAACGGAATAAGAAGGAGGATACATACATGACTAAGCCGGATACAACGGCGGCGGCGGAGGAAATCCGCCGTCGTCAGGCGAACGAAAAAATACGATATATGGCGCGGAGGCCCGTCGGTGAGGATCCGTCAACGGAATCGGTTACCGTTACGGTTAACGGCAGGAATTACCGCGTTATGTATGATGAATACGTGGAAATCCCGAGGTTCGTCGCGGAGGTATTGGACAGAGCCTACGCGGAGAGCGTGAAGATTTTTAAGCGTATGGCGGAGCTGGGCAAAATGAGCAATCTCGGAGATTTCTGATAAGGAGGCGGCGCCGATATGTTATTTAACATTTTGGAGGCGGAGCAAAACCCGTCGGGCGTTATCTCATATTTCAGAGGTCTTAACAGGCGTTACAAAGGAAATCCGGGCGAGTTCAGGGACATGACGAACATGTCCTCGTCCGGGTATCCGTGTATGATCCCGCGCGCGGGGCGGCGGTATCTTGACGACGACGGGATAAAAAATAAACGTCTGGTTATTCCGCCCATCAACAAAGATAAGGATAAGGACATACCGGGCTTTACGGGAATTGCGGGTACGGATTTTTACTATGAAGGCGGGAAAATACAAATCGGGAAAAACAATGCCGGCGGCGAATTTTCGCAGGGATATAAGCAGGTATACGAATACCGGTTTCAACCGATGGCCTATGACGGGCTGCAGTATCTTGATGTTTCCGAGCCGTTCCCGGAGGGAAGGGGTACGGAGCTGTCATACTGCTATATGAATAACAGGCTCTTTATATTTGTCTCGAACGACATAGGACTCAGAGAATTGGGATATAAAGAGGATTATGTAAGCTTTGGCGCCTCGGCTATATCCGAGTATGTTCCGACAAGCGACGGAACATTTGAAAATCTGTACGGTAATGTTATAACAATATCCGACGCGGAGCTTGCAAAAGCAGCGGATGGAATTAAGGGGCGGAACATAGAGCTTGTATGCGACGAGACGACAAATCCGTTCAGCGTAAAATATTACGTTACGGA
>CANQYQ010000183.1 GCA_947628155.1 uncultured Clostridia bacterium
CAATGAAGATTTGAATTTCAAGGTTGCACTGCCGCTCGGTTGGGCGGGGAAGTACGATATTTTAGAAGAGGGAAATTCTATCCATTTTTTGCAGACGGCGACGTGGGATAAATACGGAGCGGGAACCTTGTGCAGCGTGGAGCGTGTATCGTCGGAGACGGCGGACGAATTGCTCGATATGCTCGGCGAAAGTGAACTGCTGTACAGTGATGAAAATTACGCTTATATTTATGAAATTCCCACCGATGTGCAATATCCTGTATGGGTAGACCGTGATGAAGAAGATGTTGCGATTGCGGCGGAGTATCAGGAAATGTTCGAGCAGACCGGCGCTATCAAAGACAGCTTTGAAATAATTGCTCATATTGGAACGATGCTGCCGTTTACCGATGCGGAAGTCACGGCGGCGAGAGCGGTCGTGGAGGCATACTGGCGCGCAAAAACGGCGCACGACAGAGAGGCGATCCTTAAAACCGTAACCGAACCGAACCGCGCCGATAATATGGTATATTTCAGCGAGGGCGAAAAAATCACATTGGATGATATTCGGTATGACCCGTTTGATCCCACGCGGGCGGAATATATTACAAACGGGCGCGGCAAAGTCAATGGCACAAGGTACGAGGACGTAATCGTGTTCCGCGTGGACTACACCGTAGAGGATAAAGGTTATTCGGCGTACAGTGAAGGCCCGTATACCGATTGGAGCATGATTTTAATCCGCGGCCAGGACGGTCAGTGGCTTATCGACGACCAGGGGTATTGATCGGTGCAAAAAGGCGCAAAAGTTCTCTTTTGACTTTGGCTTTATTCTTCGCGCCCATTATCTCACGGAACCTATCCTCGAAACTCGACACGAAATCGACCACATACCGTAAGTGCTGTAACACACCCTGTTCAAGCACATCCGCTCTGATAAAGTGGACATGCACACGTCGGCGCCCTGCTCGCATGAGGTCGGACATACGAAGTGGTCTTGTCTATCCTCGTCAGTCTGCGCTTGTTCTTGCGGTGCTCCTGCACCTTTTCCCAATTTACGGATTTATTGCGTACCTATACGG
Organism: uncultured Clostridia bacterium; assembly: GCA_947628155.1. Taxonomy (GTDB): domain Bacteria; phylum Bacillota; class Clostridia; order UBA1381; family UBA1381; genus 12844. The sequence goes on from CANQYQ010000183.1 coordinate 1,062, forward strand.
GGCGGAGGAAACCCGACAATAATCTGCACGGAAGAAATATTCAGGCGGCTTACTGGCGAAACTGGATATGCCGTTATCGACATTAAGCTTTCCAAAGACGCAAGCGACAGCGATATACGATGCGTCGAAACGGTAACATATACGTTATGCGGGCTGCTTTGCGGCTTGGCGTCGGGACTGCCTATTCATAAGCGCTTTTATGAGAGCTTTGTTACGGCATATTTCAGCGAAGCATGGGAATCGCCGGTTTTGGCTGTAATCGTGATAGTTGCGTTTATAATCATCGCCCCCGCCGCCGCGGCATACGCCCCTTCGAGGCGAATTAAAAATATGTCGGTGATAGAGGTGATTGCGAATGGGTGATTTTGGGACGTAGAAATTTTTAACCTTATTTTCGAGGGTAGGAATACAAACATAAATGGTATGCCGTTTTTGCACTTTCGCCATAAAAAGTAATTGTTTATGCGGGTTTCAACACTTCAAATATTTTATAAATAGTGACATATATAATGCATAAAGGCATATCGCAATTCAAGCGATATGCCTTTTTCTGCACCCTGTCCGACAGCATGTCATAAAATTATTGATTATATTGTTTTATTTCATGCCATCGGAAACGGCGTTTTTAAATTTGCTATGTAAAATTACTTATATTCAGCCGAGCCGCATACGGGCGATTGGTTTTCATTCCAGAGGAACGCCTTATACGTGTATTCGCCATCGGTAACGGGGATCGAAAGTCTGAGCGCATCGCCATTAACCGCTTCGGATCTCACCTCAACGAGTGCGTTATCCTTGTATTTCGCAAAATACGCGTACATTTTCCCAGTTTCGTCCGCGATCATATAATCCGCGTATACCGCGTTTTCGTCGGCCGATATGTCTATATGCGTTTTTTCAGGCGTATCGGTCGGCTCGGGAGCTGCGTCAACCACCTTTGCCAAAAGCGTCAGTTCATTTACGCTCGTTTCCTCCCATGTTGCCGCGGCGACTATGAGATAGCGATATCTGCCCGTGAGCGCCGTCGTGACGCTCGCGCCCGTTGCTGTGCCTAAGATTTTCGCGCTGTAGAGATTGGCGAACGGAACGTATAAATCGCTGCCGCTTTTCGCCAGATCACCGGTCGAACCCAATTCGGCGGGCGTTTTTAAAATATCGTCGCTGTCAGTTCCGAGGTATACGACGCGGGTGCTGCTGTTTCCGGTCATTGTCATTTCCGTTAAATCAAACACCTTTCCGTCGCCGGCATAGAATACCTCGTATGCCGCGTACGGGGTGTCGGTTCTTTTGCTTGTCCACGCGGTTGACGGATTTTTGTCATACGAGTATTCGGGATTTCCTTTGCTCGCAGACGCGTATGACGTAACGTAATACCCCGCCAAATCCAGCGGCACCGGCTTTAAGCCGCTTATCGCGTCAAGTATGCTTTTGCGCGATTTGTTCACGTCGCTCTGCGTTTCGCGGCTCACGCTGTTAACCGCTGTTTTTAACGCATTAACTGTTTCCGACGAATATTCCTCCGAATGCGCGAGAAGCTCCTTCGCCTCGGCTATCGCCTTATCGAGCGCGGCTGTGTCAACGGCTGTATTATCGGACGTAATCGCGATATTATCCGCCGATTGGTTCAGGCTTTTAACGGTTATCGCGCTGATTTCGGGCGCGGTTGAATTTACAATCGGGCTGAAATGATACGAATTATCGTTGTAAATCCTTACCGTGTTATCCCCCGCCTTTAATTCGAGCGGAACGTTGACCGCGCGGAACGTGTCCCAGCTGAACGTGTTTCTGAAATATACCGTTTCAGGCTCCGCGTCGTTTACCTTGATCTGCGCGTACCGCTCAACGAGGTCGATATTGTACGGATGCACGTACGTGTCGCCGTTGTCCTTGAGCATTACCGGAGCCGGCTCGTCATTTGAATATTCTATCTCAAAATTGTACATTCCGTCCGATTTCACGTTTACATTAAATTCAATATAATTATCCTCCGCCGTACTGTCCGCGTCCGTGCCGACTCCGAGATTTCTTACAACATATCCGCCGTCGGCAAAGCCGTTCTCCGCGTAATACGCGTCAGAGCCGTGTATCGCTATATTATCCGCCGCGATCGACGCGCCGGAATTATCGCTGACATACGTAAATCTGACCGTTGGCGCGTTCCCCTCTATAACGAGCGTATTCGCACCCTTTGAGAGATAGAACGTACCGGAGACGGGAGTGTCGTATGTTGAAATCGCCGAATACGAATCCGCATCGGGAGCGTAGTCTATAATGCGGCGCGAGATCATGAAATCACCGCCGGAAACCTTATAATATCCGCTTTCGGGCGCGACAGCCGTGACGATATATTTTTCGCCATCCTTAAACGCCGTCATTTCGGCAAGATCTATTTCAAAATCGCGGTAGTTTGCGTCGTGCTTTTTAACGTCCAGCTTGTCAACGGTAGCGGTGAGCTGTAAATTGCCTTTGCTGCCCTCGTTGCCGTTTATCTGCGTGAACGTGATCGTATGCTCACCCGCCGTCAGAGTTTTGATCATATCGTAATGTCTGCGGTAGCTCCATGTTACAGTCGATTCGAGATAAATCGTTTCAACATCGCCGCTGTCGATACGCATACCGAACGGCAGCATTTTGCCCTGCGCGCGGTTCTGTCCGTTCGCGTTCGGTTCGAGCGTCTGCGGGTTTACGTAAGGAGCCTGGAGCGAATAGAACAGGCTTAAATCGTAATCCCCGTCCTCGGGAACGCTGATCGTGAATTTAACGCCGTCGCCGTTGTTGTTGATACTGCCGACGTCCTTACGTCCGGACGCCGCCCATGTGCTCCAGCCGGTCTGCGTATACGCCGCCGCGCCGCCCAGAAGCTGCGCGTCCTCCGCCTCGTAAGCGTCCGCGGAAAGCCTTACGTTTTCCATAGCAGCCGCCTCCGAAGGAACGGGCGCGGGCGTTATTACCGCGAAATACGCGTTCATTTCGTCCGTATCGGTAACTTGAATTTTGAGCGAGTTGTCCGTAACGCCGACCGCGCCGTCGAATATTACCTCGGGCTTGTAGTTCGCGCCCTGCTGACCGGAGAATCCGACCGCGTACACCTTTACGCTGACCGCGCCGTTTTCGTTCGCAAGCGATGCCGCGTTCATGTTGTCAAGATAAACCGTTTCCTTGCCGTGCTTGTCAGTGCTGCCTCCGAAAAGCGCATAAGCCGTGTTTATGCTTTCGTCATACGAGGTCACGCCGTAAAAGCGCGTAGCGGCGAATGAGGGAGACGTGAGCGGGCACTGCGCGCCCGTCATCTGCGCGTACCAGTGATATACCCACCATGTTGACGAAGGACTGTTCTGGTCGGCTGCAACCTCGTTTAATGAGTTAGCCATGCCCCAGTACGCCATGCAGCCACTCAT
>CANQYQ010000184.1 GCA_947628155.1 uncultured Clostridia bacterium
ATACGGTAAACTTCAAAACGTATCGTAAGTCGTACAAGTCAAAGAAAAAGCTCGACAATCCAGAAGAAAGTCAAATGGTATTCGAGAACACGCACGAGCCGATTATCGACATTGACACTTGGGAAAAGGTGCAGGAGCTCCGCAAAAACAAACGCAGACCGACGAGAACGGGCAAGACGAATATGTTTTCAGGAGTAGTTTACTGCGCCGACTGCGGACAAAAGCTGTACTACTGCACGAGCAAATACTTTGAAAGCCGCCAAGATCATTTCGTATGCTCGACCTCACGCAAGCATGGCACCGATGTGTGCGATACACACTTCATCAGAGCAGTTGTTCTTGAACAAGGCGTATTACAGCATTTGCGGTATGTAATCAATTTTGTATCAAGCTTTGAGGACAAATTTCGTGAAATAATGGGCGCGAAACATAAGGCGGAAGTCAAGAGAGAGCTTGCCGCCAAGCGCAGAGCGATATCAAAAGCCGAGAAACGAATAGTTGAGTTAGACCGATTGTTCAAATCAATCTATGAGGATAAGGCGAACGGTACGCTCAATGAAAGCCGCTTCAAAATGCTTGCCGACGATTATGAGCGGGAACAGGAGGATTTGAAAAAATCCATTGACACGCTTACCGCCGAAGTTGAACAACAAGAGGAGCAGTCTGACAACATAGAGCGGTTCATCGGAAAGGTTCACAAATACTTCGACTTGCAGGAATTAACGCCAACAATCCTAAACGATATGATACAAAAGGTTTACGTCCACGCGCCGGAAAAGATTAACGGCAAACGGACGCAGCAAATCGATATTTATTACGACTTGGTAGGATTTCTGCCAATGTCACTATTGCAAACAGAAGCGAGGAATGACGCAGCATAAGCTGCGCCATTCCCTGAAAACTAAAACTTACTGTTTTATCTCACACCGCAAATGCCGGTATTTTTTATGTTTATTTTATATTATTGACAACGCTGCGCCCGCGGGATATAATACGGGTAATGAACATAAAAAGAGAGGGCATTTATGTATAAATATATATTTTTTGATTTGGACGGAACCTTGACCGACCCAAAGGAGGGAATAACAAACTGCGTAAAATACGCTCTTGAACAATTCGGAATACACGAAACGGATAATTCCAAGCTGATGAAATTCATCGGCCCTCCGCTTGTATATTCATTTCGGGAATATTACGGCTTTGACGAGGAAAAAGCGCTTGCGGCGGTGGCAAAATACCGAGAAAGATTTTCAACTGTCGGAATATTTGAAAACCGTGTATACAATGGGATTGAGGATTTCCTGCAAAGGCTTGTTGACGCGGGCCGTGTGCTTGTCCTCGCGACCTCGAAGCCGAAAATATTTGCGGACAGGATCGTGGTGAAATACCGTCTGCGTCCGTATTTTAAGCTTATCTGCGGCTCGGAGCTTGACGGAACGAGAAACGAGAAGAACGAGGTAATTGAATACGCGATTGAAAAATTAGCTATACCGCGAGATAAAATCCTTATGGTCGGCGACAGAAAGCATGATATAATCGGTGCGAAGAAATGCGGCATAGCTTCATGCGGCGTGCGATTCGGCTACGCCGAGCCCGGCGAACTGGAGGACGCGGGCGCGGATCATATCGCGGATGATCTTAATGAGCTTTACAAAATAATCGTATAACGATAAGAATAACGCGTATTCCATTCGGGATACGCGTTACAGCTTGCGGACAAACTGCTATACAAAATTTATGATATAATAGATATATCATGAATTTTTACTAAGCCTTAGAACCGTTTTTGGCTAAGTTTTTAATATTTAATTGTATACAATTTTACGCCGTGCGGCGGAATTGATGAATTAACGCGGCCGGTAACCGTTTCCTCTGACCCTGTCCATATTTCGCGGGTGCTTACCTCCCCGCCTAAGCCTATGAACGCCAAATCGAAATCGGAAATAATCTCTTTATCCCCGATGTTGAACCGCGCGAGGTAAACGGTGTTATTTTTCCCGTTCGCCGTCCACACCGTTTCATCACCCCGGCGGTAAACCTCGCGGTTCCCGCAGCTGTACCGGTTAATTTCAATAATATCCCGGTTTTGGAGCAGCGACAGAGTAAACGCGTCGTTTTTCGGCAAGTCCGCGCCTATCATCAACGGTGAACGGAAAATTGCCCAAAGCGACATCAGCGTGCGCTGCTCATCAGCGGTAAAATTTGTTCTCTCTCCCCCGCCGCCGTTACACATTCTTAAGCGGCCTATCGGAAGCATATCGCAATCGGGCCAGTGCCCTTCGCCGACATACGGGAACCAATCGCGGCAGTAATCGAACATCTTTTTAAGGGCGTCCCAATTATCCCAAAAATCATCCGTCATGCGCCACATGTCCGCGTATTCGCACAAATGCTCCGCTTCACACAGGGACGCCGCGCCCGGTGACAGAGACAATACCATTTCGCGTCCGCAGCCGTCAATTGCGCGTCTCACCGCCTCAACCTCCGCCTTATGATACGGGCGCGCGATATCGTCAACCTTGACAAAGTCCACGCCCCATTGAGCGTAAAGCTCGAACAGGGAATCATAATATTCCTGTGCGCCGCTTCGCGTCATATCGATTCCGGCCATATCGCCGTTCCATTCACATATACTGCCGAAATCGACGATTTCGGCGGCGAAAATATCCGTGCCCTTTATATTCACATTTTCCCTTACGGCCTGACGCGGGATCCCGCGCAGGATGTGTATTCCGAATTTCAGGCCGAGAGAATGCACATAATCGGCAAGCGGCCCAAAACCCGCGCCGTTCGACGCGGACGGAAAACGGTTCACGGCCGGCATAAGTCTGCCAAATTCGTCCATAATGAGCGGAGCGTTTGCGTTATATTCATGGCTTGATGCCGTAGGCTCGTACCACTGTATATCAACAACCACATATTCCCATCCGAGATCCTTTAAATTTTCCGCTATATAATCCGCGTTGGCGCGGACCTGCTCCTCGTTTACCGCCGCTCCGTAACAATCCCAGCTGTTCCAGCCCATCGGCGGCGTTTTCGCGGCTTTGCCTGGCATATTCATTCCTCCTGTTTTGTTAATAAAATTATAAAGCGGGTATGATCAATCGCACATTACGCGATTACGGTTTTATATAACACCCCGTATGAGTATAAATGCCGTAAAGTTATTACGCCCTCGTATTCCCGCTATATCATATTATCATATATTTTACCTGATGCGCTTTTGTGCCGATGCTTAAATTCAGACGGGGTTATATCGGTATACCGTTTGAAATTCCGGTTAAAGCTTCGCGCGTTCTCAAAGCCGCATTTGGAATATACCTCGCCTATCGGTATGCTTTCATTGCTGATAAAATAGCAGGCCTTGCTTATTCTGAACCGGTTTAAATATTCGGTATAGCTCATGTTCATTGTATTTATAAACTGTTTCGATAAATACGCGTAATCATACTTTAATACACGCGCCACCTCTTTTAACGAACAATCTTCGGTATAATTACTCTCCACAAAAGATAGGATCCTATGTATCAGCTTAAAATCTCCGGAAATATTCGCCTTGCGGAATTCCGTCTGCTCCGTCAGCGTGCCGAGCACCCAATAGAGAAGCCCCTTTTGCATGTAGGTGTTTTTAGTCATCACATGTTCCTTGGCTATTGAAAGTCCGTTAAGCATATTTGACTCCGGAACAAGGTCACCGTACTCCGACGCGAACATACCCACTATCTCCGGCGAGAAAATCACAAGATCTATTCCCGAGCTCCCCTCGGTTTCAAAGCTGTGTATCTGATTCGGGAAAATCACGAGCACATCACCTGATCTTGCCTCGTAAAGTCTGTTGTCAATGTGAATGTTTATCATTCCGTCTCTGACGCATACCAGTTCAAATGAACGGTGAAAATGCGCGTGAAAACGGAAATCCTCCAGATAATTGGCAATGTACAGATTTTCGCCGCCGAACAAATTATTTTCGTAAAAAAACATACGTCATACCTCCACTCGCTAAGCTTGTCTGATATGATGATATTACATTTTTTGCCAAATGTCAACACTTAACGCCGCTGTTTATTAAACATTTTTATAAACTATACAATCATAGGCGTCTATTGTACGCTCTCCGTATTCTTTTTTGCCCGAACAAATATTGTCCATTCGTTTCCGTATTTCCACTTTTACCGGAACGTTTGTATAGTTCAGCAGAAAAATATAATCCGCGCCGTTCTTGCTTCTTACGGCAAGCTCGATCTGCTCGGGCAAATCCAGTATATCGGTATACGGCGCGGCAATTCCGGCTGTCCTTGCCACAAACGCGGCGGTGTCCTCATTAAACACGCAGCCGTAGTAATACGCTTCACCGCTTCCCGTTTTCTTCATCACTGCCGCCGTGCCGCCGCTGTAGTAATTGCCGTCATATTTTGCGATTTCATCCCCGTCCGTGACGGTCAGGACTTCGTT
>CANQYQ010000185.1 GCA_947628155.1 uncultured Clostridia bacterium
AATCCCTCCACCATGCTGCGCATGGTCCCCCTCCCTTTGACAAGGGAGGCTAACGCACGCCATATGCGATTTTCGCTCACGGAAACGCTCTGCTTGCGCCCTTTGTCAAGGGAGGCTAACACCCGCCATATACCATATTGAGTTACGGAACACGGGCGGCCGATGGCCGCCCCTACGGTATTCGCATTCCCATACGCATTTACGCGATAAACATAAATCTATCCGGCTTATTTCGCGTCGTACCAGCTTCGGCCTGTGGACATATCCACAATCAACGGAACCTTCAATTCCATTGCGCCCTGCATTTCTTCTTTTAAAATTCTCTTCACGATCTCGATCTCATCGTCCGCCGCCTCAACGATCAGCTCGTCGTGCACCTGAAGAATGAGCCGCGATTTGAGCTTCTCGCGGATAAGCCGTTGATCCACGCGCACCATCGCGAGCTTTATTATATCGGCGGCAGTACCCTGTATGGGCGTATTGAGCGCGACGCGTTCGCCGAACCGCCGCATGTTGGGATTGGAGGATTTCAGCTCCGGTATATATCTTATACGGTTCATGACGGTTTTAACGTATCCGTCTTTCCTCGCCTGTTCTTTAACCTTATCCATATATTCCCTTACGCCGTGGTATTTCTCGAGATAGCCATCCATATACCGCTTCGCCTCGGCGAAGGAGATACCCAAATCATTTGCGAGCGAGTATTCGCCTATGCCGTACACTATGCCGAAATTGATTGCCTTCGCGCTGCGCCGCTGCGCGCTTGTTATATTTTCGGGCGGAATGCCGAGCACCTGCGAGGCGGTAACGGTATGGATATCCTCGCCGTTTTTAAACGCGGTCTGCATTGTTATGTCATCGGCAATATCGGAGAGTACGCGCAGCTCGATCTGCGAATAGTCCGCGTCCACAAGCGTATATCCGGCCTTGGCGACAAACATTTTGCGGATCTCGCGCCCCAGCTCCGTGCGTGTAGGGATGTTCTGCAGATTCGGTTCGGTCGAGGAAATTCGCCCTGTCACGGTGACGGTTTGTGTGAAAACCGAGTGAATACGCTTGGTGCGCGGATTTATTACAGCGCGCAGACCGTCACAGTATGTGCTTTTAAGCTTCGCGTATGTGCGGTACTCTAAAATCATATTCACGATCGGATGCTTATTTTTTAGCTTATCAAGCGCTTCGGCATTGGTGGAATATCCGTGACGGGTTCTTTTTACGGGACGCAGATGGAGCTTTTCAAATAAAATGACGCCGAGCTGCTTGGGCGAATTAATATTAAATTCCTCTTCCGCAAGCAAATATATTTCCTTCGTGAGCGCGTCAATGTGCGAGCTAAGCGTCTGTGAAAACTCCTCAAGCGCCTTTTCGTCCACAAGAAAACCGTTGAGCTGCATATGCGCGAGCACACATACGAGCGGCAGTTCGACGTCGTAATAAAGATATGTTTGCTTGTTTTCCTCAAGCTTTTTTTTGAGGATATCCCGGAGCGGGAATAGCGCCAAAGCGCGTTTGGCCGCCGTTTCGCCGCCGTAATCGCCCGAGTCGTCCTCCTCAAAAAGAGACAGCTGCTTTTCCTCAGGCTGCTCGAGCTCCACGCCTAAGAAATCGGCCGCTATGTCATCAAGCGTATAGTGTGGCTTGGATGGATTTATAAGATACGCGGCTATCGCTATATCAAAACTAACAAGGTTTACCGGCGTAATCGGAGAGAATTTCACAATAAAATCCTTTATGTCGCATACAACGGCGCGCCCCTGAGTCAGAAACGGCGCGAACGCCTCGTTGAGCTCGCACTGCGGTATTTCAAATGTGTAATAAGCGTCGCTGCCGACCGCAAACGCGGCGGAAACAATACCGCCGTCGTTGTATACGGGCAAAAACGCGATCTCCTCCGCCGCGGCGAGTATGCTCTTTAGCTCGCCGCGTCTCACCGCTCTTACCGTTGTACCCGTATATATATCCACCGCCTCATTCGGCGCTTCCGCAGGTACCGTAAGCTCCATTTTCTTTATAATGCTGTTAAGGTCAAGCTTTTTAAGCAGGAAATACAAATCGCTCCCCACTCCGTTAAATCCGGGATAAGCGCACGCGTCTATGGAAAAATCGTCCATGGGTACGCTGCGGATGATCGTGGCAAGCCGCTTGCTCAGAAACGCCGATTCGCGGCCGTTTTTTATCCTGTCATACATCTTGCCCTTTAAATTAATTTCGTCAATATGCTCGTAAAGATATTCTATGCTGTGGCATTCCTCAATAAGCCGTACCGCGGTTTTTTCACCTACGCCCGCGATACCGGGAATGTTATCGGATGTGTCGCCCATAAGCGCCTTGACGTCGATAAATTCCTTCGGGGTCACATGATAACGTTCGGCAACCGCCGCGTCGTCATATAATGTAGTCTCGGTATAGCCTTGCTTTGTTATAGTCAGGATCACCTTTGTTTTATCCGAGGCGAGCTGCAAATCGTCCTTGTCGCCTGTGGCAATCAGGCATTCCACGCCTGTTTTCTCGCATATTTCCGACACCGTACCGATTATATCATCCGCCTCGTAGCCTGGCTTTTCTATTACGGGTATACCCATAGCGCCCAGAACGTCCTTGGCTATGGGGATCTGTACAATAAGTCCCTCGGGCGTAGGCTTGCGCTGCGCCTTGTATTCGGCGAACATCTCATGGCGGAACGTCGGATGATGTACGTCAAACGCCGCGCATATATAATCCGGCCGCTGCTCGTTTATCATTTTGATTAAAATATTTAAAAATCCGTATATAGCATTTGTCGGCGTGCCCTCGGCATTGGAGAGATATCGAATGCCGTAAAACGCGCGGTTTAAAATGCTGTTAGAGTCAAGAATTAATAATCTTTTCATAACATATCTCCGATTCTAAATGCAAATTTTTCGCAATTAACGTTATTTTATACCCGTTTTAATAATATGTCAATCCCCCATTCATATTTTATTAACAAAAATTGCGAAACTTGTTTACATTTAATTCATACCAGTGTCAAATATAGGGTGTAAGATGATAACTGAAATAAGGAAAGAGGCTCTGTTATTAATCGAGCAAGAATAATTAAATCATAAAACTGGAGAGTGATTATCATGAAAAAATATCCTTATACAGAAACCACAGACATGGTGATATATAATACGCCGCAGAAGAAACAGAAAAAGACAAGGCCGTGGTTGATCGCGCTTACGTCCGCGCTGGCGGCGAGCATATTATCAATAGGCGTGTGCGGCGCGGCGGGTTATTATTACATTTCAAGAAATAACGCTCCCGCTCCTCAGCTTGCGGCTTCGTCCGATACGGAGCAGAACGCGTCCGATTCCGGAGACGGGGCGGTAGATGTCCAGCAGACGGTTAACCGTTCTGTGCTTGGGAAGAAGGTGCTTACTATTCCCGAAATCGCGGAAAAGGTCGGACCGAGCGTTGTGGGAGTTATAAACAAGACTACGGTCCAGGCGGAAAGATATTGGAATCCGTTTGACGGCAGATATTATTATTCGAGCGACCCGTCGCAGGATGGGGAAACGGTTGAGCAGGGCTCCGGCTCGGGTATCATAATAAGCGAGGACGGATATGTGGTAACAAACCAGCACGTAATCGACGGCGCGACGGAGGTATCGGTAATTCTCAATACCGGCGAGGAATACACGGCGGAAATTGTCGGACAGGATACGAAAACGGATTTGGCGGTGCTTAAAATAAGCTCCGATGTAAAGCTTACCGCCGCAACGCTCGGAAATTCCTCCGAGGCAAAGGTCGGCGAGCTTGCCGTTGCGATAGGAAACCCGATGGGTATGGAATTTTCCGGTTCGGTTACGGCCGGTATCATAAGCGCGATCAACCGTTCGATGACGATAGACGAAAGAACATATAATCTTATTCAGACGGACGCGGCTATAAACTCCGGCAACTCGGGCGGCGCGCTCATTAATCAATACGGCGAGGTAATAGGTATCAACTCGGTTAAGCTTTCCTCGACAGGCGTAGAGGGAATGGGTTTCGCGATCGCGATAGACGAGGCAAAGCCGGTGATCGACGACCTTATGTCGGCAGGCTATGTGACGGGCAGACCGCTTGTCGGAATAAGCATTCAGCCCACGCGTTACGGCTTGTTTATAGCATCCGTTCAGGAGGGCAGCGGCGCTGAAAAAGCGGGCCTTAAGGTTAATGACCAGATCCTGGCGGTAGATGATAAAGAGGTTTCCTCGACAGATGAAATCAACGAGATCCGCGATACGAAAAAACCGGGCGACGTTATTAAGTTTAAAATCGTGCGCGCGGGAACATCGATGGAGGTCAACGTTACACTGTCGGAAAATTCGGAAAAGAACTAGGCATTCAGGTATAATCGGGACTGAATAAATCGGTCCAATCATCCTTTTTTCATACGCCCCGTCCCGTAAGGGACGGGGTTCCCCCCCCCC
>CANQYQ010000186.1 GCA_947628155.1 uncultured Clostridia bacterium
CATTCCGGAATAGACACGGTAGGTGTATTGACCCAGTATCAGCCGCTGGAGCTTAATACATACCTCGGGACGGGAAAACCGTGGGATCTCGACAGGAGTCACGGCGGCGCGTATGTACTTCCGCCGTATCAGAGCGCGAAGGCGGAGGAATGGTATAAGGGAACAGCGAACGCTATTTATCAGAACATAGGATTTCTGGAGGGTTTTAACCCGAGAAACGTGCTCATTCTGTCGGGCGACCATATATATAAAATGAACTACCGCGAAATGCTCCGCGCGCATATAAGCTCCGGCGCGGCGGCGACAATCGCGGTAATGCCGGTGCCGTGGGAGGAGGCTCCGCGGTTTGGTATTATGAATGTTGACGACGAGGGACTTATAGTGGAGTTTGAGGAAAAGCCGGCCAAACCCAAATCAAATTTGGCGTCGATGGGTATTTATATCTTCGATTACAAGGCGTTGAAGAGGTATCTTGAGGATGATGAACGTTCGCCTGAATCGGATAACGATTTCGGAAAGAATATCATTCCCACGATGCTTAAAAACGGCGAGAAGATGATGAGCTATAAGTTTGAGGGATACTGGAAGGACGTAGGAACTATACAGAGTCTGTGGGAGGCGAATATGGATCTTATCGATACGCCGCCCAAGTTTGACATAAACGACAGAAGCTGGCCCATATATTCGAGAAGTCTCGCGCTTGCGCCGCATTATGTCGGCTACGGAGCGAAGGTCACGCGTTCGACCGTCACCGAGGGCTGCACAATATGCGGCGAGGTTGACCACAGCGTTTTGTTCGGTGGCGTAACGATCGGCGAAGGCTCGGTCGTAAAGGATTCGGTAATTCTGCCGGGCGCGGTTATAGGCAATAATGTCACGATCGAAAAGGCCGTTATAGGCGTTGAGGCGGTTATCGAGGACGGCGCGAAGGTCGGCGTAACACAGACGGATGATAATCCGTATGCTTCAAAATACTGTACTCACGGAATTGTGCTTATCGAGGGCGGCGCTAAGGTTAACGCAAACGCCGATATTCCCAAGGAAAGCATGGTTGAACGGGAATAAGAAAGGGGAGCTGATATAATGAGAAGAGATACAATGGGCGTGATCCTCACAAGCGAGGACAGGATCCCGCCGATAACAGATATACGCGCGAACGCCGCGCTTCCTATCGCGGGCAGATACCGCATAATAGATTTCGCGCTTTCAAATATGGCGAACGCGGGACTTACAAACGTAGGTATAGTAACGGAGTCGAATTACTCGTCGCTTATGGACCATGTAAAATCCGGTAAGCCGTGGGATCTGGACAGAAAGAACGGCGGACTCAGCGTGCTTCCGCCAAGTCTGGAGCAGACAAAGCTGGGCACGATCAAGGGCGATATTGATATGCTCGCGGGTATCCGCGACTATCTTATGAGAAGTCCGCAGACATATGTGATCCTTTCGCTGGGTAATTTTATATATAATATTGATTTTGCGGAGGTCGTTCAGTCGCATATTGACAACCAGTCCGATGTGACGATCGTTTATAAGGATGTTAAGGGTATGCCGGACGAGGAGCTGTCAAGATTTACTTTGCTTGATTTTGACGGAGACGGGAAGGTTACGGATATTGAGGTTCAGCCGTATTATCCAAAAACGACGAACGCGTCTATGGAGCTGTACGTAATGGATAAGGCGCTTTTGGAGAGCATTATAGACGAATGCAGCGCGAGAGGCGACCGTGATTTCGTTAAGGATGCGCTTGTTAAAAAGATGCTCGGAATACGTATATTCGGGTATAAGTACGAGGGGTATATGGACAAGATCGATTCCATGAAATCGTATTACAGAAATAATATGGCATTCTTAAACGGTGATGTGAGGAAGGAGCTGTTCAATCCCGCAAACCCGGTTTATACGAAAACGAAGGATCAGTCGCCGACAAAATACGGCGATGAGGCGGTTATTGAGCACAGCTTCGTTTCGGACGGCTGTACTATCGAAGGTACGGTTATAAACTGCGTGCTTTCTCGAGGCGTTATAATAAAGAAGGGCGCGGTCGTGAAAAACTCGATCATCATGCAGGATTCGGTGATCTGTGAGGACGTAGACCTTGACCATGTCGTATTTGACAAGGAGGTTTACATAACCAAGGGCAGAAAGCTGATAGGTCAGGAGAGCTATCCTCTCGCGATCGCGAAGGGTTCAAAAATATAAACATTAATTTTAGGCCGCGAAGGGCAAAACCTTTCGCGGCCTGTGTTTTTTGTGAATGATACGCGCGCGTAAAAACGCTGTGCGGCGGCGCGGTGAAACAGAGGACTAATTCGGTCAATCGCGCGGGACATGTGTATTTTTGGAATTGATATGGATACGTATGTGCGGAAATGAATATCCCTCGGCTGTTCAAGATATGCCGAGGGATATTATTGTCAGATTTTTTCAACGCCAAGCGTTACCGCTTCGCCGTTAATGTTCCATTCCTTTGTATACGTTCCGCCTTCGCCGGATATGATATCCTCCGCGAGTACATCGTTTTTGATACCCGCGGCGTTGTTTTCCATGATTTCGGAAATTTTATCCGAGCCGCTTGTGTAGACCTTGATATGATCCATGACCTCAAAGCCCGCGTTCTTGCGCATCGCCTGGATTTTTGAGATTATTTCCCTTACAAATCCTTCCTCGATAAGCTCGGGCGTAAGATTGGTGTCAAGCACAACGGTAACGCCTCTGTCGCTGCCGGAAACGTAGCTGTCGGATTTTACCGCCTCTATCAACAAATCCTCGCGCGCGAGCTCCTCTTTATTGCCGTTTACCTCGATAGTCAGCACATCGCGCTCGTTCAGTTCCGCCATAGCCGCCGCGCTGTCGATATTGGCTAAGATTTCGCGGACCGTGTTTATATCCTTGCCGAAGCGTCTGCCCAATGTGCGAAGCTGCGGTTTAAACGAATATGCCGTAAAGCGCGATACGTCGTCCACAAACTCGACCGCCTTGACGTTTAGCTCATCCTCGATAATCGCCTTGTAGAACTCGTTAAGCTCCTCCGCCGCTTTAACGTACATCGTGCCGATAGGCTGACGGTTCTTGATGTTCGCGGTATTTCTGCACGCGCGGCCCAGAACCACGATTTCGAGGATCTCCTCCATTTTATCCTCCAGATCCTTGTCGATAAGCTTCTCGTCGTATTCGGGGAAGTCGCACAGATGTATGCTCTCCGGCGCGTCCTTGTCAACGCTTCTCACGAGATTCTGATAAATATCCTCCGTCATAAACGGAATCATCGGCGCGGCCGCCTTGCAGACCGTAACAAGCGCGGTGTAGAGCGTCATGTACGCGTTAATTTTATCCTGCGGCATATCCTTTACCCAGAAGCGTGAACGCGAACGGCGTACATACCAGTTGGACATCTCGTCAACAAAGTTATCGAGAACACGCGCCGTTTCGGTGATTTTGTAATTCGTTAAGTTTTCGTCAACTGTCTTTACGAGCGTGTTGAGCTTTGACAAGAGCCACTTGTCCATAACCGATAATTTATCGTATTCGAGCGTGTATTTTGTCGGGTCGAAATTATCAATATTCGCGTAGAGCACATAGAACGCGTACGTGTTCCACAGCGTTCCCATGAACTTGCGCTGTCCCTCCGTAACCGCGCCGTCGTGGAACTTATTAGGCAGCCACGGCGCGCTGTTTTCATAAAAGTACCAGCGAATCGCGTCAGCGCCGTGCTTTGCGAGCGCGTCAAACGGATCGACCGCGTTGCCCTTGGATTTTGACATCTTCTGCCCGTTTTCGTCCTGAACGAGTCCGAGCACGATCACGTTTTTATACGGCGCTTTGTTGAATATAAGCGTCGATATCGCGAGCAGAGAATAGAACCAGCCGCGCGTCTGATCGACAGCCTCGCTTATGAAATCGGCGGGGAAATTCTCGTCGAAAATTTCCTTGTTCTCGAACGGATAGTGCCACTGCGCGAACGGCATCGCGCCGGAATCGAACCAGCAGTCGATAACCTCCGAAACGCGGTGCATTTCTTTGCCGCAGTCGGGGCACTTTATCGTCACCGCGTCGATATACGGACGGTGCAGCTCTATATCGTCGGGGCAGTTATCCGACATGGATTTCAATTCCTCGATCGAGCCTATCGCGTGGCGGCAGCCGCACTCACATTCCCAGATGTTAAGCGGCGTTCCCCAATAGCGGTTGCGGCTCAGGCCCCAGTCCTGCACGTTCTTGAGCCATTCGCCGAACCGGCCCTCGCCGATGCTCTTGGGGATCCAGTTGATCGTTTCGTTATTTTTAATCAAATCGTCGCGGACCGCCGTCATTTTTATGAACCACGTATCGCGCGCGTAGTATATAAGCGGCGTGTCGCAGCGCCAGCAGAACGGGTAGCTGTGCTCGAATTTCGGCGCGTTGAAGAGCAATCCCGCCTTGTCGAGCGC
>CANQYQ010000187.1 GCA_947628155.1 uncultured Clostridia bacterium
GCGGCGCATCCGGAGTCGATAATGAATAAGTGGATCGCCGATAACGGCAAGGTGAGCGGCCGCACGGCGTTTGAGTGCGCGAAGGCGGGCGATGAAACAGCGGCGGCGGTAAAGAAGCAATATATCCGCTATGTCGCGGAGGGGATAAGCAATTTTGTGAATATTTTTCAGCCGAGGACGCTTGTTATAGGCGGCGGGATAAGCAAGGAGGGCGACGAGCTGCTCGCGCCCATACGCGAGTTCGTTTACGCCAACGATTACAATAAATATATGCCTAAAACCGAATTAAAAATCGCGCGGCTTTTAAACGGCGCCGGAATTGTCGGCGCGGCAATGGCGGCGAAAAATAACGGCAGATGACAAAGGGTGAAAATCCGTGTAAAAAGCGGAATTAGCAGTTGACAGAACGCAATATTCGGTGGTATTATTTAATGAGATTTATATGTGTGAAGAATTAATATATTACGCGTCAGGCGTACGGAGTTTGGAATGAATGGAATCATAATCAAGGGAATCGGCGGCTTTTACTATGTTAAGGCGGACGATGGGCATATATACGAATGCAAAGCGCGCGGGCGGTTCAGGAAGGACGGCGTTACGCCGATCATAGGCGATAACGCGGAGATCGAGGTTCGAGGCGGAAAAGGAAGCGTAACGCGTATCTTGCCGCGGAAAAACGCGCTTGTGCGTCCCGCGGTGGCGAATATAGACGCGCTTGTTATAGTCGCGGCGGCAGCGTCGCCGGAGCCTAATCCGGCGCTTATGGATAAGCTTACGGTCACGGCGGCGGCGAATGATATTGAGCCGGTAATATGTATTAATAAAATCGACCTGGCCGACGGAGAAGGATTGGCGGCCATATACGAGGCGGCGGGATTTAAAACGTTTATGACCGACGCGGAGCATGGCAAGGGAACGGACGCGCTGAAGGATTTTTTGCGGGGCGCTGTAACGGCATTTGCCGGGCTCAGCGGCGTGGGCAAATCTACGCTTTTAAACAGTATAACGGGCGGTGATTTAAAAACCGGGGACATAAGCGAAAGGCTGCGCCGGGGACGTCACACGACGCGTCATGTAGAGCTGTTCGAGCTTGACGGCGGAGGATTTGTGCTTGACACACCGGGGTTCAGCTCGTTTGAGATGAACAGTATACGCGCCGATGAGCTGTGGGAATACTTCCCGGAAATGGCGGACGCGGCGGGCAAATGCCGTTTTCGCGGCTGTTCACATATAAGCGAGCCGGACTGCGCGGTCAAGGATAAGCTCAGACGCGGGGAAATAGCGGAGAGCAGATATGAAAGCTATGTTGAAATGTATAATATACTTAAGGAAATAAAGGACTGGGAAAGAAATGATACTGTCACCATCAATTTTAGCGGCTGATTTCGGCATACTTGCCGAGCAGATAAAACAGGTAGAAAGGGGAGGGGCAAAATGGCTGCACATAGACGTTATGGACGGGCATTTTGTGAAAAATATATCGTTTGCGATGCCGGTCATAAAATCGATCCGCAAATATACGGACTTGTTTTTTGACGTGCATCTGATGATCGATGACCCCGGAGATTATATTGACGCGGTTATCGACTCCGGTGCGGACGGCGTGACGTTCCATATTGAGGCGGTGGACGATCCGTACCCGTGCATTGAGAAAATCAAAAGGCGCGGCAAACAGGCCGGGTTGTCGGTTAGTCCCGATACGCCGGTCGAGGCGGTTCTGCCGTATATAAACGATGTGGATATGGTTCTCGCTATGACAGTGTATCCGGGTCTGGGCGGCCAGAAATACATGACGCGCGTGAATGATAAAATCCGTGCGTTAAGACGCGCGGCGGGCGAGAATTTCCTTATCCAGGTTGACGGCGGAGTGACAAAGGAAAATATAGACAGCGTTCTCGCGGCGGGCGCGAACGTTATCGTCGCGGGAACGTGCGTTTTCACGGGTGATATTGAGAGGAATATAAAGGATCTGAGCAGATGAGAGCGGTAATTATAGGCGGCGGCGCGATAGGCGATTATGAAAAGGCGAGGAAAAAAATTTTGCCGGACGATTATATAATATGCGCCGACGCGGGATACGACCACGCGGTCAAAATGGGGATCGAGCCGGATATTTTAATCGGAGATCTCGATTCGATAAGCGCAGTTCCCGACGATGTTGAGCTTGTGAAATATCCGACGCGCAAGGATCTTACGGACAGCCATATCGCGATGGAGACGGCGCGGGAAAAGGGGTATGAGGATATGCTTCTTTTGGGATTTACCGGCGACCGCGCCGACCATATGCTTACGAATATTTTAATGCTTACAAAATTCCCGGGCGCGGTTATCGCGGATGACAATAACGAGATACGGACGGTTACCGATGAGGCTGAGCTTTGCGGAAAAGCTGGAGATACCGTTTCGATCATTCCCGTAAACGGCGATTTGACAGGGATCACGACAGAGGGACTTGAATATCCGCTGCGCGGTGAAACGCTCTATTGCGGCGAAAGCAGGGGAGTGAGCAATGTTATGACGGCGGATAAATGCAGAATTTCGTGCGATGGCGGCATTGGACTTATAATAAAGGTGGACAGAGTATGATATATCTTGACAATGCGGCGACGACAAAGCCGTGCGAGGCGGCGGTGGACGCGATGATAAAATCGGCGGAATGCTTCGCTAATCCGTCCTCGCTTTACGGCATAGGCCTTGACGCGGAAAAGCGGATAGAAAAATCGCGCCAAACCGTGGCGAGGGCGATGGGCGTTGACGCGAAAAGCGTATATTTCACATCCGGCGGCACGGAGTCGAATAATTTGATTATTCGAGGCGCGGCCGAGGCGAGGAACAAGCTTGGGAAAAGACTTATTACAACGAAAATCGAGCATCCGTCGGTATTGGAGCCGTTTAAGCGGCTCGAATCGGACGGCTATGACGTTACGTATCTTTCGCCGGATAAGGATGGGCGGATCTCGATTGACGAATTAAAGTCAGCGGCGGATAAGGAAACGACGCTTATAAGCGTGATGCACGTCAATAATGAAACGGGTGTGATCCAGCCAATCGACGAAATACGCGCGGCGGTGAAGGATATCGCGCCGAACGCGCTTATCCACTGCGACTGTGTGCAGTCGTTCGGCAAGCTGCCGGTCACGCCGAAAAAATGGAGCGTTGATCTCATCAGCGTCAGCGCGCATAAGATCCACGGCTTTAAGGGCAGCGGCGCTGCGTATATAGCCGATACGCGGCGTATAAGGCCGCTTATCGCCGGAGGCGGTCAGCAGGGCGGAATACGTCCGGGTACGGAAAACGCCGGGGGTATTACGGCGTTCGGAGCGGCGGTCGATAATATGAGGCCGGACGCGGAGAGGATGAAAAGGCTGCGGCTTTTAATGAAGGACGAATTGGCAAGACGGCTTGAGAATATAAAATTTAACGGCTCGGATGAATATAATTCGGGCAGCGTATTAAACGTGTCGATATTAGGCTTGCGCGCGGAAATACTGCTTCATTCGCTCGAGATGCGCGGCGTGTATGTTTCAACGGGCGCGGCGTGTTCGACGCATAAACCCGAACCGAGCCATGTTTTAACGGCGATGGGGATCGGCGCGAAGGGAATCGACGGAGCGATACGTATGAGCTTTTCACAGAACACGACGGAGGAGGAGCTTATCGAGGCGGCGCGTATCATAGCGGAGGAAGCCGACAAAATCAGGAGAATTATGAGATGAAGGAAATAATACTTGCAAAATACGGAGAGATAATATTAAAGGGCGGGAACCGCGCTCGGTTTGAAAATATACTGCTGAATAATATACGGAACTCGCTTAAGGAGGTCGCCGAATTTGATATGAAGCTCGCACAGGCGACGGTTTATGTTGACGTTCACGACGCGGAGAAGCTTGATATTGTGGTTGACAGAATGGCGAAGATATTCGGACTTGTCACGATCACAAGGGCGGCGGTCGCCGAGAAGGATATGGACGATATAAAACGCGTTGCGAAGGAGTATCTTAAGGATGATTTGACGGCCGACAGGACGTTCAAGGTAGAGGCGAAGCGTTCGGACAAGGGATTCCCGTTAAAATCGCCGGAGATATGCGCGGAAATAGGCGGATACCTCGACGACGAGTTCCCCTCTGCCGTGGACGTGCATGATCCAGACCGCACGGTAAGAGTTGAGGTCCGCGATTTCGGCGTGTACATCTACTGTGACGAGAATAAAATACCCGGTCAGGGCGGTATGCCGATAGGCACGGGCGACCGCGCGACGCTGCTTTTATCGGGCGGTATAGACAGTCCCGTGGCGGGGCATATGATTTCAAAGCGCGGCGTGGAGATCAACGCGGTCAATTTCTTCTCGTTCCCGTACACGTCGCAGCGCGCCAAGGAAAAGGTGATCGAG
>CANQYQ010000188.1 GCA_947628155.1 uncultured Clostridia bacterium
ATAAGCGCCGTATCAATCGGCCCGCAGTCCATCGCCATAAGCGTTTTTTCCGTCGCGTATACGGGCAAATGATACCGCCGCGCGATAACGCCCACGCCGCGCACATGGTCGCTGTGCTCATGCGTGACGAGTACGCCCGAAAGTGACTCGGGCGGAATGCCGATTTTTAAAAGCGCCTCCCTCAGACGCGAGCCCGACATACCGCAGTCGGTCAATATATGCGTGCGTCCGTCGGAGATCAGCGTGGCGTTCCCCGATGAGCCGCTTATCAGTGATATAAAGCTTACCATTGTTTACCTCATTTACATAATATTGCAATCTGCAGAAAAGGGACTGCAAAGAGTCCCTTAATTTCATATTATATCGTCTTCGATAACTTGAACGCGCTCGATCCGGCCGCCGAGTCTGACAAATTTATCTTCAAAATGCTCATATCCGCGGTCGATATGATAAATATTTGTAATATGCGTCGTGCCCGCGCACATCAATCCGGCTATGATCATCGCCGCCCCGGCTCGCAGATCCGTCGCCTTAACGTGCGCCGCGTACAGCTCGTCCACGCCTTCTATGATCGCGAGCTGGCCTTCGACATGTATGCTCGCGCCCATGCGCTTGAGCTCGTTTACATAGCGGAACCGGTTATCCCATACGGCCTCGCGCGCGGTGCTTGTTCCTTTAATCGTGGTTAAAAACGTAACAAGCTGCGGCTGCATATCTGTCGGGAATCCCGGATATGGCAGAGCGGTAAAGCTTATCGGCTTGAGCGCCGCTTTGTCTGGGACCCATACGCGGGCCGTATCCGAGCCGTATTCCACCTTCACGCCCGCCTGCTGAAGCTTTGAGCCGATTATTTCAAGATGGCGCGGAATAACGTTAAGCAGCGTAATATCGCCGCGCGTCGCCGCCGCCGCGACCATGAACGTTCCGGCCTCGATCTGGTCCGGAATGACCGCGTACGTGCCGCCGTGAAGCGCGGCTCCGCCCTTTACGCGTATTGTGTCCGTACCCGCGCCGCGTATATTCGCGCCCATGGCGTTTAAGAAATTCGCTAGATCCACTATATGCGGTTCTCTGGCCGCATTCTCTATCACCGTCGTGCCGTTTGCCGTTACCGAAGCAAGAATAGCGTTAATCGTAGCGCCGACAGTTACGTTATCAAAATAAATATTTCCGCCGTGAAGCTCATCGGCCTTGCCTACGATCATGCCGCGCTCGGTTTTTATATCCGCGCCGAGAGCCTCAAAGCTCATAATATGCTTATCTATAGGACGCGTTCCGAAATCACATCCGCCGGGCGGGTCTACCATAAATTGCGAGAACCTTCCCAAAAGCGCACCCATAAGATAGCTTGAACCGCGCATTCTCCGCGTTAAATCGCCCTGCGGTTCGAATGAATTTATATCTGTACAATCAATTTCAACAGTATTATCATCAATGTATTTTACCGCCGCACCGAGATTCTGCAAAATTCTCAGATACAGCTTAACGTCTTTTATATCGGGAAGATTCTCCAGAGTGCATTTATCCTTTATAAGTATGCACGCCGGAATAATCGCGACAGCCGCGTTCTTCGCGCCGCTTATCATGACGCTTCCGCGAAGAGGTCTGCCGCCCGTAACCAAGAGCTTTTCCAAGACACACACCCCTTTTGTATTTCCTTTCGGCCCGTAAAGCCTTGAGTAGTCCTCATCCGACAGCCCTGCTATGAAAAAACAGCCGACGAAATGTCATAACCGCCGGCTGTCATCACTAACCTGATATTAAACGGCGCGCTGAACCTTTCCCGAACGAAGGCAGCGGGTACATACGTTAACTGACTTTACCGAACCGTCTACAAGCGCCTTTACCTTTCTTACATTCGGTTTCCATGCACGATTTGCTCGTCTGTGCGAATGGCTTACCTTAATTCCAAAAGTTACGCCCTTGCCGCATACATCGCACTTTGCCATTATCTACACCTCCTATTTGTCTCTCATTTGAACATCAATCGGTATTGTAACACAAGTAAATTCAATTTGCAAGGGTTTTTATTGATATTTTTTAAATTTTTGTACTATTTTTGAAAAAATTTGCGGCCGGAATAATATTATTAATGAATAATGCCGTAAAGTTTTAATATTTTTGTTGAAAAACGCACGTGTTTCATATATAATATGTAATGTATATATTTTGCTTCTCCCGACGGCGAAGCGATAAGTGAATCATCGGGGACAAGAAACCGCGTCTCCGTACCGCTAACAAATGCATAATATTGAAAGGAGCGGCATTATTATAATGGCTGAAAAAGAATTTACGATACCGGTGAAAACGGTCATTGAGGAATTTGACCTTGAGGTTATATACGAACCGGAGGATATCGACTCCATAAAGGTGTCAAAGGCGGACATAAACCGCCCCGGACTTCAGCTTGCCGGATTCTTTGACCTTTTCGATTCGGGAAGGTTTCAGATGATGGGAAAGGCGGAGTTTACGTATCTGGAGCAATTTTCCTCGGAGGAGAGAGAAATAAGGCTTGAAAATTATTTTTCGCGGAAATTCCCCGCGCTTATTATAGCGCGCGGAATACAAGTGCCGACGGAAATGACGGAGATGGCGGAAAAATACGGAGTCCCGATTTTAAGAACGGAGGAGGCGACGTCCTCATTTATAAGCGCGCTCATACGCTATCTTAATGTCCAGATCGCGCCGCGCCGTACGCGCCACGGAGTGCTTGTCGAGGTATTCGGCGAGGGCATACTTATCATGGGTGAAAGCGGCGTGGGAAAAAGCGAATGCGCGATTGAGCTTGTAAAACGCGGTCACCGTCTTGTGGCGGACGACGCGGTCGAGATAAAGCGCGTGTCCGACAAGACGCTCGTGGGTTCGTCGCCCGAGATCATCCGGCATTTCGTAGAGGTGCGCGGCATAGGCATAATCGACGTTAAGGAAATATTCGGTATGGGATCCATTAAGGAAAGCCAAAGCATAGACATGATCATCCATCTTGAAACATGGGAGCAGGGAAAGCAGTATGACAGACTCGGCATGGTGGACGAGTACACAAATATTATGGGCATAAACGTGCCGTCATTAACCATTCCCGTCAAGCTCGGACGTAATATCGCGGTCATAGTCGAAGTCGCGGCGATGAACAACAGGCAGAAAAAAATGGGTTACAATGCCGCGGTTGAGCTTAATAACCGGCTCATGGCGCAGATGGAAAGCAGCCTCGATTTGTAATACATACGGAATTGTTCCGATATTTTAATTTGGGAGACGGAAAACGTGGATATAAATTTTTTTGAGAAAATATCCGGCAATATAAAATATAATGAGCCCATGAGCGCGCATACGACGTTTCGTATAGGCGGCGCGGCGGATGTTTTCGCGGATGTATCGTCGGCGGACGAAATCAGGGCTCTTATTAACGTGTGCCGCGAAAACAAGTACCCGTATATGATCGTCGGGAACGGCTCGAATTTGCTCGTGAGCGACAACGGTATACGCGGTCTTGTTATTCATATAGGGAAAAATATGAGCGGGGTGAGAGCGGAAGGCGAAAGAATTTACGCCGAGGCCGGCGCGCTTATGTCCGCTGCCGCCGCCGCATGTCTTGAAAACGGATTGACAGGCTTTGAGCCGATGTCGGGCATACCCGGTACGATAGGCGGAGGTGTTTTCATGAACGCGGGCGCGTATGGCGGCGAAATGTCGCAGGTTATCGAAACTGTGACATACCTTGATAAAACGGGAGAGATCATAACGGAGGAATGCGAAAAGCTTGGCCTTGGTTACAGAAAAAGCAAATTCCAAAACGGGGGATATGTTATCCTCTCGTGCGTATTGAAGCTTAAAAGCGGAGACAAGAATGAAATCAAAGCGGCAATGGCGGATTACCGCGCGCGTCGCAATGCAAAGCAGCCCGTGACGATGCCTTCGGCCGGCAGCGCGTTTAAGCGTCCGGAGGGATATTTTGCCGGAAAGCTTATCCAGGACGCGGGACTGCGCGGATTTAGGATAGGCGGCGCGCAAATATCAGAGCTTCACTCCGGCTTCATTGTAAATACCGGCGGCGCGGCAGCCGTCGATGTGGACGCGCTGATACGCCATACACAAAAAACCGTATATGATAAATTCGGCGTGGCGCTTGAACCGGAAATCCGCCGTGTTGGGGATTGGTAAATTTTAGTTTATCGCGTTAATGCGTATGGGAAACACCGTAGGGAACGGCGCCCTCGACGTCCCGCCGTATACCATATTGGGTTACGGAACACGGGCGAACGCGGTTCGCCCCTACAAACGTGTGCACATGTGCAATGTCACTCACGGGAACGCTCTGCTTGCGCCCCTTGTTAAAGGGGAGAGGGCCAACGAAGTTGGCGAGGGGATTCCGCAA
>CANQYQ010000189.1 GCA_947628155.1 uncultured Clostridia bacterium
CCAGTCAGCTACGCTGACAGCCCCCTTTAACAAGGGGGCCTTAGCAGAGCGCCGCCATATGCAAAAGCGCGATAAACTAAAATTTAACAATATTAACAAGGGAGGATGCGTATGAAAATATATCAGCTGATATACACGTCGGTCAAGCATTGCTTATCGGACGGGTCTAAGGGGCTTGCGAACAGGCCGGGATTGCGCGTATATTCATGCTCTCAGGGTGTTACGCGTGAAAATATACAGGAAATACTAAGGTTTTCGCTGTATCGGATGCCGAAAAACGCGGCGGCGGATTACTCAAATAAGCCGTGCGACCCGTCAGTGCCGGAGCAGTTCCCAAAGATTTTCCGAACGATCAAGCTGGCCGACGGCAGATATGCGGCGATACAGGTCGTGTATTCCGGAATGGATTTCAACGGAGACAGGGATAATCATTACGCGCACGCGCTGATTTTTGACGAGGTCGGCCCGGAGTTCTTCCCGGAGCAATACTATAATTCTCCGTTGTTTACTACGCATCTTACAGAGAAACAAATAGAGGCGGAGCTGGTACGGTATTTGCCGGAGGCGGAGGAAAAGCGCGATGAAACGCTTGACGGCCGCGTTGAGGAGTTTATAAATTCGCACAGAATGCAAATGGTGTATTTGATCGACGCGGCGCTTAAGCTGTTTACCGACGACGAGACGCGGAATATCTGTGTTGCGACAGACAGCGAGGAGCTGAGCGCGATGTATCTGGTGGCGCTTAAATATTTGCTGCCGCGGGATATTTCGCGGTATACCGGTATCTCCACGTTTAACGTATATCTGCCGTCGGATAAGCAGTATAATATTGTGTTCCACGGTACGGTGAAGGGCAGCAACCATATTACGGCCGCGCTCGCGGAAGCGAGAGTGAACTGCAAATATATTGACATAGACCGAACCAATTTTTATACTGAACGAGAACTCCCGATTTTTAAGATGAATTTGAAGCAGCTGCAAAGGCGGTATACGGAGAGCAGGCTGGCGTCGGTCACCGCGTTTACGGATTGGTGCGATACGTATACGCATGAAACGGAAACGGGAATCGGCGGACGGCTTTTGAAAATGCAGCAGTCGGCGGGAGATTGGGCGCTCAAGTCAAGGCTGGACGAGCTTTTCGCGGTTATGGACGACGCCGCGCACAAGGACGTGTCGTTCGAGCTGGCGAAAATCCTTTACGACAACAGCGAGAAGCTGCCGTCGAAGGAGACGGTGATAACGACGAATTTCATTGACGGGTGCATCAAGGTAATGTGCGCGGGCGAGGAATACCCGCTTTCGGATAACTGCGCGGATATGACGGAGATACAGGCGAAAATAACGGCGGGGAATATACGCGCGTATATGAAGCCGCTGAACGAAAATTATGATAAGCTGACGGAGTTTAACAAAAAATCGCTTGTGGAGTTTTTCGCGATAGTTAAGCACGCGGCGAATAAATCGACATGGCGCGAGATGTTTTTGAACGACGACGGCATGCTTACCGATTTTGTGTCGATGGCGGCGGAGCAGAGCGTAAAGGGTAAGGGCAGCGAAATGTTCGCGTATCCGAAGAACTGGAACGATGCGGACTTATCTGAACTGGTTGCGTTTATTGACGCATCGTCTACGGATGACGTTATCAAGCGCGGATGCCTGAAATATATTTTGACATACCGCGACGAGGACTGGCAGACGTACGGGGTCACGATAAAAGAAAAGAACAAGAGCGAGGACGACGAGCGGCAGGATCTGGCGCGCGTAAAGCGTATGCTTAAAAAGGTCGGGTATCTGCCGTTCGAGCGCGCGACGTATGAGCATCTGAGGACGGATGTGCGCGCGGATATAAGCGACAGTCTGTACCCGCTCCTGCTGTCGAAGCTGCTTAACGCATATTATAACTGGCGCGCGGCGGCGGGCCGACAGGTGGTGGCGCGCGAGCGCGCGGAGACGGTCGCGAAGCTGATTCTGGAATTGAGGGAGAATGAACCTATGGTTTACGATTATATAATCCCGAAATTCGCGCTTGAGGTCGTTGAGTCGCCGGGGCATTATCATGAGCTGATAGTAAACACGAAAACAATGCCCGAAAGCTTCTGGGATTGGTTCGTCATCGGCTATAACCGCTGTAAGCCGGATGATAAACGGCTGCTGATCTACCACAGAATTTATCTTTCGAACAAGGCGGAGTTATCCGCGATGTCGATGGGAGGTTATATAAATGAAGTATTCCGCTTTGCAAGATAAGGAGAATGGAAAAATGAAAGAGATGAAGAAAACGTTTTTAGCTTTAACAGCCGCGGTAATGGTACTGTTTGCGTCAGCCGCGCTGCCGGCCGCGGCGGACGAGGATTATACCTCAGACGCGGGCTATGTCGAGGATACGGGGGATACGGTACCCGAGCCGATCGCGGCGCAGGACGAGCAGCCGGTATCACAGCCGGAGGCGGCGCCGGTGAGCGCGCCGTCGAACGAGAGCACGGCAAAGCGGTCGGGAGTGTCGTTTGGAACGGTATTTTTGCTGTTCCTTCTCGGGATCCTTATAAACGCGGGCGTAAGCTTTGTGATTGCAAACCGTTTCTACGCGCTGTCAAAGAAGGACAGCCATTTGCAGGCGGAAATCCGCGCGCTCAGGCGCGATATAACCGAGAAGTTCGGGGGAAGTATTACGGAGATCAAGGAGAAATCGGCGGCGGTTACGAACAGCAACAAAAACTACTCACGTCCGGGCGGAATAACGTATAAACAGGATCAGCCGAGCGGGCAAAAGCCGCAGAAAACTGAGCCCGTTCCGGAGCAAAAGCCGCAGGAGACGGAGGAGCCGACGGAGATCTCAAAGAGATGGAACATAGATGTTGAGGCCGAGGCGGATCCCGAGGTCACGATAAGAACCTCGCGCAGAGGCGGAACAAGGCGCGCGGCGGGACGCGGAAAAGCAAAAGCACCCGCGCCGCGCAAGGAGGAAACTTATCACGAGGACGATCAGTTTGACGCGGACGAGGGAGTTTCGGAAAGCGTGAAGGATAAGGCAAAGAAATTCCTGGGGGATATATTCCCGTTTGAGGATGAATAAAGCGGGTGAAAAAATTTCTGACTAATCCGGTATGGGTCGTGCTGCTCGCGGTTTTATGCAATGTGCTTTGGGGCAGCGCGTACCCGGCGGTAAAAATCGGTTATGAGCTGTTTAATATTACCGACAGCGTGTTTGAAAAGCTGTTTTTCGCCGGCGTGAGGTTCACAATTGCGGGAGCGATGGTGCTTATCGCGTCTTGGATAACGGCGAAAAGGCTCCCGCGCGTGAGCCGCGCGGGCAGACCGTATGTGCTTATGATGGCGGTCGTGTATACGGCGGTGCAGTACATATTCTTTTATGTGGGACTGTCTAACACTACCGGCACTAACGGGTCGATAGTAAACTCGACGCAGACATTTTTCGCGGTCATACTCGCGCATTTTGTATATAAGGACGATAAATTGAACGCACGCAAGGTGATAGGCGCGGCGCTCGGATTCGCGGGAGTATTGGCCGTAACGCTCGGCAGCGGCGCGTCGGAAATGAAGCTTACGGGCGAAGGGTTTATTCTGATAGCGGCGCTTAGCTTTGTAATCGGCTCGATGATAAGCAAAAGGGCGACGAAAACCGATGGCGCAATGCCGGTCACGGGGTATAATCTGTTCATAGGCGGCGCGATATTGATGGCGGCGGGTTTGATCGGCGGCGGTGAGTTTAAAGCCGTTACCGCGCGCGGCATAGTCGTACTCGCGTATCTGGCGTTTTTGTCAGCGGCCGCGTTCACGATATGGACGATGCTTTTGCGGTATAATCCGCTCGGGAAAATCGCGGTGTTTAATTTTATAATTCCCGTGTCCGGGACACTGCTGTCGGCGCTGTTCCTGGGTGAGAATATATTTGAAATAAGATATCTTGTATCACTTATACTTGTATGCGCGGGAATAATAATCGTAAATAAAAGTAAGAATACTGAAAAAACAGGGTGACCTGTTTTTTTTTATGCTTAAAATTATCCGAAGGTCATATACTATGATTTATTTACATTATAGATATGATATGTGTGAACATATCATATAAAAAATATGAACTGTAAAATGTAATAGGGTGAAAAAAGTGAAGAGAGAAAAATATAATTTTAAACCATTGGGTCAAGCGATAAAAGCCGCGCGGAAATTGAAGGGTTTATCCCGCAATCAATTGGCGGACAAGCTGTATATCGCGCCGAGGTATATAGCGTCGATAGAGAACAGCGGACAGCATCCCAGTCTGCAGATTTTTTATGAGCTTGTGACGCTTCTTGACGTGTCGGTGGATCAATTTTTCTTCCCGGATAAGGA
>CANQYQ010000190.1 GCA_947628155.1 uncultured Clostridia bacterium
AAAATTTTTTTATTTTCATGATCTATCTTCCAAAGATGGAAAGGCGCCGCGGGATGAAAATCCCGCGGTTGTCCTTTTATAGGGATTTTTTGCTGATGCCGCGTGATATGAATCGGCGACGGCCCCGGATAGGTGAAAACGATTGTGAAACAGTCGAACGCGCAATGCCGCGTTTTAATAAAATGCCGAAATAGTAAATCAAGGCGGAACATATGCGAAACTGAAGGACGGTTTGCCGTCAGACGCTAATTTTTCCGCGAAAACCTGTTTGATTATAAGAGGGCGTTCGCTTTTCGGGAGCTGAGGCTTGGCCGGGACATATCAGCATATCTGCAGCGCCCGGAACGATTTTTCCGGGACGGTTTAGGATTAAAATTTCAGACGTGATTCAGTGTCCAGCTTATCCCTTTTGCCAGCCGCAGATTCGCGTCCTTATAGTGATTGCCGGGATTCAGCTCAAATACGGACGCAATTCCTTTTTCAAGATAATCCGAATACAGCTCCTCCATGCAATGACCGGTTTGACATAAAAATCTGTTTTTTACGCGGCTTTCCAAATCCCCGAGGGATAGATATACAGCGCCGGGCTTTTTTTGGAAATCGTGCGTCCGCGCATATTCGGTAAAGTCCGGATACCAAACCGAGCCGGACGCGGATACCGATGCGGAAAAGGCGTCCGTAACATACGGCGCGTATAAGGCGAATAATCCGCCCATGGAATATCCCGCTATAATGCGGCAAGACGGCGCACCCGTTAGCTTTTCGGCATACGGGATGATTTGTTCCGTCATGCGTTTTACATATTCGCCGGCCTCGCCGGTGAAATGGTCATCTTCGGAAACGACAGGTTCATGCGCCCAGGGAGAAAGCTCTTCATCCCATCGCAGATTCGAGATTGAAACCAGATGAAACGGCTTACAGCCGAGCTTTTCACACTCTGATAAAACATCGCGCCCCGCTTCCATATACATATTCGCGTATACAACGGGAACGCGCGTTTCCTTGCTTTTATAAACAGTAATATTTTTTCCGTCGATCGTTGTTTTGATTGGTTCAGTCATAAAAATTCCTCCGCTTCATATAATCCTTCATATCGGTAAATCCGAGGCTTTCGTAAAGCGGCCTGCCTTCTTCGGATGTTTCGAGATATATTTTTGTTATGCCCCGGCTTTTCGCTTGTTCAACAAGCCATTCGACAACCGCTTTTCCTACGCCGTGTCCGCGGTGTTCCTCTTTTGTATACACGTTCATCAGATACGCGCATTGCCCGCTCGGATTGTCCGGCGACGGCATTTCGCGGTACAGACAAATCCCGCCGCAGCCAACGATCGTGTTTTCCATTTGAGCAAATGCGGCGATATGCTCACCGCTCGGGATAGCCGTTTTGTAATACTCGAGATTGGCCGCGTATAAATCGTGCAAATCATTATCCGCCGGAACCGCGAAGACATGGCGGAGTACCTCCATACGCCATTTCATAAGCAAATCCATGTCATCGGCGCCGGCCTGTCTTATTGTCAGCATACATACCCTTCTTTCATTATGACCGGCAAAGCCTCGGTGTCCACCTTCCCGTTGGCGTTCAGGGGAATGTCGGGCATACGGACGAAAAATTCCGGTATCATATAGTTCGGCAAAAAGCGCGCCATTTCCTTCTTTAACGTGGACAGATGGGCGTTTGGCCGCTTTAATACGATGTACGCCACCATATAATACAAATTTTGCTCATCCGTATACGGTACAACGGCGGCGTTTTCAATTTCCGGGCATTTGCACAGGACATTTTCTACTTCCGCCGTCTCCACGCGTTTGCCTAAAATCATTATCTGCGAATCCTTCCGATGCAGGAAGGCGATATTACCGTCGGGCAGAAAATAGCCGAGGTCGCCGCTGCGGTAAATTACGGAGCCGTCGGGGCGGGTGACAAAAGCGTTGTTTTCCGTTTTTCCGACATATCCAGCTGAGACCCCGCCGCCGAGGATGCATATTTCGCCCGTTTCGCCCTGATTTACCGGACGCATATTTTCATCAAGTATTTCGATTTCCGTTCCGAGAACGGGTTTTCCGATAGGATATGTGCCGTTGGGGAGCGGCACGGTATCATTGCAGCGGAAATACGACGCGCATACCGTAGTTTCCGACGGGCCGTAGGTATTATATACCTCAACCTTATCTATTAAATTTGAGATATAACCCGCGCGAAGAACATCGCCGCCGCTTATGAGAAGACGCAGTGACTCCGGGATTTTAGGCAGGTGGTTCATTTCAAGCAGCAAATACGGAAAACCGCTGATTTGCGTCACGTTATGTTCATCGACAAATTTCATTAGCTTGTGTATGTCCTTTTTTGTTTCTGCCGACGGGATCGCGAGCTCAGCGCCTGAAAGGAGCGTCGTAAACACCTCCTCCACAAAAATATCGAATGAGCAGACGGAATATTGGAGCATAATATCCCTTTCATCCGTATGAAATTCATTCCGGAAGGCTCTGACATAATGACAGACATTCCTGTTGCGAACGGCCACTCCCTTCGGTTTGCCCGTAGAGCCGGAGGTGTATAGAATATACGCGATATCGTCGGGCCGCGCCGACGAAACGACTGATACATTTTCCGGCTTCATTCCCGAATCCGCCAAAACAGCCGGGTATCCATCCGCTTTATCTATGTATGCGCTGTTTGTAATAATAATATCCACTCCCGCGTCCTTCATCATGAAATTTATTCTCTCCCGAGGAAAGAACGGCTCTACGGGAACATATGCCTTGCCGATTTTGAGCGCCGCGAAAATCGCCGCGATCATTTCAGCCGAATGCTCCATAATGATTCCGACTCTGTGTGATGATTGGGGAATTTTCGAGGCAATTGTATTTATCAAGGTATCCAGTTCGTTCCGGGATATATCCCTGTCTTCGTCGGATATGGCCAAAGCGTTCGGCGACTGTTTTACCTTTTCGTGGAAAAGCTCGTAAATTACATCTTTATTCATGCTGCAATCCTCCTTGCGGGCAGATAACCTCCCGTTGTATTTATTATACTATGTTTAGGAATAAATTGCAACCGTATGACTAAATAACCGCGTATCCTTATTCGGTTTGCCGAAAATCATGCGTCGGATAAAGAATGAATCCGACGCTCATATCATAGCGGCCGCTGTCATATACTGAACGGAGGTGTGGAGCATGATAAAACTTGGACAATACATACGAATCGATCCGTTTACGCCGGTGCTGTTCGCGATATGTATACTAACGGGACAGCAAAAAATTCTTTTGATTTCCTATTCGGCGATAGTAATACATGAGCTTGCGCATCTTGCGGCGGCGAGACTTATGGGACTGCGCGCGGACAATATCACATTCCATCCGTTCGGCGTTAATTTGCAGCTTAAAAACAAGATAATATTCAGTATAAGCGATGAAATAATACTTTACGCCGCGGGCCCGGCAATAAATATTTTGCTTGCCCTCACAGTGAGCATGCTCGGATCTACATCGGACACGGCGCGATATTTTTACGCGTGCAATATAGCGTTGTTTTGCATGAATATCCTGCCCGTTGCGCCGCTCGACGGCGGGATAATACTAAAAAAGATTATTGCCAAAAGCTTCGGCTACCGCGCGGCGCGCAGATGTGTCAGGATTTTATCGGCTCTCGTCGCCGCCGCGCTTATCATAACCGAGGTTATGGCGGCATACCGTGTGGGGATCAACTATTCCGTGCTGCTGCTGATCGCGTTCCTTGTCGGAAACATATTTACGCAGTCGGAAAAATATGATATTGATTTTGTTAACGAGCTTATGTTCAACGGCAAAAAACGCAGTCCGAACGCGAGGGTGTTTGTGATGTACGACGACGGGGATTACCGTAAAATCGCAAAAAGCTTCCGGCGCGGCAACTACGGGATCGTTATACGCGTTAACTCGGCGGGGGAGATCGTGGAAACTCTTACCGAACAGCAGGTAATAGACCGGCTGGTGGGGTGATATTATGCGTTATCGCGCGAAATACAATAAAAGGAGTACGCTCAGGGAATCGTATTGTAAAATACGGAGTCAAGACCACCGGCTAAGCCGGTGGCTTGCACTAACCCTATAAGGGTTAATACCTGCACAGCGCTTGCAAGCGCACTGAACGGCTTGTCAGCCGCACCACTTCATCACGCTTGCGCTAAAGCGCTATTTTCTTTTGCTTCCTTTTACCGGCTCACCCGTAAACGGGTCTATGTATTCTTGTATGCTTATTTGATCTGATACCGCATCCTCTTGCAGTTGATTCTTTATATATTCTTCTATCTTTTTT
>CANQYQ010000191.1 GCA_947628155.1 uncultured Clostridia bacterium
GCGCGAATGAGTATATCGCTCTCGCTGTCGAGTTTTATATTCGTTTTATACGTAATATTTCCCCCGTAAAACGGCATTCCCTGCTCAACGATCGAGCCGAACGCGATTTTTCTTCGCGGTTTTTGTATTGTTATATTGCAGCCCGATACATGCACGTCAAAATCGCCGAGCAGCAGGAAATTCTCAATGCTGACGCTTTTCCCTATCGGGACGCGTGCGATAAGCTCGTTTGCGCCCTTTTTTAATTTCGGCAGACGCATGGTAAACAGCTGTTTGTCCGTGTACCAGCCTTGTTTTTCGACCTTCACATTTTCGCCGTTTAAAACCGCCTCCGTCAGCTCCTCATAACAGAGCATACATTCCGCCTCAAACTCGCTTTCAAACGTAAAACGCAGACACGGGAAATTTGTTATTTCCTCCTTTTCCATTGCCCACGGCTGGATATCCTCGCCGTCCGCGAGCGGGAAATCGTACTTTTCGCGTATTTTCTTGTCTATCCTGAGTATTTCCTCCTTCGGAGCGTACTCTTTTCCATCGAGCGAATATTCGGCGATATCGAGCACGGCGACATTCGGCTCGTCTCGTTCAAATTTAACGCTGTCTTTAAAATCAATAACTTTTATCGGGTTCGCTTTTTCTTCATTCGGTTTAAAGCCGCATGGCTCGGACGCTTTTGTCAGCCTTATAAGCAGGCTGTCGCTGTTATACAGAGAGTGATAAATGACCGTTTCTTCGCGGTCGGTTTTGTATTCTATCTCCTTTATATCGCCGCTTAAGGTGTCGAGCATTTCGGGAGTATACATTCCTTTTACAACGATTTTTATCCTCTGCTGCTTTATAATATCGGGATTCTCGTCCTTTTTCGCGTGAGCGATAAACAGGTATTTTACGCCGTTGTCGCCGCGGAGCGTGTGAATAAGATCATCCGTCATTTTTCCGTCGCTTCCACAAACCGAAACGAAGCGTTCTTCCTTTAATTCGTCGAGAAGAGACGCGGACGCGGTCGGAATGAACACGGATTTATCAAACAGTGTTCTCGCTCCGCCGTCTGTGACCGCGTCAACGCAGTCGGGGCAGCTGCCGACAAATATCACCTTCCCGCCGTTTTCTTTGAATTTATCAAGAATATCGAGCGTCGAGCGGCGGATCGTTCTTAAATTCGGCACTATTACAGCGTCGTAGCTCATCGCCCCGAGTTTAAGCGAAGCGTTGTCCGTCTTTTCGTAAAGCGACGGCATAAGCGATTCTGATATGAAATCAAAATCCAGCATCCCGAAAAGCAGACAGTTTATGAGCGCGCTGAATTTTTCCTCCGCTTCGTCGCATGCCGCCGACGTGAGATCGCGAGGACCGAAGGACAGCCAGAAGCTTTCTATCGGGTGGATCACTCCGATTTTCACTATCGACTTTCCCCTTGTCAAAACGGTGTTGAGTCTCGCGAAATGGTCCTCGATATACGGATATTCCTTATACCACGGCGATTGGTAATTTATCGACGCGGGATAATCGCGTTTCGCGCAGCCCCTCATCGTCACCCACGAAAGATGCGGAGCGCGCACCGTTACGCCGAGCGCCGCCTGCCAATCGCCCTGAAATTTATGCCCCCGAAAATCGAAATCCCAGCCGGTCACGCCGTAAAGCTCGGACAGCACGCCCTCGCGTCCGTATTGATGCGCGGCGGACTGAGCCTGTTTCGCGGTCGCAAGCTCGATATTGTCACAGAGTATGTCGATTCCGGGTATCGCAAAGCTTCGGTAAAGGCGCATAGCCTCGCCGAGCGCGCTCGTTTGGGAGTGCAGATTTTCCTCCGCCATAACGTGTCCCGACAAATACAAGCCGTTCCTTTCGCACCATTCGCCGCATTGGTCGGAAAACGCGCGCGCGAACCGTTCGCATACGTGGTCATGGTAGTGATAACGCGCGGCGGACAGCTCATGGTCGGGCAGCTCCCATACGATCTCGGGCAGACGCTCCGTTATGTCATAGCCGCGGCTTTTGGAAAACGTGTCCGCGAAATCGTAAGTCCATGGCAGTATCACGTCCGATAAATCGTCGGAAAATTGTTTCTGACCCTTGATTTTTATCTGCGGCTCGTCAGTGAAAATCGCGGGCACGGTTTTTTGGAATTTATCGCCGACAGCCTTTTTGTAACTTTCGTGAGTTGTTTCGATAAACTCGCGGATCGCATTTGCGTCCATCATATCGACATAGGTCTGATCGTTGTACCAGCCGCTTTCTTCGGACATACACTCGAAAACGTACCATTTCACGCCGCGCGGATTTTCGTCTCTGTCAATTTTTCTATAGCTTTTGAGCGTCTTATCGTCGTTCAGAATAATATCGAAGCAGGCAACAAGATGAGGTATTCCCGTTTTCAGATATTCCTCCTTTGACACGCTTTCGCGGTCTGTAGCCGTAAAAAGTATGTATTTTTGTCTGTTTTTTATTTTCTTTGTGACATATCCGCCCGCCGCGCCCGACGGGTACCTGTCCTCGTCGTAAAGCCACGCGAGCATATTTTGCTTTTCCGCGTACCGAGCGCAGTCCGCGGCAAGTCCCATAAACTCATCGCCGAGATATTCCGTTCCCAGCCCCGAGCGAGCGTGCATATTAAATCCGCCGAATCCCATTTGCTTCAGGCAGTCTATCTGCCGTAAAAGCTCATTTCTTTCGAGCTTACAGTTCCACGCCCAGAACGGCGCGCCTCTGTACTCAGATGTGGGCGATTTGAATAAGTCCATATTTAATGTTTCGGTGTTGTTGTGTTTGTAATACATGATTTACTCCTCACTTATAAAATCAAGAAGCTTCTCTCTTGCCTCCTGCGCTTTCGGCGCGCTGAAACCGTGTCCTTCGCCCTCATATATGACAAGCTCGGCATTTTCATAATGCTTTATTGCTTCCTCCGCATATCTTTGCGGAACGGTCGTGTCCGCGCTTCCCTGCATAATAAGCACGCCGCCCTTGTATTTTCCGATATTATCACCCTCGAACGGATAATAATCAATCATATCCGTGCAGAACACCTTACCGAGCTTAAAGCCCCATTTATCAAATGTTTCGGGAACATCCGCCGCTGTGGGATATATTTTTCTCCAGTCGTCGGGGATATTGTACGCGGGGAAATAAAGAGCCATTTTCTTTACCTTATCGCCCAGCTCCTCCGCAGCCATAGCGGATATCATTCCGCCCTGACTCGCGCCCGCGAGGAACATATTATTTATGTCGATACCGTCAATCTTGCTTACATAATCAAATACGGCAAGCAAGTCCTTCTTTTCGGTCATTATCGACATTTCGGTCGTTTTTCTGCCCTTGCTCTGCATCTTTGTCGAGCCTCCGGCAAATTCAAAGGTAAACGATGCGTATCCGTTTTCCGCGAGGAGTTTGCAATCTGCAGGGAAATCGTCACAGCCGCCTCCAAAACCCGAACTGAATATGACAACGCCGCATTTTTCCTCATTCGCAGGACGGTACAGCTTACCGTAAAGGTTATATGTTCCCTTTTCATCGGTATATGTTACTGTGTGTAATGATGTAGTAAATGTCGGAAGCGTATCGCTTATAACACATACATTGTCAATATTTATGCTGTCCGAGGCGGTATACAAAAATTCTACCGCATACATCGCGTCCGAGGGACATGAAAACTCCGTTTCGACTTTCTGCCACTCGTTCTTTTTATTCGGGTCAAAGTTTGATTCCGTGAGCGCCGCGCCTCCCTTATAACCGCAGCCGACACCCACATCTATATAATTTCCGTTCATGCCGAAGATTCCCCAGCTCAGCTTTGATTTGTCAAAATTTTCTCCGGGATATATGTCAAACGAAAGAGTATATTTTTCACCGTTTGTCAGATTTACACCTTGATACAGGGCGGCGTTTGTTATTTTTGCCGATTTTGTTGATTTTTCGCTCACCGTCGAATTATCAATGTCTACCGATGTTCCGAGTCCTTTTTTCCATTCGCCTCTTGTCGGTTTCCAGCCTCCGTCGGGAACCGTCGATAATATTTCTATATTGCCGTCCGTTAACAGGGTGCCGATCGTATCGGGTATCGGAGTAGGCTCGGGCGTAGGCTCCTGGGTGGGTTCAGGCGTGGTTTCGGGAGCGGGCACGGTATACGCCGCTCCGTACGGTTTCATGCCGTCAATGCTGTTCCATACCATTATTTTATCGCCCTCCTTTACCGACTC
>CANQYQ010000192.1 GCA_947628155.1 uncultured Clostridia bacterium
AATCCCGACGACCGCTATATCGTTCAGTTCCCGCAGGACAGCACGATTTGGTCGATCAATTCCGCTTACGGCGGCAATGTGCTGTTAGGCAAGAAGTGCTTTGCGCTTCGTATAGCGTCGTATTTGGGCAAAAACGAGGGTTGGATGGCCGAGCATATGCTCATCTTAGGCCTTGAAAATCCCGAGGGCGAGGTTAAGTACATCTGCGCGGCGTTCCCATCGGCATGCGGTAAGACTAATCTGGCGATGCTTATTCCGCCGGAGCATTTAAAGGCAAAGGGTTACAAGGTATGGACTGTCGGCGATGATATTTCATGGCTCAATATCGGCCCGGACGGCAGACTTTACGCGATAAATCCCGAGTCCGGCTTCTTCGGCGTCGCTCCGGGTACGTCTGAAAAGTCAAACTTCAACGCTCTCGAATCGACAAAGCAGGGCACGATTTTCACAAACGTTGCAATAAATAACGATGATATGACCGTTTGGTGGGAGGGTCTTGACAAGAACCCGCCCGTTAACGCGACCGAATGGAAGGGCGCGAAGGTAAACGGCCCCGAATATATAGCGGAGGGCGGAAAGCTTGCGCATCCCAATTCGCGTTTCACCGCTCCGGCAAAGAACTGCCCGTGTATTTCGCCCGAGTTTGAGAACCCGCAGGGTGTTCCGATCGACGCTATCGTATTCGGCGGACGCCGCGCGAAGTGCGCGCCGCTCGTATATCAGTCGAGAGATTGGCAGCATGGTACGTTTGTAGGCGCTACAATGGCGTCCGAGACGACCGCGGCCGCGGCCGGCGCTGTCGGCGTGGTACGCCGTGACCCGATGGCTATGAAGCCGTTTGTCGGCTACAATATGGCCGATTACTGGGGCCACTGGCTTGAGATGGGAAAGAAGCTCGGGGATAAGGCTCCCAAGATTTTCCATGTCAACTGGTTCCGCAAGGACGACGAGGGTAACTTCCTCTGGCCGGGATTCGGCGATAATATGCGCGTACTTCTCTGGATCCTTGACCGCTGCGCGGGCAAGGTCGATGCGGATGAGGTCGCTGTAGGATATGTTCCCAAGCCTTCGGATATAGACACGACAGGTCTTGATATAAGCGAGGACGATTTAAAGGCATTGCTTACGATCGATAAGGCCGAGTGGCTTAAGGACGTTGAGGATCCCGAGACGGGAATTAAGCAGTATTTCGCGCAGTTCGGAGACAGACTGCCGAAGGAAATGGCTGAGGAGCTTGAAAAGCTTGAGGCAAATTTAAAATAAACGATATTACCGACGCTTCGGAGTTTCACCGGATCCCGGAGCGTCGGCGCGTTATGCGCGGTATTAATAAACAGTATTAAAAAAAGAGACTGCAGTCTCTTTTTTTGTTTTAACAATTTTTATCGAGTCATTGAAATCGCATTAAACGGCCATATGCGGATTTGTGATTTTCCGAGGATCGCATCCTCCGGAACTTGACCCAGATCCGATGAACGGCTGTCCTTTGAATGCATGCGGTTGTCACCCATGACGAATACCATATCGTCCTCAACCGTTATGGGGTACTGCACGGAGGAGTCTATGGAAAGGGATTCGCCCTCCGCGTAAGGCTCGTCAAGCGGCTGTCCGTCAATGTATACTCTGCCGTCCTCGCCCAAATCAACCGTTTGTCCCGGTAAGGCTATGACACGTTTTACATAGTATACTTTATCATATTCCGACGGAAGAGAAGGACTCTTTAAGAGCTTTTCAAATGTCCCAAGCTCCTCCTTGCCCTCCTGCGCCGCAAGCGTGGCATAATACGCTTCGCGTTTTTTGTAGGTACTGTCGAGGATTATTATATCGCCCTGCTTCGGCGTATAGCCAAGCTTGGTAACGATTAGTCTGTCGTTGTTCTCGAGAGTGGGGAACATGCTTGATCCGTCAACTCTTACGATATCAACCAAAAACGTTTTTATAAGGAGCGCGATTATAACCGCTATAGCGATGGTGTAGACCCACTCCCATATTTCCTTGGCGATATTCACCGGTTCTTTTGCCTCCTCGGCCGATTCGGACTGATTATTGCTGTTTTTGTTTTCTTCGCTCATTTTAACGCCTCCCAACACATTTAGAGCTTAAAAATGTCAGAAAAATCCACGAAGCGCATAATCTTCGCGGTTTTTGTCAGTTTCATTCGTATGAGAAACAATAAAGGGACATTTGAAAAATGCCCCTTCAGCGGTTACTCAAGTCTCGTTAAGAGCATAGTCAAAGGGAATCCATTTCGGTTAGATTCTTTCCTTAACTTTAGTTGCCTTACCAACTCTGTCGCGGATATAGAACAGCTTAGCGCGTCTTACCTTACCCTTTCTCGAAACCTCGATCTTTTCGATGTTCGGAGAATTTACGGGCCATGTTTTTTCCACACCTACGCCGTAGGAAAGACGTCTTACGGTGAAGGTCCGCGAAATTCCGCCGCCTTGAACCTTGATAATTGTACCCTCGAACATCTGTGTTCTGGTACGCTTACCCTCTACGATTTTCTGATATACCTTCACATTGTTGCCGACAACAAGATCCGGCAAATCGGTCCTGATTTGATCCTTGTTTATTGACGCAAGGATTTCTGCTGAATTTTGAGCCATTTCTTTTTCCTCCTATAAGGTGTTCGTGCCGCTCAATGGCAGAGGACCACCTGTAATAACTACGCAATTATAACACAATCGGTCGGTGAATGCAAGCCTTTTTTTATATTTTTTTCAAGAATATTACCGCTTTTTTTACGTATGAATAAAATAAAAGCATTTTAAATTTATGCTTCAGCGTAAATGTGAGGACAAGGTTATGAAATTCAGAGCGTTTATAATAACAAGGAAAAAATTAATAACGATTATAACCGCCGCCGCGGTGACCGCGGCGATCGGTACGGCGGAGGCGGTAAGTGATTTTAAACCCGTTTCGGACGACGGTGTGTATAGGGCGGTATTGGAAGAAGGAATGGGAGTGCGAAAGCAGCGCCGTAAAAGCTTGGGTGAAATGATAAAAAACGCGCTTGGTTTTGACATTAAGCAGCCGGAAACAATTTTGGACGTGTATACGGGCGGCGGCAAAGGTGAGGACGAGCAGGAGGAAACGGCCGAGGATAACACCGATGAGGCAAAGCGGGAGGGCGCGGATATATATGAGGAACAGGGCGACGGTCCGCCGTTCCCGACTAAGGAGGAAATTGCGAGGGCCGGCAATTTAGAGATCAACAACGCGACTGATTATACGGTGGATTTACGGGAGCTATGTTCGCAGGATTTAAAATTCGCCGTTGACGATACAGGCCCGCAGGTGCTTATTGTACACACCCATACGACAGAGTGCTATAACGGCGATGAGATGCCCGGAGAGACAGAGCGCACAACGGATACGGAAAAAAGCGTCGCCGCGGTCGGCGATGTTATTGCCGAAACGCTGGAAGAGTACGGCATAAGCGTGTATCACGATGAGACGTTCCATGATTATCCGTCATATCAGGGTTCATATACTCGGTCATTGGCGACCGTGACAAAGGCGATGGAGGAATATCCGTCGATCAAAATCGTCCTTGACGTGCACCGCGACGCGTTTGTGTACGAGGACGGTACGCGGCTGCGTGTGGTGGACGAAAACGCCGACGTTCCGACGGCGCAGGTAATGCTTGTGTCCGGCACGGACAGCATGGGACTGTATAATCCCGACTGGCGCGAAAACCTGAAATTTGCGGCGAAGATACAGAACGCGGCGGAATTGATGTATCCCGGACTTATGCGCCCGATCGATTTGAGAACCGAGCGGTTTAATCTGCATATGACGACCGGTAGCCTTATTTTGGAGGTCGGCAGCAACGGAAATACGCTGGAGGAAGCAAAAAACGCCGGAAAAGATGTTGCAAGAGCAATCGCGGCGGTACTTGAAAAATAGAAAAGGGTGTGGTATAATAGGAAAATGAGGTAAATTTATGTTTATCGCGCTTTTGACTACGGCGGTGCTCTGCTTGCGCCCCTTGTTAAAGGGGAGAGGGCCAACGAAGTTGGCGAGGGGATTCCATAATTATGATAAATCGCTGTAATATGCGGTTTTCTGTAAAAATGAATCCCTCCGTCATTTGCTCCCTACGGTCGCAAATGCCACCTC
>CANQYQ010000193.1 GCA_947628155.1 uncultured Clostridia bacterium
TTTCGTGAGATTATGGGCGCGAAACATAAGGCGGAAGTTAAAAAAGAGCTTGCAGCAAAACGCAGAGCTATAACCAAAGCCGAGAAGCGAATTGCCGAGTTGGATCGACTATTCAAATCAATCTACGAGGGCAAGGCGAACGGCACGCTTAGTGAAAGCCGTTTCAAAATGCTTGCCGATGATTACGAGCTGGAGCAGGTGGATTTGAGGAAATCTATTGACACGCTGACCGTTGAAATTGAACAACAAAGGGAGAAATCCGACAATTTGGAACGGTTTATCGAAAAAGTTCACAAATACTTCGATTTGCAGGAATTAACGCCGACCATACTAAACGATATGGTACAAAAGGTTTACGTCCACGCGCCGGAGAAGAAAAACGGCAAACGGACGCAGCAAATTGATATTTACTACGACTTGGTAGGCTTTCTGCCAATGTCGCTATTTCAAACAGAAGCGAGGAATGACGCAGCCTAAGCTGCGCCATTCCCTGAAAACTAAAACTTACTGTTTTATCTCACACCACCTCACGCGGACTCTGTTTTTTAATAAACATTTCCGTATTCATTAACCGCATCGTTTTTTTTCTGTTATTTGCCGCCGTTTGCCGATACGGGGATAGTAATGGTAACCTCCGTACCCGTGCCCGGCTCGCTTGTAATTTTAATTTTTCCGTTAAAGCATGATTCAAGCGTTTGCTTGGCGATCGCGAGCCCAAGCCCCGTGCCGCCCGTGTCGCGCG
Source organism: uncultured Clostridia bacterium (assembly GCA_947628155.1). Taxonomy (GTDB): domain Bacteria; phylum Bacillota; class Clostridia; order UBA1381; family UBA1381; genus 12844. The sequence goes on from CANQYQ010000193.1 coordinate 743, forward strand.
AACGCGCGCGGTCAACGCGGTAAAAGCGGTCAAAGATATGCGGCAGGCTGTCCTTCGGGATACCGATTCCGTTATCCCTGACCTTTATATTTATATCCGAATAAACGCGGCTTGAGAAGACCTCGATTGTACCGCCGTCGCGCGTATATTTCAGAGCGTTTGAGATAATATTTATAAACACGCGTTCCAGACCGCCGTAATCACCCTTTATCACGGGTATGTCGTTTATCGGGTGATATGTAAGCGACTGATTTTTCTTTTTTGCCTGCAGACTCATTCGGTCAACGAGCGATTCAAGCATTTTCCGCACGTCGATTTGCTCGGTCGGCTTAAAATAATTCTGGTTCTCGCTCAGCGCCGAGAGTGTAAGCAAATCACTTATGATATTCGCCATCCTGTCCGCCTCGGACGCTATAACGTCAAGGAAGCGCACGCGCAGCTCGCGGTCGGCCTCCGGCATATCCGCGAGTGTTTCGGAATATGACTTGATCGTCGTAAGCGGTGTACGCAGCTCATGCGACACGTTCGCCACAAAGTCCAAGCGGGACTGCTCCAGCTTTTCCTGACGCGTTATATCGTGGATTATGACAATAATACCGCTGACCTTGTTGTCAACCTCAAATGTCGCGAAATTGAGCTGTAAAAAATAATCATTCAGTTTTATCGCCCGTTCTATTGAGCCGGACGGCTTCATATACACAAGATCCCCCAGTGATATATCCGCGTTGATCTCCTTGAAAAAGCTGTCAAAATTAATATCGTCAAGATATTTCATCTGCAAAAGCCGCTGTGCCTCGGGATTAACATGTATCACGCGCCCGTCCATGTTGAACGCGAGTATTCCGTCGCTGAGATTCTGCAATATCGTTTCAACCTTCAGCTTTTCGCTTTTCGCCGCCGCGTTCGCGCCGCGGCGGCTGTGCGCGAGATAAAGCATAGAGTTGGTAAGCTCGCCTATTTCGTCATGGCTGCTCGACGCCTTGACAGCGTTTAGATCCCCGTCCGCCAGCTTTTTCGCCTTTGCCGTAAGCTCCTTGATCGGCGCTGTGATAAGCTTAGCTATAAGCGCGCCGATGATAAGCGCCGCGGCGGCCGAAATAAGCGCCGCGTACAACAGAATAAGCGCCAGCTGTGAAACAAGGGCGCGCTGATTGTCGCAGGTGTCCTTTACGTATACGATATATTTTATATTTTCATTGGATTTAAGCGGCAGCGCGTAATCCATAAACGGCGACCAGAACGACGATTTTATGGACTCATCGCCGTTTAGCGCGTTTGAGAGCACAGCCGTTGTCGGAAGCTTGCCGGACTGTGACGTGGAATACATAACATTTCCCGTAGTCCCGTCAAGAATGGCATAAAAACGAGAGCGCGTAATGCCTATCGCGCTCCCGGCATGGTTTAGAATATCGCGCAGCGCCGAAATATCGGAGTGAGCGTCAGAGCTGATTATTATGTTGTTGTTTTCATCTACAAATTCCTCCGGCGACGCGGGCGTCTGCGCGGCCGCGTAAAGCTGCTGCTTAACATCCTCGCTGAACGCCTCGCTTATCGAGGTTCGGAAATCCTTGTGGAAATAATTGATCGTATTGATAATTACGGCCGCGCCGAGGATGATTTCGGACGAAATAAGCAGCGCGGTGAATATCAGCGCGAATTTCCAGCGAATACTTTTAAACATAACCTATGCTTCTTACTTGTTGAAATAATATCCGACGCCGCGCTTTGTTATAATATACCTCGGCATACTCGGGTCATCCTCGATCTTTTCCCTGAGCCGCCGTACCGTAACATCGACCGTGCGCACATCGCCGTAATATTCGTAACCCCATACATTTTCCAAAAGCTTTTCGCGCGAGAAAATCTTTTCGGGCTGCATGGCGAGGAATTTCAAAAGTTCAAATTCCCTAAGCGTAATATCTATAACATTTCCGTTTTTTGATACCTCGTATCGCTCGACATTGATAGTCAAATCACCCGAAATTATAGTGTTTACATCGTCGTTCTTTACAGAAACGGGTATGTCAAGCGCGCTGCGCCGAAGATTTGCCTTAATGCGCGCCGTAAGCTCACGCGCCGAGTACGGCTTCGTGATATAATCGTCCGCGCCCAGCTCAAGACCGAGAATTTTATCCACCTCATCCTCACGCGCGGTAAGCATAATGATCGGCACTCCCGATTGATCGCGTATTTTTTTGCATACCTCCCATCCGTCCATGCCGGGGAGCATCACGTCCAGTAAGATCAGATCCGGATTCTCCGTAAGCGCCATTTCAAGTCCTTGTATCCCGTCAAACGCGCTGATGGTTTTATACCCTTCCTTTGCAAGCTGTATTGTAAGAATTTCATTGATCTGCTGCTCGTCTTCAATTATCAATATAACTCTGTCCATTGTACAATATCAATCCTTTCGATTTTATATTAAGCAATTTTTTTCATTATTACATTTTTTTCAATAATATTATATTTATTTTAACAGAAAAATACAAATACTTCAAGAGGAATTTTCATATTTTGTGTTTTTTTAGTCTATATGCCACAAAACATAGTGGTTTATTTGGCTATTTTTACACTTTCATTATAATGGACAAAGTAAAAAAATTGTTATATAATAATAAAAATATATAAAAAGGAACAAAAAGGAGGAATGTGTTATGCCTATAGGCGCGGTGAAGAAGGTGCTTATGGACGAGGCGGACGCGAGGCGGGTCGTGACGCGCATGGCGTATGAGATCATCGAGCGCGGCAAGGGCGCGCGTGACGTTGTTATAATCGGCATCCAGCAAAAGGGCGCGCAGCTGGCGAGACTGCTTATTGACAAAATCGAGGAAACAGAGGGCATAAGGCTGCCGCTCGGAACGCTTGATATAACGTTCTATCGTGATGATTTGACGCGTCTTTCGGAGCACCCAATAGTGAGGGGCACGGACATTCCGTTTGCGGTCGAGGACAAGAACATAGTACTTGTGGACGACGTGCTGTATTCGGGACGAACAACGCGCGCGGCGATAGAGTCCATTTTTGACATGGGCAGGCCGTCAAGCGTAAGATTGGCGGTATTAATTGACCGGGGCGGGCGTGAATTGCCGATACAGCCGGATTTCACCGGACTGCACGCGCCCGCGTCAAAGGACGAATATATAAATGCGGACATAGATTATACCGGAACGCTTAAAAGCGTAACGATTCACGACAGGGAGGTGCGGAAATGAAGCATGATTTACTCGGATTAAAGGGAATGAAGGCGGAGGAGATCAAAAATATCCTCGACACGGCGAAAACGATGAAAATGGTCGTGAACCAGCCGAATAAGAAAACGCAGCA
>CANQYQ010000194.1 GCA_947628155.1 uncultured Clostridia bacterium
AGCAGCTTTAGCAATAAGATGGATACGGACACGGCTGGCTACCGTGCGCCTTACCCATAAATTTATTATAGTAGAAGGTGAAACCATGAAAACCGAAAATGATTTAATGTCCGAATCGATGGCTCAGGCGCGGAATATGAAGGAATATCCGCTTACGCCGAGTCAAATGGGCGTATATCTGGCGTGTATCAACAACCCGAGCGGCACGATATACAACTCTCCTCCTTGCTATACGTTTGACAAGGGCGCGGTTGATATTAACGCTCTTAAATCGGCTGTTGAAAAGGCAGTTAAAAATCACGAGGGACTGCGCTATTGCATTGACGCTTCATCCGGTGAGCCTGTCATGAAACCGCGCGATGTTATAGTTGACATTCCGGTGATAAACGCTTCGGACGGCGAGCTTGAAGGGTTGAAAAGCGACTTTGTGAAGCCGTTTGATTTGGAGCGTGATTATTTGTTCCGCTTTGAAATTATCGAAACGGAAACGAAAACGTGCTTCCTGACGGACTACCACCATATCGCGGTTGACAGCACGTCGTTTTCCATTCTCTGCGGCGAGATCTCAACGCTTTATTCGGGCGGCAAAATCGAGCCGGAGGAAATAGGTCAGTTCGGCGTGTCGGTATATGAGGAAAAATTCGCGGATACCCCGGCGTATGAGGCGGCGCATAAATATTATGAAAGCATATTCGCGGGGCTTGAAACAAATTTGAGACTTGTCGCTGATATGAACGAGGACGATAATGAGGAGGATAAGCTCTGCCGGGGATTCAGGCGAGTGCTGCCGGACGATATATCGGTCGAAAGGGTGGACGGATTTATAAAGGAAAACGGAATAACCGAAAACACGCTTTTCCTGGGCGCTGTCGCATACGCGGCGGCGAAGTTTACCGGTCAGGAGGAAGCGGTAATATTCACTGTCAACCACGGCAGACACGATCCGCGCATGAGAAACACCGTCGGAATGATGGTTCGCACTCTGCCGCTTTACATAAAAATAGATGAAACGGCGAAGGTAAGCGATTATCTTTCGGGCGTCTGTTCCGCTCAGCGCGGCGTAATAAAGAACGGTAATTATCCGTTTGTCAAGCTCGCGGGCGAATATGGACTGGACGCGGGTATAATGTTCGCGTACCAGTCGGATTCGTTCAACACCTTCACGCTTGGCGGAAGCACCGTTGAAATGGAGCGTGTTCCGACTCACATAGTGCAATCGCCCATAGCTATTATGGTGTTCAAGTACGGCGGCGTGTTTGAAATGGATTTTGAATATCGCAGCGATTTGTACGAGCACGAAACAATAAGCTCGTTCGCGGATACGGTTACTCTTATAATTTCGGAAATGCTCAAAAAGTCAGAGCTTTCAAAGCTGAGCCTCGCGGACGAACGCAGTGTAAATAAAATACGCGCCTTAAACGATGCGGTGAGGACCGATGTTGATTTAAGCGTCGGATTTGTTGATATGTTCCGCGCCCAGGTAAAGAAAACGCCAGATAAGACTGCTCTCGTGTTTAAGGAAAATCGGTACACGTATAAGGAGCTTGACGAAATAACGGACAAAATCGCGCGGCATATACGCTCGAAGGGCTTGGGCAAGGGCGACGTTATAGCGTCAATGGTCGAGCGCAGCGAATATATGACGATATGCTCGATAGGCATATTGAAATCGGGCGCGGCGTATGAGACGCTCGACCCGACACATCCGCCGGAGCGGCTGCAGTTTATGACGGAGGACGCGTCGGTTAAAATGCTTATCGCGGACGGTAAGCTGCTTTCGCTGATACCCGACTTTGAGGGATACATATTAAAAACGGAGGATATTCTCGAGCTTCAGGGCGATGGCACGACTCTCCCTTCGCCCGGCCCGGACGATTTATTTGTGTTGCTTTACACCTCCGGTTCAACGGGCACACCGAAGGGCTGTATGCTGACGCATCATAATCTTACCAATTTTATTCATTGGTTTCGGAGGGTTTACGATATTACGGACAAAAGCGCGGCGGCGGCGCACTCGAGCTACAGCTTTGACGTGCATATGCTGGACATTTATCCGACTCTTAGCGCGGGCGCGGCGGAGTATATAATCCCCGAGGAGCGCAGGCTCGATTTGATGTGGATCAACGAATACTGCGCGCAAAACGATATTACCCATATTTCCCTGACAACGCAGGTCGCAAGAGCCTTCCTGACATCGATCGACGATATTGCTCCCAAGGTCGTGGACATAGGCGGGGAAAAGCTTGTGCCGTTCGAGCCGAGAACGGGTGTTAAGCAGTTCAACAGCTACGGGCGACGGAGTGCACTATATTGATAACGGCGTTTCTGATGGATAAATATTACGACCCTGTTCCCATCGGCATAGGTGTTGACAACGCACGCCTCTATATTGTTGATAAGCAGACGCGTATGCTTCCGTTCGGCGCGGTCGGCGAATTATGCGTAGCGGGACCGCTCGTGTCAAAGGGTTATTTAAACCGCCCCGAGCAGACGGAAAAGGTATACGTTAAAAATCCGTTTGAAAGCGGCAAATACCGCGACGTGCTTTATCATACGGGCGACATAGTAAAATTCATGAACGACGGCAATCTGTCGTATGTGGGACGCCGCGACGGCATGGTTAAAATACGCGGCTACCGAATCGAGCTTACGGAGATTGAATCCGTTATACACGATTTTGATGGAATAACGGACGCGACGGTCACCGTTAAGGATAAGGCGTCGGGCGGAAAATATATCGCCGCGTATATCGTATCGGACAGCGAGGTTGACATAGCGGCTCTTAAGGAATTCATCGCGGAGAGAAAGCCGTCATATATGGTTCCCGAGGCGATCATTCAGATCGACGCGATACCGCTTACGGTAAACGGCAAGGTCGATAAAAGAAGCCTGCCGGAAATCAATTTCGCGTCAGCTGAGTCCATGCGGAAGACAGAACGCACTCTCACGGCTCTTGAAACAAAAATACTTGAAATAATAAATGGTATAATCGGTACGGATGAGATCGACGTTTCAGCCGAAATTATGCGCTGCGGCATGACGTCGCTCTCCGTTATAAAGCTCGCGGTCGAGCTTAACAAGGAGTTCGGCTATAACGCGGATATAAAAACGCTTATGAAGGGCTGCTCGGTAATGTCGATAGAGGACAATATTGTAGGCTTTTTGCTTGCCGCGAAAAACGCGCCCGCCAAGGCGCGGACGGAAACGGAAAAGGCGGAGTTCGCGCCGCTTTCGTATACGCAGTACGGAGTATATTCGGAGTGCATGAAGCGTCCGGAGGACACGTTCTATAACATTACGTTCATGCACCGTTTCCCCACGGATTTTAACGCTCAGAAGCTTGTGGACGCGATCGGTGTCGTGCTTGCGGCGCATCCGTACGTTTTCGCGCGGCTCACGATCAGGGACGACGATATTGTTCAGCAGCGCATGGGCGCGGACGGATATACAGTTCCGATAAAGCATATGAGCGAGGACGAGTTGAAAAAGTACCGCGCGGATTTTGTAAAGCCGTTCAAGCTCATGAATACGCGCCTGTTCAGAATTGAAGTGATACAAACCGAGGCGGCGGTTTATCTGTTTACCGACTTCCACCATATAATATTTGACGGCGCTTCATTCGATTTGTTCCTAAAATCGGTAAAGACGGTTTTCGAGAGCGGCAAAACAGAAAGTGAAGCATACGATTATTTTGATTATGTGGAGGACGATAACGCGTTCAGAGACAGCGACAAGTTCAAGGCGTCGGAAAAATATATTTCCGATATGCTCATAAACTGTGAGGGCGCGGCCGAGATCACGCCGGACAAGGGCAGACTTGCCGAAAACGGCTCGCCCGCGATTGCGTCCGCGCCGTTTGATATGGCGCGTATTTCGGAGTTCTGCAGCAATATAGGCGCGACGCCCGCGCATTTGTTTCTCGCGGCGACATTGTACGTCGTATCGAGATTTACCAACAGCCGCGGCGCGTATATAAACACGATAAGCAACGGACGCTCGGATATGAAGCTCACAAACTGCTTCGGTATGTTTGTAAAAACGCTCCCGATAGG
>CANQYQ010000195.1 GCA_947628155.1 uncultured Clostridia bacterium
GAATAGCTCCTTTGATATTTGTTTTTTTGTGCTTACTAAACATTATATCACATTTAGGAACTATTCTCATCTTTTTTTGTCTCACATCAATTATATCATAACATTTTTATTGTAATGCGGTAAATTTATATTTATTGTGCAATCGCATACGGCGAGCGTTAGCCTCCCTTGTCAAAGGGAGGGGGACCATGCGCAGCATGGTGGAGGGATTCATTTCTACAGAAAATCGCATATTGCAGCGATTTGTCGTAATTACAGAATCCCCCAGTCAGCTACGTTGCCAGCCCCCTTTGACAAGGGGGCCTTAGCAGAGCGCCGCCATATGCATTAGCGCGATAAACTAAAATCTAAAAAAACGACTGCCGCAAAAACGGCAATCGTTTTTCTTTTTATTTCGCCAGCCACACGTCATGGTAATCCACGCCGCCATGGGTCGCCTCGTAATGATTCGACACGGCAAGATCAATCTGATTAGCCGCCACACCGCCGCCGGTATCCTCGGCGCGCCGCCATCCGAATCCATCAATATAAAGCCACGCCAGCTTTGGTATACCGCTGCGAAGGTTGATCGCGACGGTTTGTCCGGGAATGATCCCGCCCGCCCACGCGGTATAAGGACCCCAACCCTCATTGCAGATATTGCACGGGCAATACCGCGTTACGCGGAAGCTGCCGAGATATTCGCCTATCTCATGCACTCCGTCGGGTATGTAATTCGGCGGATTAAGTCCGGTATTATAGGTATTGTCCGGTATCCACTTATCGATCGGCTCAAGTCCGTCCGGCACCGCGGCGGTATCATTAAGCCATAGATCCGCCGTCATTGTATCCTGATCCCAGTATACACCCATGCCAAGCGATTCCGCGAGGGATCGCAGCGGCACGACCATAACCCCGTATTCGAGCGTGGTCGCCGCGCCGTCCAGCTCGATCGTTTTACCCAGGCCCGCGACATTTCCGCCGCCTATGTCGTAATTATACCTCAAAAGCGCCTGCGCGTTATCAAGCATAAGCGATATCGTAATGTTCGACGGCGTACCGGGGGCGCGGTCGGCAAGCAGCTCGAACTGCTCGGCGGCATAGCGCTCGATAGGCTTGTCCGAATCCGCGTCGGCCATAACCTTTATAAATGCCGTCAGATTTTCCTGATCCCAGCCGACGATCAGTCCGGCCGCGTTCGCGAAGCTGCGCGCCTGAACGTAGGTGCGGCTGTTGAACTGCACGGGCTTATTCGAACCGAAATCCACAATAACGCTTGAATTGTCCGCGGCAATATTATTAAGCCTTACTGTCGTGTCGTAATCCGGTGCGGCGTGGGCGGTGGATATCGACGCGCAGATAAGCGCCGCCGCTGTAATTCTCGATAGTTTCATAATTTTTCCTCCTGTGTTATTTTGATATTCCTCCTCAGTATCCTTTTTTCCTATTTGTTCGGGCTTATTATATTTTATTCACCGTAGCCGGTGTATATGACAACCTCTGTCGCCTCGCCGTCTACTACACGCGCGTACGCGTAGGTATATGTATAATCGCTGCTGAATGTGACTTTGCCGTTCTCGTCAATCGCGGAACGGGGAATTGCCGATTTCGTAATGGCGGAACGATTTGAAATCCCGAGCCTATCATGACGCGCGGACATGTCGCATGTATATACAATCGTGTCCTCGGAGGTGGTAATTTCAATCGCGTTATCGGTCATGCCGCTTCGGTTAATAAGCGTGAAGAATCCCGCGCTTCTGTCAAGTACCGCCCCGAACGCGTATTGATAGCGGTTGTTCCCCGGTTTTTTTCCGTAGCCTATAACCGTGCCCGGCTGGTTCGCGCTCGACCCGTAGACGCGTCCGTTCGACGAAAACAGCTTCTCAAAATCCGCTCCGTAATCCTCGTCCGACATGATAATATTTTCCTCGACAGGACGGTAGATGAACGCCATTTGCTTTATTTTATTGCCGGCGGTATTGCGTTCAAAATATACAATATCGCCCTCGCGCAAGGCTGACGCGTCAGAGCCGGTCATGTATGAATAATAATCGGACGATACCACGATCCGCGCGTCGGCGGGAACGGTAAGCTGCTCCTCCGCGCCCTGCCTCAACACATTCACAAGATATACCGGGCCGTTATCGCTCTCGGCGGATACCACATCCTTTATAACGGAAAATGTGTAATACGCGTCGGACGTTTTTTCATACGGCGGACCCGGAGGCGGCACAACATACGGCGGATATGACGTTTCCGGCTTTTCTGTCGCAGCTGGCGCTTTTGTCGCGGCCGGAACGGTTGTTTCCGTCGGCGCGGCTGACGCGCTTGGAGCAGCCGACACTGTCGGCGCGGCCGGTGATTCCGTTGCCGGAGCCGATGACGCATATGTTACGTTTACGTCATAGGCCGACATTTCTTCCCATCCTCTGTATACCTTGTATCTTACCGCATTGTTTATGACTCTTGCGGGCGCGCTTTCATTTTCAAGGATCTGCGAACCGACGAGCTTTCCGTTTTCATCATAGCCCGAAAGTATCACATACGGAGCGCGTGAGTCAAATGCGTCAAACCCGGTCAGATGTATAGTTTCGTCATCTTCAATTACAGCGTCGATCGACTGAGCGTACGCCGTTACAGACGTAAGCGTTATAATTGCCGCTATAAGCGCAATAAATTTCTTTATCATATTCATTCCTCCTTATGATTTGCCGCGTACGACGCGACAAACTGCTTTGCGCATCGTCCGCTTCTGCCGCCGTAATTCATCTGCCATACAATGGCTTCCTTTTCGATTTCGGCGGTCATTTCAATATTGTGGCGCTTTAACAATTCCTCCGTGATTTTCAGATACTCCTTCTGATTGGGCGACGAGAACACGAGACTTATCCCGAACCGCTCCGCCAAGGACAGCGTTTCCTGCATGCGGTCGTTTACGTGTACGTCCGTACCCTGCCTGTCCTCCCACGTTTCGCGGATCAAATGACGGCGGTTTGAGGTCGCGTACACAAGCACGTTTTTCGGCATTGCCTGTAATTGTCCCTCCATCGCGGTCTTTAAGGCGCGGTATTCCTTTTCGTGTGTCTCGAACGTTAAATCGTCAAGGAATAATATGTATTTATTGGGTTTTTCGCCAAGTATCTTCGTAAGCTTGGGTATATCGGAAATACAGTGCTTTGGTATCTCTATAAGCCGCAGTCCTTTTGCCGCGTACATATTTAAAAGCGCCTTGACCGACGACGATTTGCCCGTGCCGCGGTCACCGAACAGCAGCACGTTGTTCGCGCCCTTGCCGCTTAAAAACGCCTCGGTATTTTCGCGCAGTGTCTCCTTTTGCCTTTCAAGCCCGACAAGCTTATCAAATGTAATATCCTCGATTTCACTCACGCCGGTAAGCGCGCCGTCGTATTTGAACGCGGCGTACCGCGACAGCTCTCCGCTTCCGCATTCGCGGTAATGGCGGATGAGTGAATCCAAAAGCTCCTCGGCGCTTTTGGCCTCGGTCATTCGCTCGATCGATTTACGGTAGCCATCGAAAAATCCGTGCGAATTATCCGACGGCGTGTATTTTATCGAGGTGGGGAACAGCTTTGAATAAATCTGCTCAATATCAAACAGCGCGATTTTGTATAGATCCTGCCCGATTTCACCGCCGCGAAGCGCGACACGCGAAAGAACGTTATCGTCGTCGGCAAGAAGCGTCACCACATACTCACGTATACTGCTTTTGGTAACGCCGCGTGTTTCGGCAAATTCGATGATTTTCCGCATAACTATTGTGTTCCCCTTTTCGAGAATACCTTTTATACATTCATCGTTTTCTATATTGTTGAATATGTAAAGCTCCACTGTTTGCTCCTCCCGTAAATCCTGTATATGTATTGTATCACATTATTAAAAAAAATGCAAATTTAAGTCCTGTCCGGTTATTGTAACATAAAAAAATAAATTAGTCAATGCCCGCCTTAACGCTGCCACGGAAATCAATTTTCATGCATAATATTTAAAATATGCATAGGTTCGAGGAGGCAGTTGAGCATAATTTTAGAAAT
>CANQYQ010000196.1 GCA_947628155.1 uncultured Clostridia bacterium
TTCAAGGCCCGTTTATGGGCATTTTTCCTCATAGCGGCACTGAGTATCAAAATGATAAGCTGCTCCATTTTCGCAGAGGTGATCGAATACTTGCGGCACACGTCACGGACAGCGATCCGCCGCGACAGCGGGAGCAAATCGAGAATAGGCGGTTTATCCGCCACCTCATCATAAAACTCGGATATGCACAAAAACTCCGACGGCTTGGATAACACGGCAACATAATCGCTGTCATTTGTAACATACGCCTGCGCAAGAATGTTTCCGCGTCCCGTCTGGTCTGTGAGCCTTTTCGCACGCGCCGCGCACAAATGCCTGTTCGCGTGCCATACCGTGTATATATGCTCCGGAGCTTTCCTGCTCTTATCAAGCAGGCTGTCAACAATGCAGTTAAACTGATATATGCAGTTTTTCTCAACCTCACTGCCGAACTTTTCCGATGTTCTGGACTGCCATCCGGCGCCCAGCTCCGCTCCTCCCATACGTGTGTATAATATTTGCTCTATCTTCATATGATAACCCTCTTTTATTAACCTGCTTTATATACCTTCTTAATCAATCATGCCCCATTCCTTGAGTATCCAGAAAAACGGCTCCTCAATTCTGAGCGGTATCGGGTCAGATACCGGCGCCCACGACGCGCCCGTGCTGTCCGATATTTCCATTACATCACAGCCGAGCGCGGAAACAGCGAAATATCCGTACCGTGTGAAATTATTAATTATCGTCGTATGCAGCGCGGGGAACTGCGTCATTACCATACTTGTAATATCAGCGTTTACATTTCTGTATTCCATCTCATTAAAGCTCTTATCCATCATCTGCGTCAAATCCTGGCGCACATGACTCTGGAACGGAATCAGCGGATCTCCCGCGTTATCGGTAAGATTCATAAGCACATCGCTCTTTGAAATAACCGCCGCGAGCGGAACATTGGATTTTTCGTTGCTCACGCCCATAAATGCGCTGTGTACGGCGGAAATGACAGTCGTAGGAGACGCCTTCTCATCGTCCGCGCTCATCTGCACCGTAGTATTTTCGAGCGCCGCGTGAAGGCCCTTAAACTGTCCCGGGTCGATAAGCATCATAATACTGTCGGAATTTTTAATGAATTTTCCGTATGTAACTATATAGTCCGCATCCGCACATGCCTCGCCCGCGATATCGTATGTGACAAGCGTTATATTCCTCTGGTTTTTCTGAACCGTAAAATAAATCGGCGGAACAAAGCGCACAACCGTGCCGACCGGCAGCGGATAGCCTCTTTTTATAATGTGGTGCTTCCTAAATTCGGTAGCCTCCTTGCTGTAAATTATCGAGCATCCGACCTTATCCAGATCCGATTCAAGATTTTCCACCAGCTGCGACAGATACACCGTTTTTCCCGACGATGTTATACCTATCACGGACATGAATTTGATTTCATTCTTTCCATAGAATCGCGGCAAGAGATTATGGCAATACGGGCATATACGCCTGTCCGTTCTTTTTCCTGCCCTGTCCTTTATCGCTTCGAGGAATCCGTCCGGATCGTATATTTCTTCTATCGCCGTCGATATGTCAATAACCGGCCTTTGACAATATTCATCGTTTTCATAATTCGGATCGCCCACCATCTCGCTCCAGAAGCTCTGATATGTTTTGTCCGGCTGTATGAGATAACTGCGCGCATTTTCAATCAAGGTCTGTAAGCCTCTCTTTTTTGATTCGTCCTCCTCGCGTTCATATTCCATGTTTTTTTCGTTTAAAAATTCTTCGGAAAAACCTGTTTCACTCCTGAATGCGACATCGCGATGAGAAAACTCCTCAAAGCAGTACGGGCATTTTATATGCTCCCACAATGATTCGTCATTCCTATTTCCTCCTGAATTGATAAACGGCGCTGCGACGTGCTTATTTTTATCTTTGCCTCTATTCCATAAACCCATTATAATAAATCCCCCTACATCCTTTTTTGCTTCACATTATAATACTGTCCGTATTCTCCTACGGCAATCACGCTGATATCCTGTTTCCCTATACGGACGGTAAATGATTTCTCCATCATCTCCCGCGTGATGGGATACTTAACGTTAACGCCGCTGATTCTGTAAAACAGAGCGCCGTCAACGCAATTTTTATTGGAAAAGCTTATTACTGCCCTTCTATCACCCATAAATAACAGCGACTTTTTTATCGCTACCGTATAATTTATCAATATCGGTATGACCGAATTTCCTTCGTTAGGATCCGTACGATATATATTTATGTCCCCGTTAACGATACGGTACGCCTGTATTGTTACGCGCGTCGGTACAATCAGCGCGTCCTTGCATACAAACTTTCCGCCCGAGCCGCGGAACTCCGCGTTTGAAACCACTCGGACTCTTGTGTTTTCGTCTGTAAACGCCAGCATTTTAGGGTCTGCCGCGGATTTATTCACGTTATTAAAATACCGGTCGACCGCCGTCTTATCAGCCGCGTCGGTAAACAATAAAATATATCCGTCGGCATTTGCGCCCATCCAGTTTACCACCTTCGCATACGGGCTGGACGCGTCAGGAGCGAAGCTGATATTTCTTATTTTGCTGTTGTCATCAGCCGGTAAAAACTTTATCATTGCGCACCTCCAAAAATATCCTCCAGCGAGCTTATCTCGTAAATAACAAGATTTTCTATACAATCGCTCTTTTCCAGGTCATACACCTTGTTTGAGCCTCCGCCAGCGAGACGTTTTACAAAATCCGCTTTCGGATTGCCCAGATATGTCTGGAAAATCTCCGTCGCTCCCGTTCCGGAAGCAAGATTCAATCTGCGGCTTTCTTCAATTTTGTTATTCAGCGCACCTTCTATAATTTCGTTTCTTCTCGCGTAATCATCGCCAAAGGCTTTAAGGCGTTCCGAAAGCTCACCTTCAAAATACAGTCTGTACTGGTCAATGCGCTTTACCATAACGGTAAAGAAATTATAGAGCGCGTCAAGGAATTTCTCGGGTGTGTAGTCCACATCCATTAACATGTAAAATTCATCCCGATGTTCGGTAATGTAATTCTTTACTATATCATCGTAGAATTGTTCTATACTTGAATACAGTCTCGAGTTTGTAATCATAAGCGAACGCAGCAGCACGTTTTCAAGCCGCGCTATCATACCATAAAAGCCCTCGGATTGTTTGTACAAACGGTCAAGAGTACTTTGATATACGGGTCTTACTCTTTTTGAATAATACAAATTGCGCGCGTAATTCTTGCCGAGCAGCGCGGCGCGTTCAAGCAACCCCATTCTCGGTCCGCCCAGCGCCATCGCGTCGCCGCGGTTAACCACGCCGGCCGCCTCGTCACTGTTGAAGCACTCGCGCATTTCTTTATAATTAAACTTGGTTTTTAAATACTTGTGGAGCTCTTTTGTGAAATCTTCATCTTTTGTTTCCTTAAGCACAACATCGTCGTAATAAATTTTAAAGAATTCCGACCATTGCCCCATCGTCGCGCGGTCGAGCATTTCCGTTGTGACGCTTCCGACGTTTTTCAGCCGTTCCTCCTCGCCCGGCACCCACGCCATATATGACAGCAAGGTTGACGCCGGCATTTTATCCTCTATATTCCGGTTGAAATAATCGTCAAAAAATGTAAATTCCGAACTGTTAAACGCTTTATGTAAATCCTCGCTCACGGCAACGTTTTTCATTGCCGTTAAAAGGCTTTTATACGTAGCTATTGTAATTTCCCTGCACGGTTTTTCCACGAGCTTATACGAAACCGTCCGTATTGACTCGTTTTTATTCAGAAGTTCAAACTGCTCGTTTCTGCGCATTTCACGTATACTGAAATTATTTTTAAGCAGTAAAATATCGCTTATCGCTCTGTAATTCTCGTCTATTCGCGCCTCGCTTATAATTGTTCCATCGCACAGGAAATTACTTAAAATATAAATTTGTCTGAACCCGTCAGCGGCAAAGAATCGGCTCTTTTCCCTGCTCATTTCTTCTATAATTGACCGCGCCTTTGCCTCGTTTTCCTGATCTGACTGATCTATCAT
>CANQYQ010000197.1 GCA_947628155.1 uncultured Clostridia bacterium
GGGCTTTAAGGTGGTCGAGGGGCGCAGTAACCGCGCTTACGACGCGCCGGAGGATAAAATCGCGGCGGTTCTGACAGACGCGGGATACAGCGAGAACGATATTTACAGCAGAGAGCTTTTAGGCATCAGTAAGATGGAAAAGCTTTTGAGCAAGAAAAGATTTAACGAGCTTTTAGGCTCGTACGTGGTAAAGCCGCAGGGCAAGCCGACGCTTGTTCCGGCGGAGGACAAGCGCCCCGAATGGAACGCGGCGGCGCAGGATTTTAAAGAATTTATCAAGGAGGACTAATATCATGACAAATCAGGAAACGAAGGTAGTTACGGGCGAGGTACGGTTCAGTTACCTCAGTGTATGGGAGCCGAAGAGCATTAACGGCAGTGAGCCGAAGTATTCGGTCAGCTTACTTATTCCGAAGTCGGATACGGCGACGCTTAAGGCAATAAATAAAGCGATCGAGGCGGCGAAGCAGAACGGTATTGCAAAATTCGGCGGCAAGCTTCCGGCAAATCTGAAGCTGCCGCTCCGCGACGGCGACGCTGAGCGCGAGGATGATCCGATTTATGCGGGGCATTATTACGTTAACGCGAACTGCAAAACGCCGCCGGGATTGGTGTATAAGAACGGTCAGCACATTATCGACAGTACGGAGCTTTACAGCGGCTGCTACGGCAGGGCGTCGGTTACGTTTTACGCCTTCAACAAGAGCGGGAACCGCGGGATTGCCTGCGGGCTTAATAACCTGATGAAGACCCGCGACGGTGAACCGCTCGGCGGACGCAACCGCGCTGAGGATGATTTCGCCGCTTATATTGAGGACGACGGTGACGACGACTTCTTAGGCTGATGGTTTATTTAAGCGTGGATTTGGAGACCTATTCAAGCGTGGACTTAACAAAAGCGGGGGTGTACGCGTATGCGGACGCTCCCGACTTTGAGATTTTATTATTCGCGTACGCGTTGGACGATGAACCTGTGGAGGTTATAGACGTCGCGGCGGGCGAGGAGCTGCCGATGAGAGTGTACAGCGCCTTATTAGATCCGACAGTTATCAAGACGGCGTATAATGCGAATTTCGAGCGGACGTGTATCGGCAAATTCTATAATCTCGCCTTGCCTGCATCGCAGTGGCAGTGCAGCTCCGTACACGCTCTTGAGCTTGGCTTGCCGTCGGGACTGGCGAACGTCGCGGCGGCGCTCGGTCTGGATCAGCGCAAGGACGAACGCGGCAAGAGCCTTATAAAATTTTTCTCTATGCCGTATACGGTAAAGGCTTCAAATCAATATGAGATCCTGACCGATACAGGGCGGCATATGCCGTCCGACGCGCCGGAGAAGTGGGCGGTGTTTAAGGAATACTGTAAGCAGGATGTGGAGGTCGAACGCGCTATAAGAAAAAAGCTCGCGCGGTTCCCGATGGCGGAGGGCGAGCTGAGACTGTGGAAATACGACCAGCGCATAAACGACAGGGGCGCGAGGGTCGATACCGCGTTCGCGGACAAGGCGATACTTTACAGCGGTATATATGAACGCGACTGCATAAGCGAGCTGAAAAAGCTGACAGGACTTGAAAATCCGAAATCGGTATCGCAAATGAAGCAGTGGCTCGAAACGGAGACGGGACAAAAAATAGACAGTCTGAACAAGGAATCGGTAAAGGAACTGCTTGACGGCGAGATTTCGCTTAAGGCTCGGCGGGTACTGTTTCTGCGGTCGAGAATCGCAAAAACGTCAGTCACAAAATATGAGGCGATGCGGCGCAGTGTTTGTAAGGACGGACGTATCCGCGGACTGCTGCAGTTTTACGGCGCGAGCCGTACCGGGCGCTGGGCAGGTAGGATCGTGCAGGTGCAGAATTTACCGCAGAACCATTTACGGGATTTAAGCCTTGCCCGCGATACCGTTATAAACGCCGATTTTGACACGTTTGAATTGCTTTACGGAAATGTGCCGGGAACGCTGTCGGAGCTGATACGCACCGCGCTTATACCGAGCGAGGGGCGGCGGTTCATCGTCGCGGATTTCTCGGCGATAGAGGCAAGAGTGCTGTCATATCTCGCGAATGAGAAATGGCGGCTTGACGTGTTCAAGACGCACGGCAAAATATATGAGGCTTCGGCGGCACAGATGTTTCATGTGCCGGTCGAGAGCATCCACAAGGGCGATCCGCTCCGACAGAAGGGCAAGATCGCGGAGCTGGCGCTCGGTTACGGCGGGAGCCCGGCGGCAATGGTAAATATGGGCGCGCTTAAAATGGGACTGGACGAATCGGAATTAAAGCCGATAGTCGATAAATGGCGCGCGGCTAATCCGAAAATAACGGAGTTCTGGACGACGGTGGAGAATGCGGCGCTTAACGCTCTTGACGGCTATCCTACGACGATAGAGCACGGTATAAGCTTCGCAGTCGAGGCGGGTATATTGTTTATTGGCTTGCCGTCGGGGCGGCGTATAGCGTACGTTAAGCCACAAATAGGGACTAATAAATTTGGCTCTCCGTCGTTTACATATATGGGCGTGAGTTCGGGAAATAAATGGACGCGGCTTGAAACATGGGGCGGTAAGCTGACAGAGAACATCGTTCAGGCGTTCGCGCGGGACTGTCTCGCGGAAACGATTATACGGCTTGAAGATCGGGGCTTTGAGGTTAATTTTCACGTGCATGACGAGGTTATACTTGATGTGCCATACGGCGTTTCAAGCGCGGACGAGATCTGTGAAATAATGCGCGAGCCGCTGACGTGGGCGCCGGGACTGCCGCTCGACGCTGACGGGTACGAGTGCGATTTTTACATGAAGGGGTGATACGGTTGGAGCTTGTTATAGCGACAGGGCAGAGCCGAAAGGCGAAACTCTGGAAAAATACAAAAATATCATGGACGGCGCTTGTCGAAAGGCTGGAGCAGACCACCCGGACGCCGGAAACGCAGGGCGAATATTTTAACCTGACGAAATCGAAGCAGGACGATATAAAGGACGTCGGCGGCTTTGTCGGCGGCGAGGTTATCGGCGGACGCAGGAAGTCCGGCAGTATCAAAAGCCGCACGATTTTAACGCTTGACGCGGATTTCGCGTCGCCGGATTTCTGCGATGATATTTCCCTGCTGTTCGGGTTTACGTACTGCATATATTCCACGCATAAGCATACGCCGGAACGGCCGAGACTGCGGCTTGTTATACCGCTGTCGCGCCCGTGTACGCCGGACGAATATGAAGCGGTGGCGCGCATGACGGCGTATGAAATCGGGATAGATATGTTTGACGATACGACGTATCAGGCGCACAGGCTTATGTATTGGCCGAGCACGAGTCAGGACGCGGAGTATGTTTTCGAGCATGAGGACGGAACGCCGCTTGACGTTGACGCGGCGCTTGATAAATACGACGACTGGCGCGACGTGGCAAGCTGGCCGGTATCGTCGAGACAGGTAAAGGCGCTGAGCAAAAACGTCAGCAAGCAGCAGGACCCGACGGAAAAGCCGGGGATAATAGGCGCGTTCTGCAGGACGTATGATATACACGCGTGTATTGAGATGTTTCTGCCGGAGGTGTACGAGCGGTGCGCGTCCGGCGACAGGTATACATATATCGAAGGTACAAGCTCCGCCGGATTGGTGGTATATGAGGACGGGAAATTCGCGTACTCGAACCATGCGACGGATCCGGCGTGCGGGAGGCTGTGTAACAGCTTTGACCTGGTGCGAATACATAAATTCGGCGATCTGGACGATGATGTGAAGGATGGTACGCCGATAACGAAATATCCCTCATATATGCGGATGGAAGCATTTGCAGGTGCGGATATTGAGGTTAAAAAAACACGCACAAGAGAAATGCATGACAGCGCCCGAGAGGATTTCGCCGATGAGCTTAC
>CANQYQ010000198.1 GCA_947628155.1 uncultured Clostridia bacterium
ACCGCTTCCATCTTCTCCGTATCCGTTACCATGTACGGCGTGATGTAGCCGCGGTCAAACTGCATACCCTCGACAATTTCCGAATATGTTTCGGCTGTCTTTGATTCCTCGACCGTGATTACGCCGTCGGCCGTAACCTTTTCCATCGCCTCCGCGATAAGCTCGCCGACCTCGTCGTTCGACGCGGAAACGGCCGCTACACGCGCGATATCATCCTTGCCCTTGACCTTTCTCGCCGTCGAGACAAGCTTCTCCACAGCCGCGTCTACGGCCTTCTGGATGCCCTTCTTAACGATCATCGGGTTCGCGCCCGCCGCTACGTTCTTTAAGCCCTCGCGCACCAATGCCTGAGCTAAAAGCGTCGCGGTCGTCGTGCCGTCGCCGGCAACGTCGTTTGTCTTTGTCGCGACCTCTTTAACAAGCTGCGCGCCCATGTTCTCGAACGGGTCCTGAAGCTCTATCTCCTTCGCGATCGTAACGCCGTCGTTTGTTATAAGCGGCGCGCCGAATTTCTTGTCGAGAACAACGTTTCTGCCCTTGGGGCCAAGGGTAATTTTAACCGTGTCCGCGAGCTGATTAATTCCCGCCTCGAGCGCGTGTCTCGCGTCCTGTCCGTATTTTATCTGCTTACTCATTGCTTCCTACCTCCAATTTATTCAACCTTTGCCAAAATATCGCTCTGCCGTAAAATCGTGTATTCCTCGCCGTCAAGCTTGACCTCCGTGCCCGCGTACTGCGACATGAGCACCTTGTCGCCGACCGCGACCTCCATTACGACCTCCTTGCCGTCGATCACGCCGCCCGGCCCTACAGCTACGACCTCGGCTACCTGCGGCTTCTCCTGCGCTTTCGACGTAAGTATGATCCCGCTTTTTGTCGTTTCCTCGGCCTCGAGCATCTTTATGACAACTCTGTCGCCTAAAGGTTTGATATTCATATCTATATGCCTCCTTTTTTTATTGGCGCCGCGCGAATACCGGTGAATTACCGCCGCTTTGGTGTGCCGTAAACGGCGATTTCCCGAAGCGTCCGCGCTCCGGCTGCTCGCTCCGGCAAATTTCCGACAGCGCCGTTATATCAATATAATTTTGTTAGCACTCAACCACATTGAGTGCTAACAAAGTATAATATAAACCCTTTCCCGCGTTATATCAAAACCGATTAATGCGTTATAATATGGTATTTACTCCATTATCCGCTTGTTTTCTTAGTTTTGCTTTATTTTACTCGGTTTATAAATTTTAACAAATTGTTCATATTTGATAAAAACGGCGCGGTCTGGGTGCTATGACGCGAAATTTTCAAACATCGCCATTGCCTCGTTTTTATCGGAAAAGGTCATGCCGGATTTGAGGGCGGAAATATCATCCTTAGGAAATACGTCTTCGCTTATTTTATGCCCGGCAATCGCTGTTTTATGACCGTTTACCGATTCATAAACCGAAAGCATACCGTCCTCGAGAATGACCGAGTATTCGGTTTTTTCACCGAGAGACGCAGACGCCGCGGCCGCGTCGGCGGACGCGGTCGGTTCGGCCGCCGCGAGCTGTTTGAAATCCGAGAGAGCTTTACCGCGTTCTTTATACGCGCCGAATGTGAAACCCGCCGTAAAAAACAGAACCGCGATTAATATATATGCGCCCAAAATCATGTATTTCGTCTTATTCATCTTATTCATAAATTTTCCTCCGATTTTGTTTTTTCTTGATTATTCCCGTACAGGGCATATTTTATACATGGTACGATAATAGAGACGCGGTAAAACAGTGTAAGCAAAGATCCGCGTATAAAAATAACGGCGTAGGTTTTAAAACCTACGCCGCATCTTGCGGACAAAAAGGTCATATTCCATTTAAGGAACATGACCTTCCGAGTGCAGACAAACGTCCGCGCGCCGTTTTTCGCAAAATCAATCCAGCAGGATTTTAAATGTTATGGGCATGCCGCTTTCGATCACATCCGTCTTAATCGTCAATCCGTTTTCATCGCGTATCCATTCGGGAGCGCTGCCGCGGCCGAGGACCTCAACCGATTTTATAATGCCGTGGAAATTGGGCTTATGTGAAGCGTCGGCTTCGGCGAGCGATTTTACGCAAACGCTGTTTTTGCCGAGCATATTAAGACAAATCGCGTATAGATATCCGCCTTTTACCGTAAAGCGTATATCCTCCGATGTGTACGCCTTTGCCTCGCTGTCGGCGAACTGCCCCTCAACGATCTCGGTAGGGCCTTCCGCGCTTTTGCGCCATAGCCTCGAACCGTATATCGCTTCGCCGTTAATTTTCAGCCATTCGCCGATCTCAAGCAAAATATTTCTGTCCTCGGCGGGTATCGTTCCGTCGGCCTTTGGGCCGATATTGAGCAGCATTCTGCCGTTTTTGCTCACTATATCGACCATATCCCGCACAATTTGCACGGCCGTTTTATACTGATTTCCCTCCGTGAAGCACCATGAATTTTTTGCGACGGCCGTATCCGTCTGCCATATGTACGGCTTCGCGTCCGCGAATTGGCCGCGCTCCACATCCGGTACCGCCGTGCCGAACATGAACGCGTCGTGCTTGTAGTTTATCACGACCCCTTCGCCCCATTCGTCGGCGCGGTTATAATAATACGCGGCGAATTTTTTAAGGTATGGTTTTACCGCGCTGTGCTGGATCCACCAATCGAAATAAATTATCTTCGGCCGGTATTTATCAACGATTTCGCAGCAGCGGCACAGCCAGTCGTTTAAAAATTCCTCCGTCGGAACGGGCTCGGAAAACAAATCCTGAAGATCCGGTTCTTTCATTGCGGGCCAGTAAAAATCGCCGCGCGCGAGAGGCTCTTTTATATCGGAATCAAATTCCTTGCCGTGTCCCATGAAGAACCAGTGCTCCACCCTGTGGTTCGACGCTCCGTTTATAAGTCCGTTTTTCTTGAACTCCGCCGAAAGCTCACCCAAAACGTCGCGCTTCGGCCCGATTTTCGCCGCGTTCCAGTCGGATAATTCACTGTCGTACATTTGGAATCCGTCGTGATGCTCCGCGACGGGAACTACATATTGCGCGCCCGCGTTTTTGAATAAATCCGCCCATTCCGCCGCGCTGAAATTTTCGGCCTTGAACATCGGGATAAAATCCTTATATCCGAAATCCTTGTGCGCTCCGTAGGTTTTTATGTGGTGTTCGTATTCGGGGCTTCCCTGTATATACATGTTCCGCGAATACCATTCATTCGCGAACGCGGGCACGGAATAAATACCCCAGTGAATGAATATGCCGAACTTCGCGTCGGCGTACCATTCCGGAACGCGATACTGCGCAAGCGACTCCCAGGTGTCCTTGTATCTGCCGTTTTTTATTACCTCGTCGATTTTTTTAAGATATTCCGTCATATTATTCTCCTCCTTAATCATGGTTATCGGTGTTATTATAAAGTATAATATAATTTTCCGGATAAAGCAACATTTCCGGGAAATTAATTTAAATCCGATCCACCGCCGCCGTTCGCGAAATACCGGGCGATATGAATTTTTATATATTCCGTCAAAAAATACGGTATTCGCCGGACAGTATCAACAGGGCGAAATAGCATAGATCGCTGTCGAAATATCTGCGCTTATCGGTCCGCAAAGGCGTATTTATAAATAAATCGATCCAGCGCTTGGTGCTTTCGGTTTTCGCGCATACCGCCGCCGCGGCTATCGACGCGCCGAGACCTATAGGGTGGAGCGCTTTTCTTTCAAGCTCCCTGCCGTCAACGGTATATTCATAAAGGTTTTCATGCTTAAAACCGGTACG
>CANQYQ010000199.1 GCA_947628155.1 uncultured Clostridia bacterium
CATGGTCCCCCTCCCTTTGACAAGGGAGGCTAACGCTCGCCGTATACCATATTAGGTTACGGAACACGGTTCGCCCCTACGACCGTGCCATTATGCGATTTTGTGTATGGAATCGCAATTTTGTAGGGCGGCCAATGACTGCCCCTACAAACGTGTAACCATACGCAAAAGTGCATATTGGAGCGGTTCATGCGACGCAGCGCGGAGCATTTCTTTGCGGCGGCTTTGCCGTCGCAAAGCTCAGAGCGAAAAAAGTTTCTACCGGAACTTTTTTCGCAACATTGTTAACAGATTGTCGAAAAACCATAGTTTTTCGGCGGAGCGCCGAACCGGCGCGACCACATAAACTAAAATTTATCACAGAAAATAAAAGGAGAATGAAAATGGAATTATTGAAAAGAACGTCCACACAGTCCAAGCATACGGAGCGTGTGCTGCAATTCGGCGAAGGCAATTTCCTGCGCGGGTTTGTGGATTGGATGATTGACCGACTCAATAAAGAAAACGGCGGCGATTACGGCGTGGTACTAGTCGAGCCGCTGTCAAGTCCGATGATGGACAAATTCATAAACGACCAGGACGGATTGTACGATTTGTATCTGCGCGGCCTTTTAAACGGAGAACGCGTGGAGGAAACGCGCGTTGTGGAGTGCGTGACGCGCTGCATTGACCCGTACACGCGGACAGACGAGTTTTTCGAATGTGCCGCGAACCCTGATTTGCGGTTTATCGTGTCGAACACGACCGAGGCGGGAATCGAGTACAAACAGGGCGATGACGGAAAATCGTTCGCGGACACAACGTTCCCGGGCAGACTGACCATCTTTATGAAAAAGCGGTTTGATATGGGTTTGGGCGGATTTATCCTGTTCCCGTGCGAGCTTATCGACCGCAACGGAGATGAACTGAAAAAATGTGTGCTGCAATACGCCGAAGATTTTGGTTACGGCGACGATTTTATTAAGTGGGTGAACGAGGAAAACCACTTTACCAACACGCTTGTTGACCGCATTGTAACAGGTTATCCGCGAGACGACGCGGAAAAAATGTGCGAGAGATTCGGGTATAAGGACAATGTGATCGACACTGCCGAGATTTTCCATTTATGGGTAATCGAGGGCGATAAAAAATATGCGTCGGAAATCCCGTTCACGGACATAGGGCTTAACGTGCTGTGGACGGACGACGTTACGCCGTATAAGAAGCGCAAGGTGCGGATTCTGAACGGCGCGCATACGATGATGGTTCCGGCGGCGAGATTGGCGGGACTGGAGTCGGTCGGCGAGGCGATGAACGATGAGCTTATATATTCGTTCATGCACAAGGGCCTGTTTGAGGAAATAATCCCGACGCTTGATTTGCCCAAGGACGAGCTTACGCAATTCGCAAATGACGTTATAGAGCGGTTCAAGAACCCGTTTATAAAGCATTTGTTATTGAGCATTACGCTTAATTCCGTGTCAAAGTTCAAGGTGCGCGACTTGCCGTCGCTTTTGGAATACGTTGATAAATTCAATAAAGAGCCGGAATGTTTGACGTTCTCGCTTGCGGCGCTTATAACGTTCTATCGCGGCAATGAGGCAAATGACGATCCGGCGGTCATGGAGTTTATGAAAACCGCGTCGGCGGCGGAAATATTGGCGAAAACGGAATACTGGGATGCGGATTTGACATTCTTACTGCCGTCGGTTGAAAAATATCTCGCGGATATAGATGAAAACGGCATAAGAGCCGCAATGGAAAAGGTAGTAAAATGAAGCGGATAAAAATTAATGAGCGCGATAATGTCGCGGTAATGCTCGACGGTGATTTAAGGGGACACAAAATCGCGCTGACGGATATTAAAGCAGGGGAAGACGTAATAAAATACGGCTATCCTATCGGTCACGCGGTGGTTGATATTAAGACGGGCGAGCATGTCCACACGCATAATATAAAAACCAATCTTTCGGGGACACTAAAATATACATACGAGCCAAAGCTGGGGACACTAAAGCGCGGGGACACTAAAACATTCATGGGTTATGTCCGCGAGGACGGCAGCGTGGGAATACGCAACGAAATCTGGATCGTGAACACGGTCGGCTGCGTGAACAAGACGTCGGAAATAATCGCGCGCGAGGCTATGAAGCGGTACGGTTCGGTGTGCGATGGGATTTATAATTTCGTGCACCCGTTCGGGTGCTCACAGCTCGGCGACGACCAGAAAACAACGCAGGCGGTTTTAAAGGGTTTGGTAAATCACCCCAACGCGGCGGGCGTGCTGGTGCTGGGATTGGGGTGCGAGAATAACAATACCCCCGTGTTCCGCGAGTTTTTGGGCGAGGTAAACGAAAACCGCGTGAAGTTCCTGATAGCGCAGGAGCATGATAATGAGATCGAAGCGGCGCTTGAATCAATAGGGGAGCTGGTTGAATATTCAAAACAATTTAAGCGTCAGGAGTGCGATTTGTCAAAGCTTGTCGTAGGATTAAAATGCGGCGGCTCGGACGGATTTTCCGGTCTTACCGCGAATCCGCTTATCGGGCGGTTTTCCGATAAATTAATCGCGGCGGGAGGCAGTACGATTTTAACAGAAGTGCCGGAGATGTTCGGCGCGGAAACGATATTAATGAACCGCTGCCGCGACGAGGCAACGTTTAATAAAACGGTTCATTTGATAAACGACTTCAAGGAGTATTTCATGCGTCACGATCAGGTGGTGTACGAGAACCCGTCGCCGGGCAATAAAAAGGGCGGAATTACGACGCTTGAGGACAAGTCGCTCGGCTGTGTGCAAAAATCCGGCAGCGCGGACGTCGCGGACGTTATCGCGATTGGGGATCATGTTACAAATCAGGGTTTGAATCTTTTGACCGGCCCCGGTAACGATATTGTCGCTGTGACGAATCTGACCGCGTCCGGGTGCAATTTGATTTTGTTCTCCACCGGACGCGGTACGCCGGTGGGCGCGCCCGTACCGACGGTGAAAATCGCGACAAGTACCGATTTGGCGCAAAGGAAGCCGCATTGGATCGACTTTAACGCCGGGCCGATCATCGACGGCGCGGACTTGACGGACGAGCTTTTTGATTATATAATGCGCGTCGCGAACGGCGAAATGACGAATAATGAGAAAAACGGGTACAGAGAAATTTCGATTTTTAAGGACGGAGTAACTCTTTAAGGAGGAAATTATGAAAAAATATCTTGTGATAAACGGCGTAAATCTTAATATGTTAGGTGTTCGCGAGCCGGGGATTTACGGGAATAATACACTTGCGGATTTAGAGACAAGCGTGACGAAAAAAGCGAATGAGCTGGGCGTATCGGCCGATTTTTTCCAAAGCAATATCGAGGGCGAAATTGTAAATATTATCCATGACGCGTATGGAAAATATGACGGCATTATAATAAATCCCGGCGCGTTCACGCATTAT
Source organism: uncultured Clostridia bacterium (assembly GCA_947628155.1). Classification (GTDB taxonomy): domain Bacteria; phylum Bacillota; class Clostridia; order UBA1381; family UBA1381; genus 12844. The sequence continues at coordinate 3,420 of CANQYQ010000199.1, forward strand.
TCATACGCGATACGCGACGCGTTCGCGTCGGTAAAGCTGCCGGTTATCGAGGTGCACATCTCAAATATCCATAAGCGTGAGGAATTTCGGCACACGTCCGTGATCGTTCCTGAGTGCGTAGGACAGATTTGCGGCCTTGGATTCAAGGGCTATGAGCTTGCATTGGAGGCGCTTTGCGATGCGGGAAAGGATCAATAAGCTGTTAAACGCGGCCGGGGAGGACGAGGCGATTTTTATATCGTCATACCCGAACATATTTTATTACAGCGGCTTTCGCTCCGCCGACGCGTATTTGCTCATCTCGCACGATAAACAGTATATCGTAAC
>CANQYQ010000200.1 GCA_947628155.1 uncultured Clostridia bacterium
GGCTAACGCTCGCCATATGCAATTTCGCTCACGGGAACGCTCTGCTTGCGCCCCTTGTTAATGGGGAGGCTAACGCTCGCCGTATACCATATCGGGTTACGGAACACGGGCGGCCGGTGACCGCCCCTACGGTTTTGCGCCTGCCGTTTACGCGATAAACTAAAATTTAACTTATCAATCCGGTCATGTCATTCAATATTTCTTTATTCCAATATCGCTTCTGTGGAACTCATCCTTAAAGCTGATTTTACCAACGCCCTCGTACGCGCGTTTTATCGCGTCGTCAAGGTCGCTTCCTATCGCGGTAACACCCAATACGCGGCCGCCGCTTGTGACGATTTTACCGTCCTTTACTGCCGTTCCCGCGTGGAATACAATCATATCCTCCATCGCGTTTACGTCGTCGATTCCGGTTATTTCGTAACCCTTAGCGTACGATACCGGATATCCGCCCGACGCCATAACTACGCATACCGCCGCATTGTCCGCCCACTCGATTTCGATTTCATCAAGGCGTTCGTCGATCACGGCCTGCATTATCTCAACCAAGTCGGTCTTTAACCTCGGCAGCACCACCTGCGTTTCCGGGTCGCCGAATCGGCAGTTATACTCGATTACCTTTACCCCGTCCGGCGTCATCATAAGTCCGAAATAAAGCACGCCCTTAAACGGTCTGTCCTCCGCCGCCATCGCTTTAATCGTCGGCAGAAAGATATTTTCCATGCACTCCTTCTGTTTCGCTTCATCATAAAGCCGCGACGGCGAGAATGTGCCCATACCGCCGGTGTTCAAACCCTCGTCGTTGTCATACGCGCGCTTGTGATCCTGCGCCGATACCATTGGCTTAACCGTCCTTCCGTCCGTAAACGCGAGCACCGATACCTCCGGGCCTGTCAGAAATTCCTCGATTACCACGCGGCTGCCGCTCTTGCCAAACTTGCCGCCGTCAATCATATCGTGTACCGCTTCCTCCGCCTCGGCCAGATTTTTGGCGATTATAACACCCTTCCCGAGCGCCAGTCCGTCCGCCTTTATGACCGTCGGGAATTTGCCCTGTGATTTGATGTATTTAATCGCCGCCGCGCTGTCGCCGAACACCTCGTATTTCGCGGTCGGAATATTGTACTTTTTCATAAGCTCCTTCGAGAACGCCTTGCTTCCCTCGATAATCGCGGCGTTCGAGCGCGGGCCGAACGCGCGTATTCCCGCCGCCTCCATCGCGTCGACCATGCCCATTACAAGCGGGTCGTCCGGCGCGACCATTACAAGATCGACCGCCTTTTCCTTCGCGAGCGCGACCATGCCGTCGATATCCGTCGCCGATACGTTAACGCATTCCGCTAACTCCGCGATACCGCCGTTGCCCGGCGCGCAATAAATTTTGTCCACAAGCGGTGACTGCGCGATTTTCCATACGATCGTGTGCTCGCGTCCGCCGCCGCCTACTACCAATACCTTCATAATTACCTCCTGTTTAGTGTCCCTCAGTTTTAGTGTCCCTTGGCTTTAGTGTCCCTCAGTTTTAGTGTCCCCGCGCCGCGGCCTGACAAGATCCGCCGCGCGATATTCCGGTTATTAATTATGTAATCAGCAGAAATTATCCTTATACAGCTGAATGCATTTTTCTATAATCCTTTCTGCCTCATCCTTACCGCAGACTTCATTCACGACTGTCTCCTTCGCTTCGAGCGTCTTATACACGTTGAAGAAATGCGAGATCTCGTCGAAAATATGTGTCGGCAGCTCGGAAATATCCTCGTAATTGGAATACGTCGGGTCGTTTATCGGCACCGCGATGATCTTCTCGTCGAGGAAATTGTTATCCGTCATTTTCAGCACGCCTATCGGCTTGCACTCCACGAGCGTCATCGGAACGATATTCTCCTGGCACAGCACCAAAACGTCGAGCGGATCCTTGTCGTCGGCATATGTGCGCGGGATAAAGCCGTAGTTCGCGGGGTAATGCGTCGAGGTGTAAAGCACTCGATCGAGACGTAAAAGTCCCGTTTCCTTGTCCATTTCATACTTATTTTTGCAGCCCTTCGGGATTTCGATTACCGCCATAAATTTCGTCGGTGAGATCCGCTTCGGGCTTATGTCATGCCATATGTTTGACATCTTTATCGCCTCCGGTTATTTTGTTTTGAACATTATAACACAATTTTTATTTTATTTCAACCGTAATTGACGTTTTAAATAAATTATGCTATACTGTTTCTGTAAGGATGTGATAATATGGAAGAAATTGATATAAAGGAAATGGTTAAGCTGAATCATATGCTGTCGCTAAAGCATTTTTGGGTGAAATTCCGCAAGGAAGGCGACTATGACGTGTATATCGTGCCGATAAACAAGGGTTATGACCCGGCGCGTAACCGGAAAATGTTTGAAATTATCATCGATTATTACGCCAAGCTCGGACTTGACGTGATGATCGACGAGGCGATGATGCGGTTTAATCTGTATAAAAAATGACGGCGCTTACCGCCGCCTTTTGCTTCGCGGATACGGACGCGGGTCGTCGGTCAGCTCAAGCAGATAATCGACTGACGTTTTGTAAAATTGGGCCAGCTTTATAAGCGCGTCAATCGGTATCTGCCGCTGGCCCGTTTCGTAATTTGAATATGTCGTTTGCCGAATATGGAGCATATCGGCTATCTTCTGTTGTGATATATCAGAATCTTCTCTTAAATCCCGTATTCTCATAAAAATACTCCTAAAATTTTTATATAAAAATATTATAGTTTATCACATTTTGTGATATTGACTTTTATTACATTATGTGGTAGACTATAAATATAATTATCACGTTATGTGGTAAAAATATTATGGAAGGTGATGTTTTATGAGAAAAATTATATCTATGATGCTTGCTTTGTTTATATGCGCGTGTGCCGTTCCGGCTTTGGCGGAGGATGCGAAGGTCAATACGCTGCTGGTAAGCTCCGGTTGGAGGTATTCGGATGATGGAAAGGTTATAGTGGAGGCCGTCGCGAAAAATGTATCGGGAATTGATAGATCGACTACTGTATATGCTGTGGGTTACGATGAGAACGGATATGCGATTGAAACAAGAAGTTCAATTCAAGGGGCTGTGCCAAATCAAAATTGTGACTATCAAATAACGCTGGATAGCGGAGATTGTATAAAGAGCGTAGAGGTCCTTACAGGCAATTCGTCTAAAGATATAGATGTTTTAGCTGTAGGTGCTTGTCGGATAAAAAACAATAAAGGAAAAGAATATACGCGAGTGACCGCAGTATGTGAGAATGGAACGGATAATCAGATATTTTGTAATATAACAGCTATAGGTTATAACAAAAACGGAGAAGCGATTTCTACAAATTCAAATAGCATGTATTTAAATGCGGACTATGCCGATACATTCTCAATTCTGCTTGACGATCCATCCCAAATAGCGTCGGTAGAGGTTATAGACGACAATATGCGGAGGTATCCGGTGACAATAAAGGGAACGATACCGGGCGCGCCGACAGCGACGGCGAAGCCGACATCCACCCCGGGAGTAACCGTTGAGCCGGGTGAGCCGAGCGCAGCTCCGGACGAAACTGCGGAGCCGGGCGGGCCGAGCGTAACTCCGGGTGAAACTGCGAAGCCGGGCGAGCCGAGCGCAGCTCCGGGTGAAACCGGCGCTCCGGAGCATTCGACCGTGCCGGAGGAATACCCTTACGCAATAACGGATTTTGCGCTTCAAACGGAAACGGGC
>CANQYQ010000201.1 GCA_947628155.1 uncultured Clostridia bacterium
ATAGTACTCAGTTATTCCGTTCTTCATGTCTCTATTATACCATACTTCTTCTACTTTGTAAAATTGATTTCCGTGGGGTATGCTTCTGAACGGTTGTTTTTTTTGATAAGTTGTGGTATAATACCATTATAGTTATGATTTTGGAGGGACATGCAGTGTATAAGCTTGCCATATGTGATGACGACGCCGCTTTTAACGCTTCGCTTAAAAGTTTTCTGTATGAGTTTTTCTCAGATAGGGAAATAGATTTCACGGTTGATGTGTTTGAAGATGTACTTTCATTTGACGCGGCTGTAGACGCGGGCGCGGAATATGATTTGTTATTTCTTGATATTCTTTTTGAGACCGGGAACGGCATTGATTACGCCAGGCGTTTTCGTGCACAAAAATTTAAATTTGATATTATATTTATATCCGCAAGCCGCGATTATGCCATAGAAAGCTATGACGCCGAACCGCTGTATTATATAGTAAAGCCCGTACAGCCGGATAAGCTCGCCGCCGCGCTTAAACGTTTTCTCGAAAAGCGCACATCAGCTTACATAAATCTCAATACAACGCGCGGGTTAATAAAAATCGATTTGTCGGATATTCTTTACTTTGAAATTTACGGTCACCGTGTAAGCTTATGTAAAAGCGACGGAACAAATGAGGAGCTGCGAAGTACGCTCAAGGAAATGGAGTCGAAGCTTCCGCCCGAGATGTTTATTCGCCCGCACAGAAGCTATCTGGTGAATCTCGGCTATATTACTGAAATCACGCACTATAATATCAAAATCACAAACGGAGCGCTTATTCCGATAAGTCACGCGCTGTATAATAAGGTTCAGCTTGAATTTCTGGACTACCTTGATAAAACGATGTAAAAGCCAAAGAGCCTCAGCACTTTGGCTTTTTATATATCGCCGCTGTTTAGGTACAGATCGCTTTTTACCGAAAATTCCTCGGCGGTTCTGTCAATTTTTACTATGCCGCCGTATTTTTCGGCGATACGCTTCATGTTTTCCAAGCCGTAACCGTGAGTTTTATCCTTTTTTATTTCCGGTTTGAAAGGCGGCGCGCTGTTGACGCAGCCTATGAAAAGATAGTTCCCGTTTATATACATTTTTGTATTTATATATCGCGGCTTTTCCGCGTCCGTTTTTTCACAGGCCTGCACGGCATTTTCAAACATATTCGTAAGGAATACGCATAAATCGGTGTCCGCTATCCGGATAGTTTCGGGGAGCTGAAAGCTGAATTTTACCTTAATACCGCGAGCCTTTGCCCTGCTCAAATATGATCCGGCGATAATGTTTACCATGGTATTTTTGCTGTATTGACCCTCGGGAAGCTCGGTGTATTCATCCATCAATGCCGCCGCGTATTCGCGCGCTTTATCTGCCGCGCCGTCCTTGAGCATCCCCGATAATATAAGCATATGATGGCGCATTTCATGACGCGCGGAATATGTCGCCTTATCCGCTTCAGCCATTCGCCGGTAGCCTTCCATAGCCTGCCGGTTCTGCGTTTCGAGAGCGTTGATAAGCTCCCTCGTGCGGAGCGTGCGCTTTACAAACTCTATAACTACCGCCGCCGTAGCCGTGATGGCGCAGACATACGTAATAAAAACCATCAGAACATAGAAATATCCGTGAAACGGCTCGATAAAAACGAGCCAGAGATGCATACCGACTGTTCCTTCCCATTCGGCGCTCGACATAATTATGCGGCTTACCGCCGCCGTGGCGGCGATCCCGGCATACAAAATACATGATTTACGCGAGGGCTTTATTCCCCTGTGCTTCATCTCAACAATTATAAGTGTAAGCGCGAGCAGATATAAAATCAGTATCACCGGAGCCGTCGCCTGACCGAAAAACGCTCCGTACATTATTCTGTATCTTATCAGCCTGATAAAGTCGTATATGAACCATCCTCCCGTCGCCGCCGCCAGCGTCCACCGCCGCCATGAGGTAAGGCAGAACGCGGCAAACATCAAAAGCGGCGCCATATACAGCTCGCAGACAAAATCGAGCATATTCAGCTTTTCCGTAAAAATGCTGTAGCTTCCGGCGAGTGACGAGAACGCTTCCTTTGCGGCGAGCATTACGAAAAACAGCGTCAGAAGCAATACTCTTTTATTCGCTTTGCCGTTGGATACGTCAAGAACATATACGAGCGCCGTTAAAAATGCGAGAATAGCGCAGAGAGTGGTGCGGGATATGGGTAAAACATTCTCAACCGATGTGACGGCAAAGGCTGTATCGACGCTGCACAGGTATGGGAAAACGGGGATTATTTCCGTTGTTTCCGAAGGGAAATATGTCACTACAGTAAGCTCTTTTCCGAGATAATCCTCGGGAAGGTAAACCTCCAGCGTCTCCGACGGCGACGGCTCAAAGCCTTCTGTCAGCGCAAAACCCGACTCGCCGCGCGGCGCGCCCTCAAAGCTTGTATAGAGCATTTTATTATCCACCAGTATATCCACGCCGCATACCGCGTCATATAAATATACTCCGAGCTGCGCACCGTCAAGCTTTTCCAAAAGCTTTCGTTTCGCTCTTACGGCGCGGCAGCTTTCGCCCGGAAAGCTGACGGTATATTCATCAACAATCTCGGGTACGGCGGCCCGCGCCTCAGAACCGGAAATCAATTCATAGCTCCAACCCATATCCTTGCCGGGATCCATTGTTACCTCCTTAAGATTTGTACGGCTCAGGAGCATAAACGCGGTTATTATAAAAATTAAAACAGCGGCGGCGATAGAAACGCCGAAAATATATTGTTTTTTCGTACTCACAATCTATCCCCCTTTAATATGCCTTTTCGCGTACCTTACCGTACAAAGCGCCGTCCGTGATGAGAACGGCCGATAACAAATGTAATAATTTAAATCCTGTCCTGTTTTTCCATAATTATTCCGAAAGCATGAATTTCTTTTTAATAATAATATCGACCTTTTTACCGATCACGCCGACAATAACATCGTCCGCGAGGTTGGCGATTATGGATTTTTCGAGCTCATCCCACTTTTCCGTCTCCTTATCAGCCTGCTGCTTGTAGCTGTACAATGACCATACGTTTGACCATGTGTCGCTGTAAATACGAGGCACACTTGACGAGTCCATGTCATAAAAGTCGTAGTATTCATTTACATCCGAGCCTCCCGCCGTTTCAATATATCCGTCAAGCATTCCCTCGGCCACCAGCCTGATTTTGTTTACAATTCCCTTGGATGCGGCGTTTGCGCCTGATTTTGAAATGGCGAGGATGTCCTCCTTATCATGCAATGAAAGACGCTCCGCCTTTATTGCCGCGTGCAGCTCGAAATCGCTCCCTTCATTTTCAATCCAGAACTTGCCGCCGCCCACCTCCAGCAGCTCGGGAAGCATTCCCACGAGCTCCTCGGCCAAAAGCCGCAGCTGCAGAGCCTGCTTCTTCGGGAGCCTGTTGTACTCCGCCGATTTTTCCGCCTCCGTGAATATTGCGTTAAAGGTAGACTTATCGCTTGAAATTGTACAAACATCCGTTTTCATATCGTTTCCTTCTTTCTTATTTTAAAGCCATCACAAGCTTCAAGATGTTTTTATTGTTTTCATATTTATAATCCATACCTTCGGCCATTTTCTTTACCATGAAAACGCCCAATCCCCCGATTTGTCTTTCCTCCGCCGACAGCGTTATATCCGGCTCATCCGTTTCAAGCGGAT
>CANQYQ010000202.1 GCA_947628155.1 uncultured Clostridia bacterium
ATCGCCCACGCGCCGACAGGGCCTTCGCCCTTGTAATCATAATACGCTTTAATAATTTTCGCGGCCTGCTCGCGGGTCACACTTTCATTCGGGCGGAACGCGCCGTCCTCAAAGCCCGCGACTATGCCGTTATCGGCCGCCCACGCAATATAAGGGGCATAATACATGTCCGCGCTAACATCACTGAATCCTTGCGCCGCGTCGGATGACTCGCCCGCCATACGTCCTATGATTGTAACAAGCATACCGCGGGAAAGAGGCAAATTGGGCAAAATTCCGTTTCCGTTACTCCGTTCATAAGGCCCTTGCCGTATGCTGTCTTCACCGCATCATAGAACCAATCTGACTGTGCGACGTCCGTGAACGGCAGCGCATCGGACGCGGGCGTGTTTGTCGCTTCGGGTTTCACCGTTGCCTGAGGTACATCCGTCGGTTTCGCCGTCGCGTTCGGGTCGGGCGAAGCCGTAGGCTTCGGCGTTGCTGTCGCCTTTGGCCGGCTGCCTCCGCCGCCTCCGCCGCCGTGCGAGACCTGAGCGGACGTGAGTGATTGGAAGGATATTTTCTTCACGATATTTCCGTCCGCGTCAACGTAACCTACCTTTTCGCCGTTGTATGTCACTGTCTTGCCGTCCGATACAGCCGAAACTCCGCTAAGCGCAATTGTAGACGCTCTGTCCGAACCCTCCGCTGTAAATGTGCAGCCCTTATCCATATTTACGATTATAGGCTTAAGACTGCTGTCTCTTGACGTAATACCGCAGCCGTAGGTTGAACCCGTCGCCGTCGCGGCAATAGAGCTGCCGCCCGAAAGTTCAATTTTTCCGTCGCCGTAATTTTCCCAGTCAAAAATTATAAGTCCGTAAGCTTCATTCGCGTCTGAGGACGTCGCCGTAAGGCTCGAATTGTCTTTTATTATAACATGATTAGCCGAGCATCCGTTGCTTACAGGGTTCATCCCGCCGACGCAGGCACTGCCCTTCGCGTTGACCTTCGCGCCGCCGCTTATGGTGAGCGTATGAGGCTCTATCATCGGATAGTCCACGTAAATACCGACGGAGCATATGGCGGACTTATTGCCGATAGCGTTTAACTCGGCAATAGATATGTTAAGGTCGCCGTAGCTGATTATTCCGCAGCTTTCGCCTCTCGTGCCCCCTATTGCCTCGTCATATACAACATCTCCGCCCTGCGCGGTAAGGCTGCCCTTACCAGTTATATTTACCGGCTTATTTTTATTGGTGTTTAAAATACCCCAGCTGCTTATGTTTTTTCCGCCGCCGGCCGTAACTTCAAGATGGCCGTCTATATCGAGCGTATTGTCTCCCAAACAGAATATGCCCGAGCTGCCGCCGATATTGTTATCGTCGCTCAGCGTAAGTCCCGAAAACGCGCCGTAAACCGACGGACTTTCACCCTCGGGAACATACAGCGTTGTGCCCTTGCCAAGATACAATCCGTCCTCATGATCCGTGTAGAATTGGAACTCGGATGTGAGCGTCAGCTTATTTCCTTCGCATGTCGCGCCGGGGACTTCTATCGGGTCGGAATATGTTACATTTACTACATCGCCCGACTCCTGATCGAAGCTGAAATCACACGTTTTATAGAGCTTGCCGGTTTCGCCGTCGAAGTAGAGCGGATAATCTACCGCCGCGCTCCTGAACAGAACGTAATTAGCCTCGTCCTCCGTGCCCGGGATAAAATATGTTCCGTCGCTGTATTCGAGCGCGCCGCTGTCGCCCTTAGCGTTGCCGCCGACGGCGCTTACGCCGTCCGCCGCTTTCGCGCGATTTATCGCGCCGCCGTTTTCGGCAGCTGTGTATGATGATACGCTCGCGTTGTCCGTGACATATATCAGAGCCGCGTCATCGTTCGACAGCTTTTCGCTTGTTCCCGATGCGCCGAAGATGCCCCAATCCAATATATTGTCGCCGTCGCCGTTATAGTTACATTCCACGGTTATCGTGCTGTTGCCGGACGCGCGGATCGCTCCGGGCTTTGTCTCCTCGTTTCCGTATAAAATCAGGCTGCCGTTAGCGATAACGGACGCGTTGTCCTCCGTCACCAGGTCATAGCCGTCCCATATTCCTATACTTCTCGCGTTCATGCCGCCCGACGTGTCAAGCACGGCGTCGTCCTTTACCGTAAGCTGACGGGACATAGTGCTGACAACATTGGGCTCGGTATCTCCGCCGATTGCGGTTGCGTACGCATATACGTGCGCCGAATCCTCAATCGTGAGGTCGTCGGTGGACATAAGCGCCCAGGAACCGGTATCGCCGAACCATTCCGCCACGATTATTTCTCCCTCGCCCTTTACCGTCAAATTGCCGTACGACGCCAAGCCGAAGGTTCTGCCGTTTCCGTGGGTCGAGACGGTCATCGCTCCGTCCGCTTTGATAACGCTGTCCCCGAGAAGCATCATTCCGAATACGTTTGACGCTTCGGGGTCTTCCGTGTCTACGGGGTCGGAGGTAAAGACCGATATTGCCGCCCTGCTGTTTTTGGGAATATCGAGCGTCACTCCGCCGTCCGTAACGAACGCGATCCTTTGTGTTGTGGAGAACGCCATGTCGTCAAGCGTAATCGTATTGCCCTCCGCGCTCAGTCCCTCGGGGAGAACGGTAAGAGGCTCGCCGTCCTCGTTGTTTTTGCGGAAGCCCGTATCCGCGCTGTAGTATATCGCGTAATCCGCCGCGGGAACGGCCGTTATTACCGCGTTTTTCGCGGGTCTGCCCTCGGAATCGACATAGCCCGCATAGTCTTCGTTGTATGTAAGCGGATTGCTTTCGTTGTCGGTCACATTTATCGCGCCGAACATTCGTCTTGCCGCGCATATCGCCTGCGTTGTGCCGCTAAGCTTTATACTGCCTTCCTCCGACATATTGACCGAAATGCGCTTTGTGCCGTCAAATCCACCGCCGTCATACAAAACCTCGCTTAGGCCGTACGATTCCTCACCGCCGACCGCTCTTCCGAATATGAAGCCGCTGTCAAAAACATCTATCCCGCTGTTCTCGTTAAGTCAGATTGCGAGACTGATAGCGTCCTTCGAGTCTCCGGATGTGTTGAGGGACAGGCCGGAGTCGTCGCTGACGAGCACGTGTGATGTGATGCAGCCGTAGGAATACGCGTTTCCGCTTCCGCCGTTTGCGAACGCGACTATCTGTGCGCCGTCCATAATGCCTATGCTGTCGTTTACGTCGCTGTTTTCGTCGTCTTCATCGACAACGCCGCTGCGCACGCCGACGGAGCATCCTTCGGCTTCCTCGTTATCCGCGTAGATCCGTCCGCCATTGGCGAGTACCATGGTTTTATACGCCACCATTCCGTGCCGCGCGTAAATGCCCGTACTCTGGCGCGAACCGCTGACCGCGTTCACGCAGCCGCCGGTACAATCCAAGAAGCCGCTTCCCGATACATATATACCGCCGTCGCTGTATATACCGAAGCTGTCCTTGTCGTTACCGTATCCGCCGGACACGTAAAGCGTACCGTCGAGCTTTAAATAGCATCCATTCATCGCGAAAATGCCCGCGGTAAACTCGTTTTCCGTCATACTTCCCGCGATTATATCCGGATACTCATCCTTCGCCACCGTAATATACGTATACTCCGGCAGAACAAGTCCCAGATCCGCCGAGGTGTAAAGCTTAAAATCACTCGTGAGCGTGAGCTTAT
>CANQYQ010000203.1 GCA_947628155.1 uncultured Clostridia bacterium
TTGTCTGCATGGTATCGCGCGCGTTCGGGATATATGACGAGGACGCGGAATGTGATTTTGACGACGTGGATAGATCCGCGTGGTATTATCACTATGTCGCAAGTCTGACGCAGAAGGGGTACATAAACGGCGTTTCGCAAAATGTATTCGGCAGCGGGGCGAATGTAAGAGGTGAACATATTGCGGAGATTCTCAAAAGGATATTAAAGGACAATGAAATTGAGGATTGGGAATACGCCGCGAACGATGAATACGCAACAAGGAGCGAGTGCGCAATGGCGGTATATGACGCGTACAGGAGGTTATGCAAACCAAAGGAAAAGGTAAAAGCGCCGTACGGCAAGGAGCTGATAGAGGCGGCGGATATGAAGGCGGAGGGCGACGCGAATCCGCTTATGACGCAGCGGTTCGGCGCGGATCCGTTCGCGATGGAATATGACGGCCGGATATATGTTTACATGACGGGGGATACGTATCGTTATGACGAAAACGGAAATCTGCTCGATAACGATTATTCCAATATTAATACAATATCCGTCATATCAAGCTCAGACCTTGTGAACTGGACAGACCACGGTGAAATCGCCGTCGGAGGCCGGGGTAATGATACCGGCGCGGCGAAATGGGCGAAAAACTCATGGGCGCCTTGCGCGGCGCATAAGACCATTGACGGCAAGGAAAAATTTTTCCTGTACTTCGCTGATTCGGGAAGCGGCGTGGGCGTGCTTGAGGCGGACAGTCCGACAGGGCCGTTTATCGACCCGATAGGCAAGGCGCTCATAAACGGCTCGACGCCCGGATGCTCCGGCGTTGTATGGCTGTTTGACCCGGCAGTTCTGATAGACGACGACGGACAGGCATATTTGTATTTCGGCGGCGGACTGCCGTCGGTTAACGGCGTGACGGAATCGGATCATCCGAAAACGACAAGGGTCATAAAGCTTGGAGACGATATGATTTCGACTGTCGGCGAAGCGAAGGAGATCGATGCGCCGGCCGTGTTCGAGGATTCGGGTATACATAAATACAACGGGAAATATTATTACTCGTACTGCTCAAACTTTGAGGGCGAGCACGAGGACGGGAAATATCCGTTCGGAACGATTCTGTACATGACAAGCGATGATCCGATGGGGCCGTTTGAGTATCAGGGCGTGGTTCTCGATAATATGTACCGGTTCTTCAACGTGGGCGGAAATAATCATCACGCGATATTCAGCTTCAAGGATAAGTGGTATATAACCTACCACGCGCAGACGGCCGAGAAATATCTCGGTGATATTAAGGGTTACCGCTCCACGCATATAAACGAGCTTAAATATAACAGCGACGGTACGATAGAACCGGTCGAGGCGGATTTCAAGGGCGTTGAGTCGGTACAATGCCTCGACCCGTTTGAAGAAACGAGCGCCGCGACGATATCGCGCATGAGCGGCGTCAGCACGCAGGCTGCCGATAACGGTATGGAGATTTGCGATATAAATGACGGCGACTGGATCGCGGTCAGGAACGCGGATTTTGGGGACGGAGCGAACAGCGTTGACATAACCGCGCCCGTTATTGACGGCGGAGACATTGAAGTACGGCTTGACGCACCCGACGGAGTATTGGCCGGAACTGTAAAGGTGGACGGTGAAAGCTCCTCCGCACCGCTTGACGGCGCGATAAAGGGTGTGCATGATATATATTTTGTATTCAGATGCAGCAGCGGCGGCGAACCGTTCACTATGAGATACTGGCGGTTTAATAAATAGAAAGGGGACAAACACAATGAAAATTTTGAAGAAAGCAATGGCGGTATCGCTTTGTATGGCGATGGCCGCGCCGTACGGCATTATCGCGGACGCGGCCGACACGCGCACGGTAAACGCGTACGTAAACACATTCGAGGATAAGCAGACGATACTCGGCGTAGGCGGGGGTATTACGTGGTACAACACATGGCTTACCGAATCACCGGCGAAGCAGCAGGTTTACGATCTGTTATTCAAGGAGGTCGGACTGGATCTGATAAGAATCAAGAATTTCTATTACGACGGCCAGTTCAGCGGCGAAACGGACAAGGAAATTATAGAAGCGGCCGAAAAGGCGGCGGGGAAGGAGCTTCCCATACTTATGAGCTCATGGTCGCCCGGTAAGGAGGTAAAGAGCAACGGCGTCGAAGCGGGCGGCGGAACGATAAAAAAGAATGACAAAGGCGAATACGCGTATGACGAGTACGCGCAGTATTACGTGGATATGCTCAAGGCCTACCGCGACGCGGGCGTTAAGATCGATTATCTGAGCATTCAGAATGAGCCGGATTTCAGAGCCGACTATGACGGATGCGAGCTTGACGCGGAGGAAAACGCCGACCACGCGCAGTATTCCAAAGCGTTCGAGGCGGTGTATGAGGCGTTCAAAAAGGTTGATAATCCGCCGAAGCTTGTCGGACCGGACAGCATGACTGCGAGCTATACGAATATAAAGAAATATGTTCAGCCGGTGATAGACCGCGGCGACGGCGCGCTTCACGCAATCGCGCATCACCTTTACGCGGGCGGCAACGAGGAGAATCCCGATCAGTACAAAAAGAGCATGAACAAGCTTCGGGATAATTATCCCGATATCCCGAAATGGCAGACAGAGTATTACCGCGGAAACGGAGTACAGACGGCATGGCTGATGACGAACGTGTTTGTAGAGGAGGGCGCGGAGGCGTATTTCTATTGGGATACGATCTGGGGCCCGGACGGCACGCTCGTCGCGCTTGAAAATCCGTGGGAGGCTAAGAGCGCATGGAAATCCAAAGAGGGCTATACGGTAGACGATAAAATTTACGCCATTGAGCATTTCGCCAAGTTTACCGACGGCGGATATGTGAGGGTGGATTCGTCCGTTGACCCCGGCGCGAACGATATAAAGATGGCGGCGTTCAATTCGCCGGAAAAGGATAAGCTGGAGCTTATTCTCACAAATACAAAGGATACCGACGCGAATGTTAAGCTTAATTTAAACGGCTATGACGTTACGTCATCGCATGTGTACCGCACAGACTACCGCAGCGGCGGCAAGGAGCGTATGGCGGATCTGGGCGCGCTGGGAGATGACACGACGGTATCTCTTCCGGCACAGTGCATTGTCACGGTTGATATTACAGGTAAGCAGGGCGAAAAGCCGGCGGAGATTTTAAGGGCCGAGGAAGCGGAGCCGCAGAAGAGCGAGACGACGACCGCCGTATACGGAACGCCGTCTATAGACGGAAACGAGGACGAAATCTGGAAGGATATCCCGGCGGTAAAGATGATGAACACGGCGCACGGCGACCATGGCGCATCGGGCGAGTTTAAAACGATGTGGGATGAGAAAAATCTTTACGTGCTCGTTAACGTTGCCGATGAAAATCTTGACGACAGCGCGGAAAATCCGTATGAGCAGGACTCGGTCGAGATATTTATAAACGAACGGGGCGACAAGCCCGACGCTTATGACAAAGGCGACGCGCAGTACAGGGTCAACTACAAGAACGTTCACAGCTACGGCACGGGCGCGGATGAGGTTAATTTCAAAACCGAGGTTAAGCTTACCGATAAAGGCTATACGGTAGAGGCGGCGGTCCCGATCAATGTGATAACGCCGAAAGCG
>CANQYQ010000204.1 GCA_947628155.1 uncultured Clostridia bacterium
GGAGGTTCAGGCGAAATGAAAGGAATCAGAAAAATTATATCGTTACTTCTAAGCGCGGCGATAGCCGGAGGCTGCTTTACGGGAGCGTTAAGCGCGGCGGCGGAGACGTTTAAGGGTACGTCTCCGGATATTGACGCCGATACATTCCAAAACCCGATGCTTTTAACGGACGTGGCCGATCCGGACTGCGCCGCGGGAAAAGACCCGAACGGAAAAACGGCGTATTATATGGTCAGCACAGCGATGTCATATTCGCCGGGCGCGCCGATCATGCGGTCGTATGATTTGATAAACTGGGAAACGGTGTCGTATGTGTACGATTCGCTTGATTATAATTCCGACGCGCTGTCGCTGAGAAATAACAGCAACGCTTACGGTAAGGGCCAGTGGGCAACGAGCATCAGATATAAGAATGATAAATATTACATATTATTCTCGTCATACACTACCGGCAAGACATACGTATACACCACCGGCAGCATTGAAAACGGTCCGTGGAGGAAGTCGGTAATTGACGGCGTGTATCACGACCCGTCGCTCTATTTTGATACCGACGGCAAAATGTACGCTATATTCGGCGGCGGTCAGGGCGAGCTTAAATGCTGCAGGCTTATTGAGGACAGTGACGGCTTTGTAAGCGCGGACGCGGATTTCGGTGAAAAAACCCTTATAACCGACATGGGCGCTTATCTTAAAGAGCTTGGATATAAGCCTGACAGCTCGACCGGCCATTTTATAATAGACGGCGAGGGAACTCACGCATATTGCGTTGACGGGAAGCTGTATCTTATATTTATTTCATGGGTCGGCGGCGACCAGCCATCCGGCAAGGAAAACTGGATAAGGCTTGAGGGTTGCTATCAGGCGGCAAGCCTTTCGGACGCTATAGAAAAGAAGGATGCGGCGTTTACCGGCAATATAATTCTCATGGACAGAGCAGGCTACAAGGGCGGAGACGGCGTAGCGCAGGGCGGAATTATGAACACGACAGGCGATGTATCATCGTCAGAGGGCGACTGGAAGGGCATTATTTGTCAGGACAGGGGCCCGATAGGGCGCTGCCCGTTCCTTGTGGACGTGACATGGAAGGTCGATGAAAACGACCTTAAATGGCCCATGCTCTCAACGTCGCAGACAATGACAAAGCCGATTAAGGGAAAAGAGCCGAAATCAATTGTCGTATCGGACGATTTTACGAACGGCGCGGAACGCAATGTATACCCCGCGGAAACAAAAGCCCCCGCGGAAGCGGCGGGCAATATAGCGCCGACGGCGATAAAGCCCATGGCGGACGGTGATGCCGTTGAGCTTATAGAAAACGGCGGCTTTGATCAGGAGGTCACGGAGCCGTGGAACGCTTTCCACGCGCAGATTGAGCGCGTCGCGGAGGGTGATAATCAGGTTCTTAAGGTGAGCGACAGAGCAAGAAGCAAGGAGGAGGATGAATGGGAGCAGGGCACGGGCAACGGCGCGCACTATACCATAGGCGGCCAAAGGCTGGAGCCGGGCAAGACATATTCATTCTCCGCGAGGCTCAAATACACGGACGGCCCGAATACAAGAGAATTTCAAATGGCGTTTTGGAATAACTGGGCGGAATATACGACCGGCGATACTCCCTGGGGCGACCAATACGGCAACTATACGCTTGGCAGCGTGACGTTAAACAGAGGCGAATGGGGTGAAATTTCTGGCGAAGTAACAATACCTGCATATGTTGATAATTTGCAGAACGAGCTTGCGATATGCTTTATAACCTCATGGGTACAAACTCCCACGGCGGAAAACGATCTCATGGATTATTATCTTGACGATGTGTCGTTTAGGGGCGTTCCGAACAGCAGCTATGAAATGCCCAAGGAGGGTGAGGGCGAATACAATGGCTCGAATCTGAATAAGGCGTGGCAGTGGAACCACAATCCCGACAACACCTGCTGGTCACTGACCGAAAGACCGGGCTGGCTCCGTATCACGACGAACAAGCCGGTCAGCAATATTCAGCTTGCGAGAAATATCCTCACGCAGCGCAGCTACGGCCCGACAAGCGCCGGTACGATAAAAATGGATGTTTCGCATATGAAAAACGGCGATTACGCCGGACTTACGACGATGCAGACCAAGTACGGCAATATCGGCGTAAAAATGCAGAACGGTAAGAAGTATTTCGTGTACCAGTACATCAAGGAGGACGCGTATAACGGCGAGATCACCGATGATAATTGGTTAAAGCTCGCTCCGCAGGAGGTCAATCTCGGCGAGCTTACGGGAAACGAGGCGTATGTGCGTCTTGAATATTTCTTCGGCAATTTCGACAATGTGAAGGAGGACGGCACGGCGTATTTCTATTACAGCTCCGACGGCGAGGACTGGAAATATGCGGGCAAGCTTGAGAAGCTCAATTATGATTTGAGGCAGTTTACAGGCTACAAATTCGGCATATTTAACTACGCGTCCGAGGAAGCGGGCGGATATGTCGATTATGACTGCTTTAACGTTGAGGATGAAATAAAAGGCGAGGGCGTACTTCCGATTCCATCCCCTACGCCGGAGGTAAGCTATGAGGAGCTTATCAAAAACGGCGATTTTGAAACGGGTAACACAGACAGTTGGGGCCCGTTCGGCGGTCCGAAAATCGAGACTGTTACGGATAATGTAAAGAGCGGTCAATATGCGCTTAAAATAAGCGGCAGAAACGAAAACTGGGAAGGCGCGTGCCAGAGCATAAGCCTTGTAAGCGGACAGATGTATCATGTGTACGCCGACATTATGGCCGAAACAGAGCTTGAGGAAACGGAGGTTTCCGTTACCGCCACGTACAGCGACAACACGGGCACGCCGCAGTATATCGGCTTAGGCTCGGTTAAGCTCAAAAACGGCGAATGGGGCGCTGTAGACAGCGACTTTATCCTCCATAACGAGCTTCCGGAAACGGTGACGATATATATAAGCTCACCGAACGCCGAGGGTGCGCATGATGTCATATACGCAGATAATGTTTCGATAAAGGCGGTCAAGGACCCGGGAACGCGCGGCAGGGATATAGGAAATCACAACGCGCTTATCACGCACCGCTTCGGCGCGGATCCGTTCGCGATGGAGTATGACGGACGGCTGTATGTGTATATGTCGAGCGATTGCTATATGTACGATGAAGACGGCAATATTAAAAGCAACGATTATACAAATATAAACTCGATAACGGTGATTTCGACCGACGATATGGTAAACTGGACAGACCACGGCAGAATACCCGTCGCCGCAGAAAATACAGCCGATACGGCCGAGCCGAACGGCGCGGCAAAGTGGGCAATAAATTCATGGGCGCCGTCGGTCGTCCATAAGACGATAAACGGCAAGGAAAAGTTTTTCCTTTACTTTGCCGATAACGGCGCGGGAATCGGCGTGCTCGAGGCGGACAGCCCGACAGGGCCGTTCACCGACCCGATAGGCGAATCGCTTGTGAGCGTCGGCAAAACGCCCGGCACGGACGGCGTTGTGTGGTGCTTCGACCCGGCGGTAATGATTGACGACGACGGACAGGCGTATCTGTATTTCGGCGGCGGGATCCCGACCGACGAAGCGGG
>CANQYQ010000205.1 GCA_947628155.1 uncultured Clostridia bacterium
CATCCCGTTATACGTCCCGCCCGCCTTCATATTTTGCAGATAATCCATCATCTGACGCATCACCAGCTTTGTGGTTATATATTCGCGCGCATGAATACTTGCGTGAACTATCACATGCCGCGGCGCGTTCGGGTCGCCTATAACCATATCATACAGCCTTCTGCCGTCAAGCGTCTGCACGCCTAAGTCCTGTAAATGCGCAACGTCTTGATATGTATCGGCAATGATCCTCAAGTCGTTTTCCATATCGGAGTACGTATACAGCTCCGGATTCTCGTCAAGCTTGAGACTGCGGCTGACGGGCTGAGGCGACGTCTGCGGGCTGTCTGACGGTGCGGACGTCTCGCGGTCGGACAGACTTGTTATATTATCAGGCTTTAATCCGGTGCATCCTGTAAGAAGCATGCATATTGCACATATTATAGGTATAGTTCTTTTCATCGTAATCTCCACAGCCTTTCCGCCCGCGGGTTAAAAACATAATGCGCTGACGCGGGCATTTAACACATTAAAAATTATCGGTTTGAATATACGGCATTATAAGCCATTCGCCGTAACATATTCGTCGATGCCCTCGGCTATCGCCCTGCCTATTGCATCGCTCTCCGACTCCAAAATCGCAAGATCGGAGGAATTATCAAAAAATCCTATTTCCATATAGCCTACGGGAATCGGGCTTTTATGGAACAGTATAAGATATGGCTGACCGGGGTAGCATCCGTCGGAATACGCGCTCAGGCTCGTTTCTGTCACTATTCTGTTATTAATATACGCGCCGAGCGAATTGCCGTCTTCGACGTATGTGGGCGATATTCCGCCCTGATCATAACCGCTGCCCAATGACAGATACGCGCTGCCGCTGCCTCCTCCGGCGTTGGAATGCACACACACGAACACAAGCGCGTCAGGTGCGGCAGTTACGTCCTTTTGCGGATAACAGCTTCGGATTCGCTCGGTTATCGACGGATTCTCATCATTTGTTTCCCTCGTCATACGAACGGTATATCCCATTTCCTGTAAATAATTTCGGGCCGCCTGCGCGTTTCGTAGATTTATTTCGCCCTCACCGTCTCTGTCTCCGTTTTCGATTGGATACCAGCATGAGCCGTTCTCGGGCGCAAGCCCGTTGCAGCCTGAGCCGCAGCAGTCAATCCACATTTCTCCGCTCTTCCAGTGGCGCCATTCTCCCCAATCGCCATCGTCATTCTGTGCCCAGCCGGAAAGACCCCTTTCCTCTTCGCTCATAAGCGAGGATGACTTCCCGTGTCCCGGGTCGAGCACTATTATTTTCTCCTTGACAAGTTCCGTTGGCTCTGCCGCCGGAGCTTGATTTTCCGTATCACCCTGCTCCGGTTCATCAGCCGTCTGCGCGTCGGGAACGGTCTGCTCAGATGCTGTTTCGTTCTCAGCTAACAGTATATGCCTGTAATCGCTAAGCTTAACTATATAGCATACCTGGAAGATTATCAATATTAGGCATATCGCTATACATACGCTTTTTACTATTTCTCTTGTTCGATTCATTTTACCCTCCGGATATACCGCCGTTACTCATTACCTTCGGTTGTCTCGACAGACTGCGTCTGCCCCGACGACGCGGCTGAACCAAGCTGTACGCGGTAATATATTATATAAACGGAATTTACAAGTATAATCGCAATCAAGGCCGCAAGCACAGACGCGCGTATATGCGCGTACTTTAGCTGCTTTTCCTCATTCTTTTTCATTCTTACCTCACGTCTTTGGGCCATTCTGTCCGTAATTTCCCGACGCTTATTATCATCGTCAAGCCCCGCGAAGGTAAATTCCTCCGACATTTGCTCCGGCTCGTCCGCAAAGTCGTCCTGTTCCGGCATCAGGGGGCTGCCGCATTTATAGCAGAATCTTTGATTCTCATCATCATTCATAAATCCGCATGCACTGCACTTCAATTTACTCATTCCTCCCTTTGCCGCCGCTATCTCCAGCCGCGAGCCTGCTCATACTTAGCTATAAACTCCTTGTTTGCCCTCTCTATACTGTTAAACCGCCGTTCACATTCCTCCTGTGACGATGTTATGGGCACATACCATGATTTAGTCGAAAAATACTGGCGATAATAGTCAGTATTGAATATATAGCCATTGCGGGCATATATTTCGTTCAGTATTAACCTGACCTCATTCTGCGACTTCCCGGCCAAATCAGCGTCCTGGATATACACAGAATCCGACGGGAACAAGTACTCGCCGCTATAATTAACCGTCGGCTGCGCCGTAGGCGCGGCGACAGGCGCAAGAGTCGCGATATTACCGGCAGGCTGCTGCTGTGAAGTTCCGGCGGACGTTCCGGTATTTGAGGCCGTAGAATTTACCTGAGCGGCGTCTCTGGCCATAATGACATATGCCGTTGTCGCGACAATAGCCGCAAGCGCGACAAACGCCGCGCAAATACACACAATAAACAGCGCCTTCGGCTTCTGAGCAGGCTGCGGCGCCGGATTCGGCATACCGCCGCCGCGATTGACCGGTTCTCCGCATATGCCGCAGAACAGTGTATCCGGCGTAAGCTTCGCACCGCATTTTACGCATGTTATACTGTTATCCGTCTGATCGTTATACACCGGCATACCGCATGCATCACAATATACGGCATTGGGATGCAGCTTAGCGCCGCAGTGTTTGCATATTATCGAGTTGTCCGGCGTCGGGGGCTCCGGTCTGTTGTCAAACCCCGTATCCGTATCATTTGTCACAAGAGCTCCGCATACGCCGCAGAAAACCGCGCCCTGCGGCATTTCCGCTCCGCATTCCTTACATCTCATATTTATCCCCATCCCTTCATACTGAT
The DNA here is from genome assembly GCA_947628155.1 of uncultured Clostridia bacterium. Classification (GTDB taxonomy): domain Bacteria; phylum Bacillota; class Clostridia; order UBA1381; family UBA1381; genus 12844. Next base: position 2,830 of record CANQYQ010000205.1, read on the forward strand.
TATTAATTAAACTCTATTGAACTGCGTATGTCATTCACATACGACATATATTCATCATAATACCGCGCGTCGAAATGAAACTCAAATCCGCGTATCATCCCGGAGCTGAGCGAGAAGTAGCCGTAATGATACGTGTCGCCGTCTACTGTACTTACCTCGCACATATTCCCATCGTCATAGCTCTTGTCAATTCTACCCGGATAGCTGTCGACAAAATTATCTATTACCACCTGGGCACTGCGGCCGTTTCCGTTTGTTACGCCGCAGATTTTAATATTACCCGAACCGTCCGGCGCTCTGAGCGAATACAGAACAAACGTGTCAGGATCGTTATACAGTTCAAAATTTGACGGGTATTCGCACGTCATGCTGTAATCGTCACTCGAATAGCTTGCATACGAAGCGCTGTATTGGTGCGTTATCGGCGAGTCGGTCACAGGATCAGGCACAGGCTGGCGTGTCACCGGTTGTATTGGCGGAATAGTCGCCAAAGGGGTATTAACCGGCTGCACGAAATGCATTTCCGCCGTCGGAGACGGCGTATACTGCGGCACCTGCGTCGGCTGAGGGGTCGGCTGAGGGGTCGGCGTAGCGCCGACTATACCTATAATGTTTGAGCCCGAGCCGCCGAATATCACAAACACCGCCACTCCGGCGGCTATGACCACCACCACGATAACGCAAATCAAAACTATCATCAACGGATTAGTTTCCTTTTGATTTAACTGTACATGAACGCCCGTCTCGCCT
>CANQYQ010000206.1 GCA_947628155.1 uncultured Clostridia bacterium
CCCTTGTCGTAGAACAGGCAGCCGAGATAATATTTCGCGTATTCGCCGCCTTTGCCCGCCGCGTTCCCGAGCACCGAAATATCCTCCAAGCGATTCGGGAAGCAGTAGAGAGGACTCGCGTTTTCCGCCTTTTCAAGCTCCGATTTATCGCCGGTGCAGTAATAGCGGTAATAATGCGTCATCGGCTCGTCACAGGGCGCGAGAGCGAGAATTTTATCCGCCTCATCCCTCATTCCCGCCGCAATATACGTAAGCGTAAGCTCGATATAATTGTGGTTGTCGCCGCGCATGACCGCCGTAAATTCGTCCGCGCCGGTGAGCCGGTATAATTCATATCGGCAGCCGTGGTCGAGCGGGTCGATCGACTTTGTTTCATTCGCGAACGCTTCCGCCGCGTCCGTCTGCCCGGTAAGACGTAACAGCGCGGTTTTAAGCGTGCGCGCCTTTAAATTATGCAGTCCGCGGGCGAGCGATTTTTCAACGAACGCGAGCGCGTCCGCGTATTCGCCGTTTTCCGCCGCGATACACGCGAGCTGATAAAACGCCTTATCCTGCATATTGCCGTCCCACGCCGCTTTATAAAACGCGTCATACGCCTTATCCCTGCCGCCGCCCGACATTTTAAGCGCGAGACCGAGATTGTAATACGGCTCACAGTCGTAAGGGTTGGGATTTTTCCAAGTCGACGCCTTGATCGCCGCGCGGAAATACTCTATACTTTCCGAAAATCTGCCGCGGTTGTAAAGATATTTTCCGTAGCCGTTGTTTAATCGGATATCCTCCGGATCGCGCTTTAAGCCTTCGAGATAATACGGCTCCGGTGAATATGTCGCGTGGCGGTACTGTTCCAAATGCGTCGCCGCAAGAAATAATTTCTCGTTCGTCGGTATTTTCTCCGGCTCCGGTATCGCCTCGGCGGGCGAGGGTATCGGTTCGGTATTTTTGATTGGCACATGCTCCAATATAGTTTTAGTGTCCCTTATAATTTTTACTGTTATATCCTCGTATTCCGCGCCGTCCGCGCCGATTTCCGTCTCGAATACCTCTGCCGTCTTTAGATTTAGTGTCCCCGCAAATATTATTTTGCCTTTGCGGCATACCTCAAGCCGCGCGTTGTCAAGGCCGGAGGGCGTATAGACTGTCACCCTAACTTTAGTGTCCCCAATTTTAGTGTCCCCGACCTCGACGTTTACCGCCGCGTCGAGCGACGCGTTCTTTATCGCGCCGACCGATTTATACGGCATAAAATACTGCGTGAACGTCTTTTCCTCATACGGCTTTAAAAACGTAAAATCGGGTTGGTTGTCCGTAAACATTCCGGTCATAAGCTCGATATACGGGCCGTTTTCATCGGTCAGGTTTCTGTCCCACGCGCGTCCGAAATCGCCGTTGCCCCATGTCCACTGCTTCTTGCCGGGCGACACATGATGGTCGGCGATATGTAAAAGTCCCGCGTTTTTGCCGTAATCATAGTTGCCGATAAAATTAAAATCGGAGTGGTACGCCATATACGATGTGGGAACGGGGATATTTTTATACCGTGAAATATCCGTTCCCGGCGCGTAATCGTACTTGTAGTACACGCCGTCGGCTATGGGGAATTTCGACACGCCGCGCTTGCCGTGGTCCATTACGGCGTTCACGTCGGGCGGGAAAATCGACTGCGTATAATCGTTTACCGCGACCGCCGGGTTTGCCCACCAAAGAAACGTCTGCGGGCGGTCGGTGGGGCTATATACCTGCCCTTTGATTTCAAGATACGCCTTGTCGGGGTAAACGGTAAAGCCCACCATGCCTTTGGTGTGGAACATTTTTTCCGTTTCGCCTACCCACACGGTCACGGAGCCGTCGTCATTTTTCTCGATCGTGTAATCCACCGGGTCAAACGTAGACGGGCGATGGTGCTGCGGCCAGTTAAACTCTATTCCGCCGCTTATCCACGGGCCGGCAAGACCTACGAGCGCGGGTTTTACGACCTCGTTATAATATACCGCGTCATAGCCGTTTGTTTTATCGTAAAGCCGCTGGATCTTGCCGCCTATTTCAGGCAGGATCATCACAAGAATATAATCGTTTTCAAGATAAATTGCGTTGTATTCCTTATCGGTTTTTACATCCGACACGCCCTCGCATACCGGGTGCGGGTAAACTCGTCCCGACGAGCCTTGGTACACGCGCTTTTCCAAAAACATCGGGTTCTTGTCATAATCCGATATTTCATATGTCGGTATTGTGATCTTTTCCTGTCTTAAAATTACCTCGCTCATTTTTACGACCTCCGTAAAATTAAATTTATTAAAGTCATTATACGCCCGCTGACATAGTAAGTCATTAAGTATTATTGCGTAAAAATATAAAATTATTGCTTTTTGAACGGAGGTGTGGTAAACTAAAAAAGAGGTGGTAAAAATGAACACGACAGAGCAGACGATTTCAAAAAATTCAATATGGCTCACCGCCACCCCCGCGCCGTTTGCCAAGACGCTGCCGTTTTATCTGACGGAGGCGGGGATGTTCGAGACGAGTGAAAACTACGCTGTGAGCCGCGGCGGCGGAGGCGGGTTTTTGCTGTTTTACACAATCGGAAAAAGCGGCGTTTTGGAGCAGAACGGCCGAATCGTGGATCTACCCGAAAATCACGCGGCTATACTTGATTGCTCAATGCCGCATTATTACCACGCGGACAAGGACGGGTGGGATTTTATATGGTTTTACATAAACGGAAACGGAGTGCGGGCGATGTTTGACATAATTTATCCCGACGGAATTTTCGCCGTTGATATGCGCGATGATATGGAGCTTCGAAGTGTTTTCCCAAGAATAAGCGTGATGATACGCGATAATGACATGAAAAGCTTTGCCGAGATGTCGCTTGTGCTTCACAGCCTTTTAAACGCTGTGCTTCTCGCGGCGCTCGACAGTGAACGGGACGCGCGTGCCGCCGATTTTTACAATGATATAAGCAATGTCACCGCGTATATAAAAAATTGCTATAAATATCCGATAACGCTTGACGATATGGTAAAATACGTTCATATGTCAAAATATCATTTTATACGGATTTTCAAGCGCGCGATGGGAGTAACGCCGTATCAATATTTGACCTCCTACCGCATAAACGAGGCGAAAACGCTTTTAAGGACAACGGATATGTCGGTGGGCGAAATTGCGGAGGAATGCGGATTTCTTGATACAAGCAATTTTATCGCGCACTTTAAAAAGCATACGGGTCAGAAGCCAACGCGGTACAGACGTGACTTTTCATAAAACACCGCATGCCGTTTTTACGTGTAAGACATACGATAAATAACTCCGTTTTTTCGGTTATATGTCCTCAAGCCGGCGTATTATGCGATAGCGTGAGAACCATCCCGACCGCGCGGCTGTTGGGCGGCCATGTTGCAACCCCTGCCATTTTCGGGATTGGCGTGACCTTTATACAATTGATTTCCGTGGCCTTTTTCGGAATTGTTATGATATAATTGATGTGAGACAAAAAAGATGAGAATAGTTCCTAAATGTGATATAATGTTTAGTAAGCACAAA
>CANQYQ010000207.1 GCA_947628155.1 uncultured Clostridia bacterium
CGGCAAGATAATTTGATTTTTCCATTATTTATTCTCCTTTCATTATTCAAAAAAGAAAACGGCGCGTAAATCCTATCTGGATTTACGCGCCGTTCCGCTACACGATATATAAATTCTAACATAGCCTGCAAATTATTTCAAAGGGTATTTTATACAAATTTTGCGGCGGCAGACAAAAAAATTTTCATAAAGTTCCGCTAAAAATTTTCATTTATAGCTCTATCAAGCTATTCTCAAAATCCTTAACATAGTATTTTATATTTTTCACGCCTTTAGCAATAACGGTATGGCCTTCTTGTTCAAGCAATCTTTTTTGCAATTCAATACCTTCCGGGTATTTTGGATTTAATTCTCCGTTAGATTTTATTGTTCGCCAATACGGCGTAATATCCTCATTTCTCTGATAACTAGCCCAAGCGGCTATATTTACAAAAATGCCCGCTGTCATAGGGTCGGTAAAGTCGGCGTTATTCCGTTTCGCGAGATATTCTCTGATTGCGCCGACTGTCAAAAGCCTGCCCGCCGGAACAATTTTCATCAATTCATCATAAAATATAGGCGGAGCTAAAAGCATTTTTGTTCCGCCATATCTTTTTATCGTCCTTTCATCGGTTATAATTTGTATTTTCGGCATATCCTTATTATTTTTCAGCATTGCGTTGAAATCTTTTTTTCTTTCATTAGCCATAGTCGTTCTCCTGTTTAGTTATAAATCTTTTCTCATAATATCATAAACCAACACAGCTCCGTTTTGCAGTTCCATGCTTTCATGCCTGATGGTCTTATAGCCACGATGCTCATACATACGCACTGCCGGAAGCGATGCGTCAACCACAGCGTAATCGAAATTTTGCGCGATTAAATTTTCTAATTTGCGTATGATTTTACCGCCGTATCCCATGCGCTGATATTTCGGCAAAACATAAACACGGGTTATATGGTTATCCTTTGCCGATCCCGTTCCGATAATTTCACCGTTTATTATCAGCACATATACCTGCCCGTCCGAAATATCACGAGAAATGTTTTCCAAACTGTGCAAACCGCAGAAAAATTCCACGGCCTCCTTCGGATAATATTTCGGATATACCCCGCGTATCGTACTTTGTACCAGCGAGCATATTTTCTCCGCATACCGACGATCGGCCTTTATATAATCAATCTTTATCATACGCTTTCGTCCTCGTCCATATGTCAACTTCATCCTTGCTCGGGGGTTCAAATAAACCGGCGAATTTTGCCGCGAGATTATCATCGATAAAATACGCGATAGTTTCGCCCGCCGCGACCGAGTTGTTTCTGCTGACTATTCTTTCTTTCCATTCTTCATCGGTTATATCTATATAATGAAATTCATATTCAATATTCCGAGCGGTATAAAAATCACGCGCGTAAGCTCTGCCCGCCTTTGTCCAGAAACCCCAGTCGAGAATGACATTTATTCCGCTTTCAATTATTTCAACCGATTTTTCAAACAGATATTTCCGTATCCGCTCCGTGTATTCGTCATGCTTATCTCCGGCATACAGTCCGAATACCGCGAGCATTATCTCGTCCACAGACAGCAAAACCGCGTTATTTTCCGCTCTCAAGCGTTTTGCGTATGTACTTTTGCCGCAGCATATTTTGCCGCATATAAGAAAAACTTTAGCCATATTTTATTCCCCTGTTAAAATTACGCTTTAACTTAAGCTTTATGACCTCACGGCCGGTTTCAATATATATTTTACCCGCCGTATCGCATTTAAAATAATGCCAAACTATTTCATCAATACTCTTAGAATACTGATTATTGTATATTTCCATCTTTTATATTCAACATACACCTTTAACCGCCGAAACAGTAAACTCACCCGGTAAATTTTCGTTCGTCCACGCGGGGTGCTCGTCAAATCTTTGCATGATAAATCCGCTTCCTATGACCGCGTTGATTATCTCGCTGACGGTATATTTTCTGTAGCTGCATTTAGGCATTTTACTGCGTATCTCATCATCAAAGAATCTCGCGTGCGCTGTTTCTCCCTCGAAGATCTCCGTTGAAAAATAGCTCATAGCGGGCTGCTCCAGATTTAATATATCGGATATTTTTGTAAACGGGTGAAAATCGCTGCATATCATTTTCCCGCCGTTTTTCAGCAAGCAATACATGATGCGCATGAACTCGTCAATGTCGTGGAAATAGTGCAGCACTCCGCCCTCCATGAAAACAACGTCGAAGCTGTTGTAATATTTTTCGTCGATTTCCAAAATGTCGCACACAACATAATTTATATGCGTTCCGGCGGCATCCGCAAGCTCCGACGCGTACCTTTTGTTGTCCTCCGAAATATCAAAAACGGTCACGTCCGCGCCAAGCATGGCGAGCGGAATGGCTTTCTTGCCGCACGAGCCGCATATGTTCGCGATTTTCACGCCCTTGTACGTATCAAAATACGCCGAATACCGCTTTAGCTGTTTGATTGGATTTTCCTTGATTTGCGCCGCCCGCTCCGCAGGCGCGCCCATATGCTTGACCCAAAATTCATAAGCGTTATATTCCCATGCCCGCTTGTTTTGGATGCTGTAATCTTTCATAATTTTTTATTCAATCCTCCGATCGGTTTTTTCATTCATTTTAACCCCATGGATACTTTAATAAAATCACTGTATTTTTTCCAAATTCAGCATTGACACCCAATGCGGGATTTCAAAACTATCCGGTATGGTCTCTAAAAATTCTTTATGCTCCTTTTCCCATGCGGACTTGTCTGCGTCGGATATAAATTTAATCCGTATGAAAAGGGACGAGTGTGATTTTGGTAGAAATTTTAAACTGCATTTTCGGGGTAGTTAATATAACTATACAGGGTATGATGATTTTGGTATTTTTACCTCAAAAAAGCAAGTGTTTATGCGGGCTTTAAAGCTCTGAATGATTCCTAGACGGTACCATATACAATGAAAAGGCATATCGCAAAAATTCATGCGATATGTCTTTCTAAGTCCTATTTCAACAGCCTGTTATAAAAATAATTAGTTTTCTGTTTTACGTAGAGCTGCCGTATGCCGCTTTTTTTAATTTACTGCCGTAAGATCATCTCTGTAGTAGACCGAATCCCTCTCAACCCAGTCCGCCGCCGCACTGCCGGACACGTCCGTGTTTTCGCCTATATACGCGGCGCAGTCGTTATACTGAATTTCGCCGTCAACAATGCGGAACATTATATCGTAATAAATATTTTGCAAATGCGACTCTGTCTCGTACGTGCGGAACTGTAGATTATGCGTACCGAAATCGCGGCACAGACTCAGCTCAAATTCGCGCGGGCAGTTGTCCTTGTTGCTCTTTACCCACACGTTGCTGTCGCTGCCCGTGACGTATGACGCGTACGAGAAGCACCACCAGTACGGATCGGCGTTATCCTTCAGCTTCACTATGACCTTTGTCTTATCGCTGTTCAGCGTCATCGTGAATGGCAGATCCGATAACCGCAGCCGCTTTACACTTTGCTTCATGCCGTTGTCTATCGGGTCGTCGGACTCGCCTATCGA
>CANQYQ010000208.1 GCA_947628155.1 uncultured Clostridia bacterium
ATGTGGTGCGATGCCGCCGAGCCCGACAGGATCAGAATGTGGCACAAGGCCGGGTACAAGGCGCGTCCGGTCGTGAAGAACCCGAACAGCGTCACGGCGCAGATCGACTGGCTAAAGGGCCGGAAAATCCATATACATCCATCGTGCGTGAACACGATCAAGGAAATCCAGCAGTGGCGTTGGCGGCTGGACGAAAAGACGAACGAATATTTAGACGAACCCGTCAACTTTTTCGACGACGCTATGGCGGCGCTTCGGTACGGCGTTGAGGCGTGGCGCAAGGATAAGCGGGCGAGAATATTATCGAGAAAGGATTTTGGAATATGATAATTGACGCGGGATTGATTGAAAACGGCGTAACGCCGGAGGTGCTGGCGAAGCTGATAAACAGGCATGCGGCGACGGTCGGGCGGTACGCGAAGCTGGACGCGTATTACCGTGGCGAGCACGCGATACTGAACCGGCAGAGAAAGTCCGAGGGCACGGCGAATAACAGGATCGTGTTAAATCACGCAAAGTACATCACAGACATTACAACGTCGTATCTGATAGGCAACGCGGTCACTTACGCGCCGTCGGAGGGGTACGATATTGAGCCTTTGAAGGACAATTATCTGGTGCAAGATATCGCGTCGCTCGATTACAAGATCGCGAAAAATGTAAGCATACACGGCCGGGCGTATGAATTGATTTACGCGGACGACAACAGCGACCCGCACAGCGCGCTGCTGCCGCCGCAAAACGCGTTTGTAGTGTACGGCAGCGATTGCGAGCACAAGCCGATTTTAGGCGTGTATTATTACCGCAAATACGACATCGACGGCAATGTAACCGGAACGGAGTGCCGCGTGTATGACGTGAAAACGGCGTATACATACGGGCGTGACGGCGACAGCTTCGACAATATGGAGCTGACGGAAACCACGCCGCATTATTTCAGCGGCGTGCCGCTTATCGAGTACACGAACAACGACGAGCGGCAGGGCGATTTTGAGCAGCTGATACCCGCGATCGACGCGTATAATACGCTGATGAGCGACAGAGTAAACGACAAGGAACAGTTTGTTGACGCGTTCTTATTTTTGCGGAACGTCGAAATCGACAGCGACCAAGCGCGAAAGCTGAAAGCCGAGAAAATCCTTATGGGTTATGAGGATTCGAGTGCGGAATATCTGTCGAAGGTCATGACCGAGGCGGATATCAAGGTATTGCGCGACGATTTGAAGGGCGATATACACAGGTTTTCGGCGGTGCCGGATCTGTCGGACGAGAGCTTCGGGAATAATCTATCGGGCGTCGCGATAAAGTACAAGCTGCTGGGGTTTGAGCAGCGTGTGCTTGATAAGGAACAGCGAATTGCGAACGGATTAAAGCGCCGCGCGGAGCTGTATATCAATTTCTTAAACGTCAAGGGCGCGATGACGCTTGTGCCGATACATAGGATCGACGTGAAATTCAAGCGCAATCTTCCGGCGAATGAGCTGGAGATTTCGCAGATGGTGACCAATCTCGAAAAGCTTGTGTCAAGCGAGACGCTGCTTGCGCAAATTCCGTTCGTGACCGACGCGGAGGAGGAAGCGGAAAACGCTAAAAAAGAGGCGGCAGAAAAGTCAGAGGCGTTCGCGGCAGCGGCGGCAAATGGCGACAGACGACGGTACAATGTAAGCGGCGATGAAGAGTAGGGCGTATTGGATAGCGCGCGCGGCGGCATTGGAGGCGGTTCTGCAAAACGCGGCGGCGGAGGCCGCGGCGGAAACGGTTGAGGCATACGAGCGGGCGATCGAGGCGATAAACGCAGATATTAGGGACACATTTTCGGCGTATGCCGCGAATGATATCCCCGAGGATGAGGCAATAAAGCTGCTGAACGCAGCCGAGAGCGATAAAACATACGCGGAGCTTATGCAGATGTACGCGGAAACGACCGATGTTGAACGCCGCGCTCAGATACTCGCGAGAGTGAACGCGCAGGCTTACGGCGCGCGGATAAGCCGGTTAGAGGGCGTCAAGTCGCGGGTGCTTATAGAGATGACTCGCGCGGCAAACGCGGCTGTAACGGCGCATAAAGCGCTTTATACAAAGACTCTCCAGAAATCGTACTACACGACGGTTTACAATATAGCCGAGGGGTTAAACTGCGGCGTTGATTTTTCGCTACTGCCGACGAGGGCGATCAATGCGGCGTTAAAAGAGCCGTGGAACGGCGCGAATTACAGCGACCGCGTATGGAACCATAACGACAGATTTACCGAGGCGGTGCAGAACACCGTTACAACGGGCATAAAGGCGGGGCACAGCGTCAACCGCATGGCGGCGCAATTAGACGAGTACGCAAAAAGCGAGAGCGCGGACGGTATTTTATATTCCACGACGCGGCTTGTGCGGACGGAGACGGCGCATTTTATGAACACGGGGCAAAAGGCGGCGTATGACGAGATAGGGATTAAAAAATACCGGTTCGTGGCGGCGCTGTCGGAGCGGACGTGCGAGACGTGCGGGGCGCTCGACGGTCAGGTGTTTGAAGTAAAAGCCGCTCGTGAGGGCATGAACTACCCGCCGATACATCCCAATTGCCGTTGTACCACGGTCATGGCGGACGCGATTTCAAAAACGCGTATTGCGCGCGATCCCAAAACCGGCAGGAATTACAAGGTCGATGGCAATATGGCGTTCGAGGAATGGAAGGCGAGCCTGACCGATGAACAGCGGGCAGCAATGAAAGCGAACGTAAAAGCCGCGCGGAGGAAAACCGCACGGAAATCAATTTTTACAAATTATTTACAAAAGTAACTGATTAACCGACTTTTACAAAAATGAAATAAGTAAAATCATGCAATATAGGTGTAGCAAAATGTATAATTTGATACCGAAAAGGATGTGGCGATTAATCTTTATTACGTAACGATTACAAAAATTGATTTCCGTGGGAAAACCGCGAAAACCGTTGACAAATCAGGCGGAAGTGGTATAATAAAGGCAAAGAATGTCGAAACGGCGGTAAGCGGTGTGAATTTTATAGGAAAAATTGACAGGGAAATATACAAATGCGTTACGGAAGATATAATTACAGATGATGTGGTTATTACGGATGAGCGTATAAAACATACAGAGGAAAATCATCCGGATGTCTATAAGAGTTACGGTCAATATTTGCAGGAAATTGTAAAAGCACCGAACTATATTTTTGCCGGAAACAGACCAAAAACAGCGCTTATTCTAAAGCACGTACCGGAGGTTGACGAGAAATTTAAAACTGTAATGCGATTAATTACACCGGAAGATGACGAGAGCTTTAAGAACTCCATTATCACGTTTATGAAAACAGATGAAAAGGAATGGAGCAGGCTGGTAAGAAACAAAAAAATACTTTACAAATCGGAATAAATATGTTATTATAATAATATAATAGAGTTGCTGTTTGAGGTGGAGGAATACGTCCGGTCCACACGCCGATGGTATGACAAGGGTTTTGCCCTGAGAGATGCAGGAGAATGGGACGCCTGCCAAAC
>CANQYQ010000209.1 GCA_947628155.1 uncultured Clostridia bacterium
CGCACGGTTAACGCCGACGGTACTATCGTTATCGGTACGGTGAAGCTCACCGGCAAGGGCGAGGGTACGGTGAAGATCTCCAATTCTAAGCTCTATACCGAAATTACCGACAGCATTGTCAAGGACGCTGTAACGGTTACTACGGTCGGGGGCGCGGGAGGAAATGACAACTTCGTACTCAAGTACAATGTTGACCTTGAAAAGGCAAAGCTGACGGTCAATGTGCAGTTCCCGAACACGGTCGATGAGCAGAGTACAGCTTATACCGCTATGAAGGTCGCGATCGCAAGCGTTATCGATACGCGTGACGCGATTGAGCTTGGTAAATCTGGTGCGGAAGAGCCGACTGTAACGTATGCCGAGGCGAATGCTGAGACAGGTACATACGCAAGCTACAGCTTTGACACCGATGTTTACACGGATACACGCTATACGCTTACGTTCTCCGGCGAAGGCTACAGAACATACAGCCTTGATGTTGTTATCCCGGCCGGTTCGAAGGACGCAGTGGTAAATGTATGGAACAACGTTATGGATGATCCCGGCAAGGCCGAGGTCGTTATTGACGGCACAACCACAAAGACCGAAACAGTTACGTTCCTTGCGGGCGATATCGACAACAGTCAGTATATTGACCTGTACGATCTGTCATCCGCTGTGGCGTATTTCGGTAAGGATAACAGAACGGATGTAGACGGTGTGCCTACCGCGACGGACACAGACTATAACCGTTACGACCTCAACCGCGATGGTCTTATAGATTCAAAGGATATCGCGATGGTTCTCGTATCGTGGAATAAATAATTATCCCGAAAGGGTTATTATACCAGCGCCGCAAGGCGCCGCCAAAAAAATTTTTTGATTTTCATTTTTCTATTGTCCTTTCTTAGGGGTAGAAACAGAAAACCGCTCCGAGCATCAACGGGGCGGTTTTTTGTCTGTGCAATTCATACATAGCGGAACGCGATAAATTGTTGACAATTAACTACGTTAAACCCCTTGAAAATTTCGCGGTAAAGGTATATAATAAAAACAGAGTGATCCGGAAAAATCCGGCAGCAATAATTATAAAGGAGAGAAACAAATGAGTGCATTTACAGACAAACTCAAGGCGAGAGCGAAGGAAAATATCAAAACGATCGCGCTTGCCGAGGGCGAGGACATAAGAACCCTTAAGGCCGCGGAAATTACCGCGAAGGAGGGCTACGCAAAGGTGATCCTCGTCGGAGACGAGACGAAAATTAAGGCAATGTGCGACGCGGAGGGGATCGATATCGGCGATGCGAAAATCGTTAATCCCGAAACGAGCGATAAGCTTCAGGAATACGCGGATAAGTTCTATGAGCTTAGAAAAAATAAGGGTGTGACGCCGGAACAGGCGCTTGAAACAATGAAGGATCCGTCGTATTTTACGGTTATGATGGTTAAACAGGACGACGCGGACGGTATGGTTTCCGGTGCGTGTCATTCGTCGGCCGATACGATACGGCCGTCGCTGCAGATCCTTAAAACCGCGCCCGGAACGAAGCTGGTATCGGCGTTTTTCATTATTGTTGTGCCCGATTGCGAATACGGCGCGGACGGTACATTCGTGTTCGGCGACAGCGGTCTTAACATGAACCCGACGGCGGATGAATTGGCGGAAATCGCGGTTTCATCGGCAAAGTCGTTTGAACAGCTCGTCGGCGAGGACGCGAAGGTCGCGATGCTGTCATTCTCGACATACGGCAGCGCGAAAAATGAATTGGTCGATAAGGTTCAGGAGGCGACAAGGCTCGCGAAGGAAAAGGCTCCCAATTTGGCGCTCGACGGTGAAATGCAGTTCGACGCGGCGATCGTGCCGTCGGTAGGCGTGTCGAAAGCGCCCGGCTCGGCTGTCGCGGGTCACGCGAATACGCTTATTTTCCCCGACCTTAACGCGGGAAATATCGGATATAAAATCGCGCAGAGACTCGGTAAGGCCGAAGCGTTCGGCCCGATCCTGCAGGGTATAGCCAAGCCCGTAAATGACCTCTCGCGCGGCTGCGTCGCGGAGGATATTGCCGGCGTTATCGCGATCACGGCGATTCAGGCCGCGGCTCAGGATTAATCGGAAGGGGAGAATCGATATGAAAATTTTAGTTATAAACGCGGGAAGCTCGTCGCTTAAATATCAGCTTATCGATATGGATACGCATGAGGTCATGGCGAAGGGACTTTGCGAGAGAATAGGCATGGACGGCTCGAATTTGCAGCATACAAATGTCGGTAAGGATGAAAAGACGAAGATCGAAGCGCCGATGCATGATCATTCGGATGCTATTCGTATGGTGATCGACGCGCTCGTTGATGAGAAAATCGGCGTGATTTCATCGATGGATGAAATCGGCGCGGTGGGCCACAGAGTAGTTCACGGCGCGGAGGAATTCGCGGCGTCATGCTTGATTACCGAGGCGGTTATGAAGGCGATCGATAAGTGCACGCCGCTTGCGCCGCTGCATAATCCGCCTAATATAATCGGTATTGAGGCATGCAAAAAGATTATGCCCGGCGTTCCGATGGTTGCCGTATTTGATACCGCGTTCCACCAGACGATGCCCGCGAAGGCTTATATGTACGCGCTGCCGTATGAATATTATGAGAAGTACGGCATAAGAAAGTACGGTTTCCACGGCACAAGCCATAAGTACGTTTCTCAGGAGGCCGCGAAGGTGCTCGGTAAGTCGCCGGATGAACTGAAAATCGTTACATGCCATTTGGGTAACGGCTCGTCAATTTCCGCCGTTGACGGCGGCAAATGCGTTGATACGTCGATGGGTTTTACGCCGCTTGACGGCGTTCCGATGGGAACACGTACAGGCTCGATGGATCCGGCGGTCGTTACATACCTTATCAACACCGGCATGAGCGCGAAGGAGGTTGATAACCTCATGAATAAAAAGAGCGGCGTTCAGGGCGTTTCCGGCGTTTCATCCGATTTCCGCGACCTGACCGCGGCGGCAAATGACGGTAATGATAAGGCGCAGCTTGCGCTTGATATGTTCGCGTATCAGGTTAAAAAGCTTATCGGCGCGTATGCCGCGGCGATGGGCGGACTTGACGCGGTAGTATTCACGGCGGGCGTCGGCGAAAATGACTCGGCGACAAGAAGCGCGATCGTAAGCGGACTTGAGTTTATGGGAATAAAGATCGACGAGTCGAAAAACGCGGCGCGCGGTACGGTCGATATCAGCGCTGACGGCGCGGCGGTTAAGACGCTCGTTATTCCGACAAATGAGGAGCTTATGATAGCTATCGATACGGAAAGAATAGTAGAGGGCGAATAAACCGGGGTTGTTTATGAAGCTTTTGCAAGGCAGGGTATTTCCCTGCCTTGTTTTTATGCGCGATTTACAGGAGTGAATGCGGCGGATGTGGGTAATTGAAAATTTTTTGGGATAAAAATGTTAAAATAGTCTTGACATGGGGGGGG
>CANQYQ010000210.1 GCA_947628155.1 uncultured Clostridia bacterium
GCTATCAAAACCGTGATGCCGGTGCGAGCGTAAGGGATGTATCCTTTGCGGACGGCATGAAGTATACGACGGCGGACAAATATAACAGCTCCGGCTTTAAGTATAATATCGAATCGATAGTAAAGCGTGTTCAAGCCGAATACGGCGATGTTGAGTTTACTTTGAGCATGGATATCAAGGGTACGCTCGGCGGCAGCGGCCAGGGCGAGCTTAACATGGGCTTCATGAACGCGTCGTCGCCTGTGGCAAAGACGGTTATACAGGAAAAGGACGGCACGAATGTTATCAATATAAATAACAGTGAATTTACGACCGTTACATGTAAATCGAAGCTGACGACAGGAAGCGGACTTTACTTCTTCCTCTACACCGGACAGCCCGAGGTGGTTGTAAAGAACATAAAGATCACATACCCCGCTCCGATAAAGACAGAGCTGTTCACGCACTCCAAGTCCGGCGACTTCGGAAATTACACGCTCTATAACGCGGAAACAAACGGCGGTACGTTAAACGCGAGCGATAAGGTTTCGGTACAATTCACCGAAAGCTACAGCACGAACAACGGTATAAAGGTTGACGTGACCGATTATGTAAGAGGCTTAAGCGGCTCGAAGTTCGGCGCGTCGGCGGATATAGACGCGACCTACAGCGGCGAGTCAAAGTTATTCTTTGAAATCGTGCCGTCTTCGGGAAGCGCGAGACAGGTTAAAATCGCGTCCGGCAACGAATACGATGATAACTATATGATAAGCCTTAACGGAGAGGTTGAAAATGTGACCTTCTCGAATTCGGATAAGGTATATCTGTGTATAACACAGTGCAGCGGCTACTCGCTCTTCGACAATATCTCGCTCTGGGCCTACGCCATGAGCGGCGGCGATACTCCGCCTCCGGTTGAAGAGGAAATAGTAACGCTTTACAACAGCGCGAACGACGGAATAGGCGGATGGAACGTATATGATTCGTCGAACGACACGGCGTCTATCGAATCCTACGGCGAAGGCAGGTTTGGCGTGAACTATGGTTCGGATCACGGCTGGGACGAGAGCAACGGCGTTAAAATGGACGTTACCGACCTCGTAAAGCAGTGCGGCAGCGGCAGCAAATTCGAGGTTTCGTATAACCTCAGCAACGGCGCATGGACAGGCGACGGAGGCGCTCTCAATTCCCCGACGATATTCTTCGAGGTCAACGGCGTAAGAACAAGCCTGTCGCTGAGCGCGCCGACGTCGACCGATGATATCGACGATTCGACAAGCCCGCCCAACGCTGACGTAAAGGCAACGGGAACGCTTACCTTCGGCAGCAGCGACACGGTATATCTGTGCCTGATGCATAAAGCCGGCTATCACGGCTACGGAAGCATCGTATTGAACGGTGTAAAGAAAACGGGCGGCGACAATCCGCCTCCGGTTGAAGAGGAAACGATAACGCTTTATAACAGCGCGAACGACGGAATAGGCGGATGGAACGTATATGATTCGTCGAACGGCGACGCATCGCTCGAATCCTACGGCGGAAACAGATTCGGCGTGAACTATGGTTCGGACCACGGCTGGGACGAGAGCAACGGCGTTAAAATGGACGTTACCGACCTCGTAAAGCAGTGCGGCAGCGGCAGCAAATTCGAGGTTTCATATAACCTCAGCAACGGCGCATGGACGGGCGACGGCGGAAACCTCAATTTACCGACGGTATTCTTTGAGGTCAACGGCGTGAGAACGAACCTGTCGTTGAGCGCGCCGTCATCGACCGACGATATCGACGATTCGACAAGTCCGCCCAACGCCGATGTAAAGGCGGCGGGAGAGCTTACCTTCGGCGGAAACGACACGGTATATTTGTGCTTGATGCACAGAGCCGGCTATCACAGCTACGGAAGCATCGTATTGAACGGCGTAAAGAAAACGGGCGGCGATAATCCGCCGACCGAGGAACCCAAGCCGACGGACGCTCCCAAACCCGATACGAATGTTGTCGTATTCAGCGACGACTTCTCGAACAACAGAAACGAGGCAATGTATTCTCCGTACACGGACGACAACCTTGACCCCGAGAGTACAAACGGAATCTCGGGCGGATGGCTTGCGTATAATTACGCGAGCAACAACAGCGAGGAGCATAACGGCGCGAAGATAGACATAACGGATATTATAAAGAACGAAGGCCTGACGAAGTTCGGCGTATCCATCGCATTCAGAACATGGTGGTGGGGCGACGCACCCGTGAGATTAGGCTTAGAGATACGCGGCGCGGACGGAACGATAAAGAGCGCGAGCGAGCTTGGGTCCGAGCTTGGCGAGGACAGCACTCCGGTAACGGTTGCGGGTGAGGTTGAGAGCCTTCCCGAGGAATACGCCGATGGCGACAAGATCTACGTTACCGTAAGGCATAAGAGCGGTACGCATAACTTTGATAACTTTATGATATGGAAGGACGGCGCGGCTGACATAAGCACGCAGCTAAGTGTTACGAAACCCGTTATAGACGGCGGCGAGGCGTATATTATAGCGTCCAACCCGACCGAAACGGACGCCGATGTAAAGATTTATGCCGCGAGATACAACGCGGACGGAGTTCTCGACACGGTTGACATTGTAAACGCAACGGTTGCGGCGGGCGCTGCGAATAAGAAGATCACATTCAACGCGTCGGCGGGCGACACGGTATTCGTATGGGACGGCAGCATGAAGCCGCTCACGGACAAGACAGTGCTCGAGGAGCATGACTGGGTTGCCTCATGGGGCGCGGCGCAGTCGGCGTTTAACAACCAGTACGGTTTGCCCGCGGCTCCCAAGTCGGGCAGCATAATCCGTCAGCGTGTGACGGTATCGGCCGGCGGCGACAGCCTGAAGCTTACGCTGTCCAACCACTACAGCAACGGCCCTGTCAAAATCGGCGCGGTCCATATCGCAAGACCCGCGACAGACGCGGACGATGGAATGATCGACCTTTCGACCGACACGGCTGTGACCTTTAACGGCGAGACGAGCATTACCATTCCGAAGGGTCAGACGGCAACGTCGGATATCATCGGCTTTGCGACGGAGGACTTCGACAAGGTTGTAATGACGATATACGCCGAGGAGGTTCCCGGAATTGCGACGGGCCACAGCGGCGCGAGAACAACAACATACGTTAAGAGCGGCGGCACGGTTCAGGACGTATCCATGATAGGCGCGTTAACCGACGAGCATTGGTACTTCGCGTCGGAGATCGACGTATTAAAACCCGCCGCGGACGAATACGCCGCGATATCGATTTTGGGCGACTCCATAACCGACGGAAACAGCACTACGACCAACGCGGATAACCGCTGGACTGACGTCCTCGCGCACCGCTTAAATGAAGCGGGAATGCATCTGACCGTCATCAACGACGGAATCGGCGGCAACTCGATAAACGCGTGGGG
>CANQYQ010000211.1 GCA_947628155.1 uncultured Clostridia bacterium
ATCGCTATGTCCTATGGCTACATCTACGTTGCTCAGGTTGCGATGGGTTACAACATGCAGCAGTGCTTAACGGCTATGATCGAGGCTGAGAGCTACAACGGCCCGTCGCTTATCATAGCGTACGCTCCGTGTATCAACCATGGTATCAAGGGCGGCATGAAGATTGCTCAGACAGAGGAGAAGAAGGCTGTTGAGTCAGGTTACTGGCATTGCTTCCGCTATGACCCGAGAAAGGCCATAGAGGGCAAGAATCCGTTTACGCTTGACTCCAAAGAGCCGAAGCTTGATTATAAAGACTTCATCATGGGCGAGGTTCGCTACAACTCACTCGCGCGCGCTAACAAGGAGAGAGCGGAAGCTCTGTTCGAGAAGGCCGCGGCTGACGCAAAGGCGAAGTATGAGAAGCTCGCTAAGATGGCGGCTGAATAATTTATTAAAATATAATAACAACAAAAGTCCGGCCGAGTATTCTCGGCCGGGCTTACTTTATGCCTTTGAAATCTCCGCAAAAATCCTTCTGTACGCATCCGGATACCCTATATTTTCGCGCTCGCATATTTCCCTCACGCTTTCATATTCGGGATACACCCGTACATCATCGCCGTTCCCGCATTTTTTTACATTTACATCTCCGAGTGACGTCCTAACCGTACCCGATGTCCTTTCAAGAACCGACCTCTCAATCCTTACGCGCCGTATACCTATCGTTGTGGTGTGCCTGAAAATAATATTTTCGCACTCCCCCATCCTGTCCGCGCGGCAGATCACACTCAGCACATACGCCGGCCTGTTCTTTTTCATATACACCGGCGTATAATAAACATCGTTCGCTCCGGCCGCGAAAAGCTTTTCCATTACATACCCGAGCGCTTCGCCCGGGCAATCGTCAATATTCGTTTCAAGCTTATAAAGCGACTCCTCGTCGTCCGTTTCTATAATCATGACACGCAGAATCCCCGGTATTTCATATTCGCGCTTACCGGCGCCCATGCCGCATTTTATAACCCTAAAGCTTCGCGGGAGCTTGTCACTCGTTTTGACCGCGGCGGCAATCGCCGCGCCCGTCGGCGTTACCAGCTCGCCCTCCGCGCCGCTTATCTTAAGCGTCAGTCCGTTCATTTGTGCAATATTTGTCACCGCCGGCACGGGCACGGGAATAATACCATGCTGACAGCGCACGAATCCGCCGCCCTCCGTAAGCGCCGGGATTATCGTTTCGCCGATCCCCAAATCGTCATAGCATACCGCGAACGCTATTATATCCACGATCGAATCAACCGCGCCGACCTCGTGAAAATGCACATTTTCAAGCTCCGCCGCATGCGCCTTCGCCTCCGCTTCGGCAATTATGCGGAATATCCTGTGCGCCAAAGCTTTCGCACCGTCCGTCATGTCCGCACTGTTGATTATTGACGTTATCTCCGCCAATCCGCGATGCGTATGGCCGTGATGGCCGTGCTCATGTTCATGCATATGCTCATGTTCATGTATATGTTCATGCTCGTGTCCGTGCTCATGCTCATGCTCATGCTCATGTATATGTTCGTGCTCGTGTTCGTGCTCATGCTCATGCGTATGGCCGTGCAAATATTCCATATCGTGGTCGTGATTG
The DNA here is from genome assembly GCA_947628155.1 of uncultured Clostridia bacterium. Classification (GTDB taxonomy): domain Bacteria; phylum Bacillota; class Clostridia; order UBA1381; family UBA1381; genus 12844. Next base: position 1,613 of record CANQYQ010000211.1, read on the forward strand.
TCAATCTCGGTTATGACATTAAAATCACAAACGTCAATGCCGCTCTTCTTTACCCGGCTGATTTTTGTTTCAAATCCGCCTATGCTAAGACTCCCTATCGCCCTGTCAAGCGCCGTCCGGTCAGCGCCCAAATCGAGCAGCGCCGCTACGCTCATGTCGCCGCTTATTCCCGCGGCGCATTCAAAATATAACATTTTCGCCATTTTGTATACCTCCCAAAAATTCTTTTTTCAGTATATCACAAATTAAACAAAAAAAACAGTGTAAAATCTGCCAAAATTTATTTTTTTGTACAAATTTTACTTGACAAAAGCGGGGAGTGGGAGATATAATGGATAGGAGGAAAAAATTATCTTTAATGTTACAAAAAGGAGAAATAAGATGTCGGAAACAAAATATGAAATCGATGATATTACTTTTATAGAAGTATTAAATCATACTAAAAACGGAGCAGTAACTAAAGACGGAGCAATACACCAATATGATGTACTATTGGCAACGGCAGGCTATGATTGGGAATATATGAAGTCGTGGGCTGAATATATGATCAATAATGAATTAGATATATCGTATGGATCGCTTTGTGTGGCTCCAATTGCGGGACGTAAAGACATTGAGCTGATTGATAAGTATCATTCCACAAATAATATTATGGAAATTCCGGAATTAAAAAATGAATGGGGTGTTCTGTCATTAGGTGGAATTAGTAAACGTTTAAAACAACCGATAAGAATCTTTTGGTATAACCAAACACAAATTTTTCAAGTATTTACTATTATTGATGACGACGACCTTATGAGAAGATACATAGAAACGGTTATAAGAAGATCATTCGGAACTCCGGACGAGATGAAATTGGCAAAGCCGCTGCCAAAATCACCTGACAATTGTAAATAATTTCTTCCTGTTGTATATACCGCGTCTCTTTTGATTCCGTTTTGCGGCCTTATTATAGCGTGTGTATCACTAAGGAGTGTGCTTCTAATTTTGTGTAAAGTCCAAACAAGGGTAAAACGAATAACATAGCGGGAGGGATTCCTCCCGCTTTTAATATATCGGATCCGGCCCTAAAAATCAAGCTTCAATCTGGCAGCCGGTCAGCGAGGGAACAACTCCTGCTGCGAGTGTCAAAATCAAAAAAACTTTCCCAGCTGATCATGCGGCCGGGCATTTTAGGCAAACTGAAATGGGGCTTATAAAATAAGCCCCATTTCTCATTACACACCGATTATTTATATTTTTCCATCAGCGCGTCATATTCCGCCTGCGTTATGGGCATAACGGTTCCGTGGCGGTACGTGCCGTCGAACTTGAAATCGCCCGCCGACGTGAAGCTGCCGATCGATATATCGTCGGTGGTAAACGGCTTATATCCCTGGCTCTTTGAATAATAATCAAGAAGCATAGTCCAGCCGCCGCCGATATTCTTATACACCGCCGGGCCCTCATACCCCGTGACGGTATTTCCCGCAACGCCGTTAATCGTATACGTTTTAACATCCGTCCACGGTCCGTCGAGGAAATTCGCCTTCATCATCGTAACGGAGGATCTGCTTTCGTTTTTCGTGAAGCGGTAGTATACCCCCTTATCCGAAACAATAGTCGTATCGATATTGCTCGCGTCCGTTTCGATATATATTTCCGGCTCGCTGAACGTCTTAAAATCGGACGTGTAGCTCCTGTACATGCGCTGCTTGGAATAATTGTCATCCGATACCTTTGACGCCCAGAATACCATATACTGTCCCTT
>CANQYQ010000212.1 GCA_947628155.1 uncultured Clostridia bacterium
ACAAGCTCGGGGAACTCGTTTAAAACGTCGGTCATCTCGTTGCCGCGCTCGCCGCAGCCGATGTACACGACTATATCCGCCTCCGCCCATTTCGCGAGCTGATGCTGAACTACCGTCTTGCCGCTGCCGAACGGCCCGGGTACGGACGCTACGCCGCCCTTTGCGATCGGGAACAGCGTATCTATAACGCGCTGACCCGTTACAAGCGGCATATCGGGCGGGAGCTTGCTCTTATACGGTCTGCCCACGCGCACCGGCCACTTCTGCATAAGCGTCAATTCGTGCTTTTTGCCGTTGTCGTCGAGTACGCATACAACATCGTCTACATGGAATTTTCCGGATTTTATATCCGCGACCGTTCCGGAAACATTCGGGGGAACGAGTATTTTCTGCGTTACTATCTCCGTTTCCTCGACCGTACCTATAACGCTGCCGCCCGATACCTTATCGCCCTTTTTTACGGACGGCTTAAATTCCCATGTCTTGTCGCGTTTTAACGACGCGACCTCGACGCCGCGCGCTAAGTTATTGCCCGAAATTTTCATTATATCGTCCAGCGGACGCTGTATTCCGTCGAATATGCTGCCGATAAGTCCGGGGCCCAGCTCCACGGACAGCGGCATACCCGTCGACACGACCTCCTCGCCGGGGCCGAGGCCCGAGGTTTCCTCGTAAACCTGCACCGACGCGAGATCGCCGTGTATTTCAATTATTTCTCCTATAAGCCGCTCCTTTGAAACGCGCACAACGTCAAACATGTTGGCGTCCTTCATACCCTCCGCGATTACAAGAGGGCCGGCGACCTTTTTAATTATTCCATTACTCATAGCTTAACTCCTTACACAATATCGCTTCCGACCGCTTTTATAACCGACTCGTTTACCGCTCTCATTCCCATGCCTGTGTTTCCGTACACGCCGGGAATGGGTATCACCGCCGGAAGCGGCGCTTCGTTTAAGCGTTCAAGCTCCTCGCCTATAAGCGAGGCAAGCCGCTCCGTTATATAAATGACCGCGCAGTTTTCGGTTTCGAGCCGGCGGATAAGCTTTTTCGCCTCATCCGCCTCGTTTACGTAATACGTGTCAAGACCGAGCGCCGCAAAGCCGTAAACCGACGCTCTGTCGCCTATAGCCGCCATTTTATACATAAGTCCTCGGCACCCTCTCTCTTATCATATTATCGTCAAGACGGTTCAGCTTACCCGAAAGTATCAGCCGCACCGCGTCGATTTCCGTACGCTTTGCGTAATAATACGCGATGATCGGCGCGGATGTAAAGCTGTCGAATTTAGCCTCGTCCATAAGCCGCATTATCTCGTCCGCGCATTTTTTTTCAAGCGCGGCCGCGCCCGTTTTCATGCTGTCCGCCATCGCGCCGTAACGCGTTTTTGCAACATATTCACAAAGCGCGTTTATGCCGTCGCGTGACACGGCTATAAGCTCCTTAATATTGAGCGTACCGCCCGGATACAGCGCGTTTTCGATAAACGCCTCTCCGCGTCCCGACGCGGCGCAGCGGTACGCCGCCTTTAAATTCGCCGTGTCGCACAGTAGGTCCGCGTAACGCTTTAAAAACATATCGCCGCTCTCCCGTGCCGCGTCCTCAACGGCCGAAAGCATAGCGTTGTCGATATATATATCGCACGCCTGACCGTCCTGCGTCCGCAGAATAAGCGTCATCGCTTCCTCGCATACGCGCTCGAGCGTCGGGTTTTCCATATCGTAGTATTCGCGGCGCTTGACGCACGAATAAATCACATCCTTATCGACCGTGCCGTTATCAAGCAGCAAATCATGGCCGTCCATGCCGGAGAACACCGATTTAACCGCCGCCTTTACGTTGTGGTAGTCGACCGGCAGCCGCAGTATGCGTATGGTGTCCTTATCGGCGATTTCGGTAATAAATTCCCATAACTCCTTTTCCGCCGCCGCGATAGCGTCGTCCGCGCCCTCATTATCCTGCGCGCGGTAGCCGCGGTCGCGGACGAGCCGCAGCGCGGCCGTGTAACCGTCCGCCGATAGGAGCTGGTCGATATCCTGACGGGTCAGAAGCGCTGTTTCCTTCGCCCGTACCCGGGCGACGCTGTAGGTATATTCCTTCATATGCGACTCCTTTCGTTACCCGAACAGAAATCCGTTGACCGTATCATGCAGAGTGTCTCTTTCCGATTCCATAAGCGCCTCTATCGAGCAGTTTTCCTCGATATCGCCGTAGGAGAGGATAAATCCCCCGTCTATCGCGCGGGTCGTATCGGAAATTGTAAGACCCTTTTTCTCCGCCGCCGCTTTGAAACCATCGGTCAGGCGCGACAAATCCTTTTTCGACAGAATAAGCTCGCCCTTCCCGTTTGACGCGTATTTATTGAGCAGCTTTGTCATGAACTCGAAGTACGCCTTGTCGTCAAGACCCACGAGCTTTATGTGCGCGTCCTTTAAAATGCCGTCGATTATCTGCTGCTTTTCGCGCAGCAGCGCGCTCTTTTTCGTGATCTCGCCGGTTGACTGCGCGCGTGTTATAACGCGCTCATATTCAAGCTCCGCCTTTTCCTTCGCCTCCGCTCTGATAGCGTCCGCCTCCGTCTTGGCGCGGTCAATAACGCGCTTCGCGGCCGTTCTCGCCTCGCCGACGGTTTTTTCCGCCGCGGTCTTCGCGTCCGCGGCGATCTCCTCTATAATCTTATCCAATCCGTTCAATGTATTATCACATCCTTACATTCGGGGATAATCCAGTTTATATGTTAAGTCCCGCGATACCGAAGATGGCAAGGATCGAAACAAGCAGCGCGAGGATAGCGTATGTCTCGACCATCGCCGCGAAAATCATGCCCTTACTCATCTGGTCGGGCTTTTTTGCGATCATCATGATACCCGAAACGGCAGCCTTGCCCTGGCTTATCGCGGACAGAAGACCCACTATAGCGATAGGCAGACACGCCGCGAGGTATAAAAGACCCTTCGCGAACGATATATCCGCGCTGCCGCCGAGGATCCCTATCTGGCTCAGGGTAATGAACGCGATAAGCAGTCCGTAAATACCCTGTGTGCCCGGCAGAAGCTGCATGATAAGTACCTTCGAGAACTTTGTCGGATCCTCGGTAACAACTCCGGCGGCCGCCTCGCCGGCCTTGCCTACGCCGATAGCCGAGCCTACGCCCGCCATTATAGACGCGAGCGCCGCGCCCAAGAGCGCGAATACTATACCCCAATCAATGCTTCCAAAATCCATTTTAAATTTCCTCCTTGAATTTATAATATTTTGTATGGGCCGCGAACGGATGGAACTCCTTTCCGCCGCCCTCAAAAAATTTACCGAAAAATTCCACGAACTGCAGTCTGTTCGTGTGGACATACGCGCCGAG
>CANQYQ010000213.1 GCA_947628155.1 uncultured Clostridia bacterium
CTTTGCTGCACCTTTTTCAATCCCTTGCTCGCATATCATCCCGCGTTTCTGCGTCGATAATGCTCGTAATACATAGAAGTATTACTCCGCTTATCTCCTTGAAACACAGGCGCTATGCTTCGCCCTTGATTGAAAAAGGCTTGCAAATCAATTCTAAAGCTCTCCTTAGAAAGCTGTAAGTTCGATTCGTTAGCTCTTTACTAACTCTGACATTTTGTTTCGTCTACTGTTATATCCGAATTTCTGTCATAAAAAACTCTTAAAATTGTTTTTGCATTTCGTTTAAACGAAATACTTGACCTGCACTATTTATCTTTCAATGTACAATCCCTGCCGCTCTCGCGACAGCTCACTTAATATACCACACCCTTTCCCATTTGTCAAGCACTTTTTTGAAAATTTTTTTGAAAAAATTATTTTACGCACTTTGCCTAAAATATATACCCGAAAATCCCAAAAAAGTCTTTATTATGCCCAAATAATATGCTATAATATAGTAACAAAAAAGAGGAGGAATATATATGAAGAAAATGGCATCATTAATTACAGCGCTCACAATTGCGGCCGGGCTTGTCGGCGGAGCGGCTGCCGAAGATACGAACGAAGCGCGTGAATTTTTACAGGGCGGCGACATATCCGCTTTATATTATGTAATTTCTAACGGCGGAGTTTACAAGGACGCGGACGGCACGCCGTTATTTGACAATACCGACGATATCGAAGCGAAGGTTCAAAATACCGTAAATTACCTTGCGTCGCGCGGCATGGATTTCGCGCGCATACGGCTTACAAACAACCCCGGCGAACCGGGTGAGCTTATGAGCGACGGCGCGTCGCGCTATCATCTCCCCGCGGGATTCGAGGATGAAGACGACTGCTTAAAGCTTGCGAAATACGCACATGCAGCCGGTATGAAAATACAATTTACATTCAATCTGTCCGATTACTGGTCAAACAACCATCAGCAATACATTCCCGTGGACTGGCAAGAAAAAATCAAAGGGAGATCATATGACGAAAGCATAGCAATTCTCACAAAATGTGTTGCGGATCATGTTACCGACATTATGACAAAGCTGACGGATGAAGGCGTATATCCCGAATACATATCACTCGGCAATGAAATTTCCGGCGGAATACTCTACCCCTACGGCTACTCCTACGATACCTCCGCCGACGATGCGACGGACAGCCGGCCGGAGGGCAAGAAGAACTGGAACGCGATCGCTTCCTTTATAAACGCAGGCTATGACGCGGCAAAAGCGGTATCGCCCGACACAAAAGTAATTATTCATCTTGAGGACATGACCGGCACTTACGCGGCAAATCCCGACGACAGGAAAGGCGGAGCGTTCTGGTGGTTTACAGACTTTAAAAACGCGGGCGGAAAATGGGATGTTACCGGAATTTCCTACTATCCCGCATGGAGCGCCGCGACGATAGACAACTGCGTATCATTTGCCGATGCTCTGCAGACCGAGTACGGCAAGCCGGTCGTCGTAATGGAAAGCGGATATGAATGGGCGCCGACCCGCAAGGACGGCTATAATGGTCAGCTTCACGAGGATAATCCGGTTTATAAGGGCGTGTACGATTCCACCCCCGAGGGGCAAAAGGGCTTTTTAACCGAGCTTTTAACAAAATTCAAGGCGTCGGATTCAATCATAGGCAGCCTTTACTGGGACCCGATGTACATACACGTTGAGGACGAAAACAGGAAAAACATGACAGGCTGGGCGCACTACTACGATGAAAAAGGCAGCGATACCGCGGACGTCAACGTTGTCGAGAACACCACCCTGTTCGATTTTGACGGCAAGGCGCTGCCGGCGTTTGAGGCATATGAGGAAAACGCTGCGGGAAACGCCATTTTATACATATACGCCGGCTATGATGCAAACGGCGTCCTTACCGCCGTACAGCGCTGCAGCAACCCTGATGAGTTTGATCACGCGTCAATGAGCGGGCTTCGCGTAAAGGTGATCCGGTGGACCGGAGCAGAGTTTTTGCCGCCCGAAAATCTCGGTGTAACGGTGTCCGGGGATACGGCTATGTGAGATGATTATTACAAAAATAATACATAAATAATGCATATTGACATACAAATGAAATTTGTGTTTTCGGGAAAAATATATTAATATTTATATAACAAGGAAGTTTCAATTATGGAAACTATTGCGCCTATATCCGATGAAACCGCGAGCAGCATAATGCTCGGCGGAATACTCGGATTCGCATTGGGAACAATTCTTGTAATATATCTGATTTGGTGGCTTCTTCAGGTCATAGCTTATTGGAGGATATTTACAAAGGCCGGCGAACCGGGATGGAAGAGCATTATCCCGGCGTATAACCAGTATACGCTTTACAAAATGACATGGAAAGCGCCTGTATTCTGGGTATGGCTTGTCTTTACAGTTGCCGTGCTTGTAATGTACCAGCAATTAAGCGTAAGCGGAGATAACGCAAGTACATTGCTTGTGGCTGCCACGTTTATTGTGCTTATTATCCTGATTGCGATTTCGCTCATTTCATATTACAAGCTTGCGAAATCATTTGGGCACGGCATCGGATATGCCGTCGGTCTGTTTTTCCTGTGGCCGATATTTATCCTTATTCTCGGATTCGGCAGCTCCGAGTACAAGGGCGCGGATTTATAAAACGGTCGGGGGTATCGTTTTAGGTCATAACAGCGGTTTATTCCAACCGCGAGTATGAACGCAAATATAATTTAAAACGGACGTCAGCATTACAGAATATATTGTATGTTCTTGTCGCTGCCGTCCGTTTCGTCTAATATGATTTATTAACTTTGTATGTTGCGAGCCCTTCGACCGAAGCTCCCGCAATCATATAGAGAATTTTGCTCCGCCTTGAGATGAAATATTTTTACAAAAATGTTTCTATAGTCTCTTGATGAATTTTTAAAAAAAGTGTTGACAAATTACACTCTATTTGCTATAATAGTCGTTGTCAGTGATTGACCCGACATCAAGGCTGAGCGCGGAGAGATGGCTGAGTGGTTGAAAGCACCGGTCTTGAAAACCGGCAGCGTGCGAGCGCTCGCGGGTTCGAATCCCGCTCTCTCCTCCATTTTTCACACGTATGTGTGAATATAATTTAATATTCGCGCACAAAATAACTGCTTATTAGAACGGCGGCGGTTGTTAAAGTATGTGCGCGGCTTCGTACGGAGAAGTACTCAAGAGGCCGAAGAGGCGCCCCTGCTAAGGGTGTAGGTCGGGAGACCGGCGCGAGGGTTCAAATCCCTCCTTCTCCGCCATGGAAAATGGCTTGAAACCTTGCGTTTCGGGCTGTTTTTTT
>CANQYQ010000214.1 GCA_947628155.1 uncultured Clostridia bacterium
CCTGATTCGGGTAATGCCGGCGTAGGGAACATAACGACGATTTTGACGGGTTGTGCCTTGCGCGCGGCCCGTTTTTGGTAAAACGCAAGCCGCGGGATATTGATCCGCGAAACACTGATGAAAGGAGAGATATAATGGACGAATACACCACTCAAATGGACGCGGCGAAAAAGGGTATTATAACGCCGGAAATGGAGATCGTCTGCGCGAAGGAGGATATCGACGTTGAATTACTGCGCGAGAGAATAGCGAAGGGAAGCGTGGTTATCCCCGCGAACAAGAACCATCATTCGCTTAGTCCCGAGGCTGTAGGCGAGGGAATGAAAACGAAAATCAATGTGAATCTGGGCATTTCCAAGGACTGCACCGATTACAGCGTTGAGATGGAAAAGGTGCAAATGGCGGTCGATATGAAGGCGGAAGCGATCATGGATCTGAGCTGCTTTGGCAAAACGCACGAGTTCCGCCGTCAGCTGGTCGAAACGTGCCCCGCGATGATAGGCACAGTGCCGATGTACGATGCGGTAGGGTACCTTGACAAGGAGCTCGCGGAGATCACGGCCGAGGAGTTCCTTGACGTTATCGAGGCGCATGCAAAGGACGGCGTTGATTTTATGACGATACACGCCGGAATTAACCGCCGTACGGCGGAGATCTTCAAGCAGACGAAGCGTATCACGAATATCGTGTCGCGCGGCGGCTCGCTCATATACGCGTGGATGGAGATGACGGGCAACGAGAACCCGTTTTATGAGTATTACGACAAGGTGCTCGATATTCTGGCGAAGTATGACGTTACGATAAGTCTGGGCGACGCGTGCCGTCCCGGCTCGACGCACGATTCCACCGACGCGTGTCAGATCACGGAGCTGATAGAGCTTGGAATTTTAACAAAGCGCGCGTGGGAGAAAAATGTGCAGGTCATGATAGAAGGCCCGGGTCATATGGCGATCGATGAGATCGCGGCGAATATGAAGCTTGAGAAGCGGCTGTGCCACAACGCGCCGTTTTACGTGTTAGGCCCGCTTGTAACGGACATCGCGCCCGGCTACGACCATATCACGTCCGCGATAGGCGGCGCGGTCGCGGCGGCGAATGGCGCGGATTTCCTGTGCTATGTTACCCCGGCGGAGCATTTACGCTTACCCAACGCCGACGACGTGCGCGAGGGTATAATCGCGTCGAAAATCGCTGCTCACGCGGGGGACATCGCGAAGGGAATAAAGGGCGCGAGGGAGATCGACGATAAAATGAGCGACGCGCGGCGGCGCGTATGCTGGGACGAGATGTTCCAATACGCGATCGACCCGGTCAAGCCGCAGCAGTATTACAACGAGCTGCCGCCGGAGGAAAAGCATACATGCTCGATGTGCGGCAAGATGTGCGCGGCAAGAACCATGAATAAAATCATGGCGGGAGAAAAGGTTGACGTTAAATAAGCGTCAATATTTGACAATACAAATATGTCAGATATTTGATTACAGTTAAAGATTGGTTTACGAAAACAATCGGTTTCATGCCGTACGGCGTATACTGAGGAGCGTCTTTATACGCCGGTGTGAAGCTTTAAAACGAGTGTACACTCAGAATATAGATGCGAGGGAAGCTGTGTTTCAGCGTGAGAGGAAGGAATAGACCTTCGACCGGCCGTGAGGCTTTTTGCGTATCTTATTTTGCGTGTTATGTAAAAGCCTTGCGGAAATAAAATAAATTTACGGAGGTTTTTTACAATGAAAAACACAAACACAAAGAAGCTCGCGATAGCGGCAATGCTTATCGCGATAGGCGTGATCGGCGGCGCGTGGTCGATTCCGGTGGGCGCGTCGAAATGCGCGCCGGTGCAGCACATGATCAACATTTTGGCGGCGACGATTTTGGGCCCGGGATATGGCGTTATAATGGCGTTTGTCATTTCACTGTTCCGCAATATGATGGGCACGGGTACGCTGTTGGCGTTCCCGGGAAGCATGTGCGGCGCGCTGCTGTCGGGATTGCTGTTCGCGGCAATGAAAAAGGCGTCCGTGCCGGGTCTTGATAAGGTTCTGGGCAAGGGCACGATCGGCGCGATTGTCGGAGAATTGTTCGGCACGGCGGTAATCGGCGGAATATGCGCGTATCCGGTGGCGGTATTTATGATGGGCAAGGAAGCGGCGGTATTTACATATGTGGTGCCGTTCCTTGTAAGCACGCTGGGCGGCACGATAATCGGTACGATTTTATACGTCGCGCTTCGCAAAACCGGCGCTCTTAATAAAATAGGGTTAGAAAATGGAATTTAAAAATTATCTCGAGCGGTTGGCGCGAAACGCGCCAATCGTTCATTGTATTACAAACACTGTGACGGTGAACGACTGCGCGAACGCGGTTCTCGCAATCGGCGCGCGGCCGGTAATGGCGGAGCATCCGGCGGAAACGGCGCGGATCACGGCAGCGGCGGACGCGCTGCTTATAAATATGGGGAGCCTTACCGATTCGAAAATCGCGGCGATGAGGGCGGCGGTAAAATCGGCGAAAAGAAACGGCGTTCCGTTTGTCGTGGACTGCGTGGGTATCGCGTCAAGCGATATACGGCTTGAAACGGCGCGGGAGCTTATCGCGATCACCGCGCCAGCCGTTATAAAGGGCAACGCGGCGGAAATACGCGCGCTGTGCGAGGGCGTGATGTCGGAGAGCGGCGTGGATTCGACAGAGCCGGAGACGGACGCGGATGAAAGGGCGGCGCGGATTTTCGCGAAAAGGCACAATACGGTCGTTATGACGACCGGCCCGGCGGACGTGATTACCGACGGCGACAGAACGGCGCGCGTGAAAAACGGTTGTGAAATGATGGCGAAAATCACCGGTACGGGATGTATGCTCGGATGCGTTACAGCGGCGTTTACGAGCGTCGCCGACGCGTTTGACGCGGCGGTGTACGCGGCGGTGGTGATGGGCGTGTGCGGAGAGGCGGCCGACCGGACAAGGGGAACGGGTACGTTCCGTATGACGCTGATGGATAATTTGTCCATGGTCACGGATGGGGAAATTATGGGGAAGATTAATTTGGAAATGTAAATTTTAGTTTATCGGTGCGTTTGCGGCGTGCTTTGTAGGGGCGAACTGCGTTCGCCAGTGTTCCGTAACCCAATACGGTATACGGCGGGCGTTAGCCTCCCTTGTCAAAGGGAGGTGGCATTTGCGACTGTAAGGAGCAAATGACGGAGGGATTCAATTTACAGAAAACCGCATATTGCAGCGATTTGTTGTAATTATGGAATCCCCTCGCCAACTTCGTTGGCCCTCTCCCCTTTAACAAGGGGCGCAAGCAGAGCGT
>CANQYQ010000215.1 GCA_947628155.1 uncultured Clostridia bacterium
CATTCCACATGCTGCATTCATAACATCTACTGTTCCATCGGGATTCCGCAATTATGGTAAATCGCTGAAATATGCGATTTTCTGTACCAATGAATCCCTCCACCATGCTGCGCATGGTCCCCCTCCCTTTGACAAGGGAGGCTAACGCCCGCCGCATGCGTTTTTGCGTATGGGTACACGTTCGTAGGGGACGGCGCCCTCGACGTCCCGCCGTATACCATATTGCGTTACGGAACACGGGTTGTCGAGGGCGCCAGCCCCTACAAACGTGTACCCATACGCAAAATCGCATATTGGAGCGGCTCATGCGACGCAGCGCGGAGCATTTCTTTGCGGCGGCTTTGCCGTCGCAAAGATCAGGGCGAAAAAAGTTTCTACCGGAACTTTTTTCGCAACATTGTTAACAGATTGCCGAAAAACCGTAGTTTTTCGGCGGAGCGCCGAACCGGCGCGACCATATAAACATAAATTTATCTCTCCCCACATCCCGCCGCCGTGGACCATCTCCCTGACATAAATTTATGTTGATTTTACGGTTTTAAGTACAGCAAATTCGGCATATAGATGGAGTAACCGCCGCCAAAACGGCGGTCAAACAATACGGAGGCGGAAATAATGAAGAAAATTTTATTGCCGGCGGCCGCGATAGCCGTAATCGTGCTTGTGTTATCCGACGCGCAAAGCGCGGTCATGTACGCGCGCGACGCGATGTATTTATGCTGTGAAATGATCGTGCCGACGCTGTTCCCGTTTTTTGTATGCTCGGGAATACTGATATACTCCGGTTTTTGCGAGTGGCTCTCGCACGCGTTCAGGTTCTGCATGAAGCCGCTGTTTAACGTATCGCCTATGGGCGCGAGCGCGTTTGTGCTCGGAATCATAAGCGGCTATCCGCTCGGCGCGGTTACGGCGGGCGAGCTATATAAAAACAGCTATATAACAAAAACCGAGGCGGAACGGCTTTTGGCCTTCTGCAATAACAGCGGCCCCTTGTTTATCCTCGGCTCTATCGGCGTGGCTATGTATTCAAATATCCGTTACGGCGTTATCCTTTACTCCGCGCATATTATCGCCGCTTTGATCGTCGGCGTTATTTTCCGGTTTTACCGCCGCCGCGATTATACCGCGCCCAAAACCATTATGACAACGCCCGACAGGAGCGCGGGCGAGGTGTTTAGTATCGCGCTGCAAACCTCTATACAGAATATACTTACCGTATGCGGAGCGGTGATACTGTTTAGTATGGCGAGCCGCCTTTTGCTCGACCTTATACCCATGCCGCCGCAGACGGACGCTTTTTTGTCCGGCATACTCGAGTTTGTCACGGGCGCGGTCAAGATATCGAACCTGACCATGCCCATTATGAAGCGGCTTATCTTAACAGCCGTGATCGTGGGATTTGCGGGACTGAGCGTACATATGCAGGCGATTGCTGTGATCGCGAAATACGAGCTGTCGCTCGCGCCGTATTTTTTGGGCAAAATCCTTCACGGCATAATTGCGGGCGCGCTTACCGCTTTATATTTTTGGAAAAATCCTATCACCACAGCGGTGACGGCGCCGTCAATGTCGAAAACCATCGCCGCGTCGTCCGCCGCCGAGATGACCGCCGCGGCAATCGTCGTGGGATTGTGCATAATTTTCTCTATCGCGTACCGCGTGAGAAGGACGGATTAAACCATTATTATCGTGGACAGATCAAGCCGTTATTATCGGCTATTGATTTTGGCCGGATCATGAGTTATAATGTTGTGTGAATTGATTTAATGCCAAAGAAAGGGATGGAAACAAATGCACAATAACGAAACGATTTCGGCCGATGAGGCGCTTGACAGACTCAAGGCGGGCAATGCCGCGTATATGAACGCGCGTTTTAACACCGGCGATATTTCCGCTCAGGCGCGTGAAAGGACTTGCGATGAGGGACAAAATCCGTATGCGGTGATCATCGCGTGCTCAGATTCGCGAGTGATCCCCGAAAGTATATTCATGGCCGGGATAGGAGAGCTTTTTGTTATCCGCGCCGCCGGAAACGTCATTGGAAATTATCAGCTCGGCAGCGTTGAGTACGCGGTCGAGCACTTGGACTGCAGGCTGGCGGTCGTGCTCGGGCATACGCACTGCGGCGCGGTAAACGCGGCCATACACGATAATCCGGACGGGTACATAAAATTTATTACCGATGAGATCAAACGCGCTGTGGGTGATGAGACGGACGATCATGCGGCATGCGTAAAGAATGCGCGTCAAAGCGCGGGTATCATCGAAAGCCGTATCTGTACGCGCCCCGGCGGGGAAGAGGTCAAGGTCGTATGCGCAGTGTACAGGCTTGAGGACGGACGCGTGGAATTTATATAAAAAACCCGGATTTTTGACAAAATGCGCGGCATAAATAAAAGACGCCCGAACGTAAAAGACGAGCGTCCTTTATTAATGTTCTCAGATAGTTTTACCGAGCGGTCCGAGAATGCTCATCATCTTTTCCTTCATCGCGAGGAGCTCTGTTGCCTTTGCTTTAAGGTTATCGGGAAGATTCGCGTCCTTTGAAAGCTCGTTAAGGAAATGCGTCAGCGCGTTGAAATCAGCTTTGCTGTCGGCAGCCGTTGTCCCGGTCTTGCCCTGATACTCGCCGTGCTCCTTAACATATGCCTGTTCGGCGTTGTAAAGGACGTCGTCAAGCTTGCCCGCGGCGTGAAGCTGCTCGATTTCCTTCTCCACAGACTCCAGAAGCGGATTAAAGTCCGCGCCAGCCTTCGCGGCCTCCTTAAAGCTCTTTACAAAATTCATAATTCCGTCAAAAAATGCCATTTTTTTACTCTCCTTTTATTTTAGTGAGAATATTATATCATAAAAGCAAATATTCTGCAATATTATGTCAAAAAATTTATATTCCGTATATACCGATAATCGGAAATTCGTTGAAAAACGTCTATATTTTAATTGAAATAAATTACTTTTTATGGTAGAATAAAGGGTAATAACATTTATCGGGAAAATCTGAGCGAGGGGGTTCAATGGATTATGATGAAAAAAAGAATAACGGCGGCCGTAACCGCGTTCGCGACGGTGTTTACGGCTGTTCCGATCATGGGCGCAATTACCGTATCAGCGGCAAACGAGCCTGTACAAATGGAATATATTGACCGCGGCACTGTCGCGATAAAAACAGGCGCCAGTGTGTATTTGTCATGGAGACTGCTCGGAACGGAGGAATATGATACCGCGTTTGACGTGTACCGTGGCAGCGAAAAAATCGCCACGGTTTCCGACAGCACGAATTATACCGATACAACTGC
>CANQYQ010000216.1 GCA_947628155.1 uncultured Clostridia bacterium
TTCCAGTTTCCCGCGATTATATATTTTCCCATTGCTTTTTCTCCTTATTTTAAATTTTCAAACGCGTCGATCCACGCTCTTTTTATCAGCTCGTGACCGGCCGCCTTGGGGTGAACGCCGTCGATAAGCCAGTAATCCGCCGGCGCCTTTTCAAGCGCCTTATCGAAATACTCCTGCAGAGGAACGAACGGCAGATCGTATTTTTCGGCGATCTCCCTCGCCTTGTCGGCGCGCTTTTTGACCTCGCCCGAAAACGTCTCCCACGCGCCCTCGGTCGCGCTGCCCTTTAACACAAACGGCGAGAGGATCATTATCTTAACCTCCGGCAGCGCCGCGCGGACTTCTGCGATAAGCATCGAATAAATCTTAAAATACTTGTCCGCGTCCACGCCGTTGCCGCTGCTAAGCTCGTGCCACACGTCGTTCACGCCGATTAAAAAGCTTATTATATCGGGTTTTAGGTTGATTATATCCGCCTTAATTCTCGCGTAAACGTCAACGCTGCGGTTGCCGCTTATACCGCGGTTGTAAAAGACATATTCACCCGGGTAATCGAACCCGATTGCCGCCTTTACAAGGTTGGCGTAGCCAGAGCCGGCGTAATCATCGTCATCATACGAGCGCCTTACATCCGTTATCGAATCGCCCTGAAATAATATCGTTTTCATATTATTTATCCGTCAGCGCAACGATGCCCGGCAAATCCTTGCCCTCGAGGAACTCCATCGACGCGCCGCCGCCGGTCGAGATATGGCTCATCTTGTCCGCAAGACCCGCCTGATTAACAGCCGCAACGCTGTCGCCGCCGCCGATAACCGTCGTAGCGTCGAGGTCGGCGAGAACCTGAGCGATAACGTTCGTGCCCTTCGCGAAATTGGGCATCTCGAACACGCCCATCGGGCCGTTCCATACGACTGTCTTTGCGTCCTTAAGCGCGTCCTTGAACAGCTCAATTGTTTTCGGGCCGATGTCAAGACCCATCCAGCCGTCGGGAATATCTCCCTCGACGACCTTTGACTCCGCGTCGTTGGCAAATTCCTTCGCGACAACCGTGTCAACGGGCAGAAGCAGCTTATCGCCCGCCTCGTCGAGCATCTTCTTCGCGTAGTCTATATAATCCTCCTCAAGGAGCGACGTGCCTACAGCCTTGCCCTGCGCGGCAAAGAACGTGTATGCCATACCGCCGCCAATGATGAGCTTGTCAACCTTCTTCAGCAGATTCTCGATAACGGAAATCTTCGACGAAACCTTCGAGCCGCCCAAAATCGCGACAAGCGGACGAACGGGGTTGTTGACCGCGTTCCCTAAAAATTCGATTTCCTTCTGGATAAGATAACCTGCCGCCGCGGGCTTCAAAAATTCGGTAACACCGACATTTGAGCAGTGCGCTCTGTGCGCCGTGCCGAACGCGTCGTTTACGAACAAATCGGCAAGCGACGCGAGATCCTTCGAGAAGTCCTCGATATTCTTCGTTTCTTCCTTTCTGTAGCGCGTATTCTCCAAAAAAACAACATCGCCGTCGTTCATCGCCGCGACAGCCGCCTTTGCGTTATCGCCGACAACATTATCGTCGGCCGCGAAAACGACGTCCTTGCCGAGCTTTTCGGACAGCGCCTTTGCTACGGGCGCGAGCGAAAGCGACGGAACAGGCTCGCCCTTGGGCTTGCCCATATGCGAGCAAAGGATGACCTTCGCGCCGTGGTTTACAAGATACTCTATCGTCGGCATCGCGCCCACGATTCTCGTATCATCGGTAATGTTTCCCGCCTCGTCAAGCGGAACGTTGAAATCGCATCTTACGAGGACCTTCTTTCCCTTTACGTCAAGATCCTCGACTGTTACTTTGTTGTACATAGTTTAATCTCCTTTTTTGTATATTTGCGGAAACCCGCCTTTATGATTAATCTTATTATATATAAAAGGAGTGGATTTTTCAAGTAATATCGGAAATTTTTTGTTAAAAATTAAACAATTTTATAAGAAGCGTACCGACGACGATTCCGGTAATGTCGCCGAGCAGCGCGCACGGGATAACCTTGAGGTTATTTTTGACGCGCGTCATAGAAAAATAAACGCAAAGGCAATAAAATGTCGTTTCGGTCGAGCCGCAGATAACGGACGCGATTTTGCCGATATCGCTGTCCGCGCCGTATCGGTTCAAAATATCGGAAAGCACGCCGACAGCGCCCGAGCCTGAAAGCGGACGAATTATGACAAGCGGCATGACCTCGGGCGGTATGCCGATAAAATCCGTAGCGGGGGAGATAAGTCCCAAAAGCCACGCGAGCAGTCCGGACGCGCGCATCATATATACCGCTGTTATTACCGCGATAATCGGCGGAATGATCCGCGCCAGCATTTTAAGTCCGTCCTCCGCGCCGCCGATGAACTGCTCATAAACGGGTTGCTTCTTCAGCATCGCCGCCGTCAGCACGGCGAAGATCAGCGCCGGGATTATATATTGCATTTTGCCGCCCCCTATGGTGTAAATTTAAATTTGTTCCTTTCGCGGACAATCCGTTTCGTTACAATCCCCGCAGTCCATGCCGCCGTCCGTACAGCACAGCATATAATCGCATTCGTCGCAGCAGCATTCGTACAAAACACCGTTTTCGTCGAAATGACGCCCGTTGCCCTTACAGTCGCGGCCGCCGTTGCCCGGGGTAAGCTCGATCCCCGTCACATCTATAATCATCGCGTTTCCTCCCTGAATCAAAAAATGCACCGCCCTATCCGGAGCGATGCATGAAAACACTTATCCGAATAGATATAGTGCGACCTATAATCTATAGTTATAATAATTCTACCAAAACACGATACGAATAAGCATTTTTATCGTATATTAATTTTGATAGAATTATTAAACAAAATTATTCACATTATTAATAGTTTCCATAAATTATAAGGTCGCAGAATTATTTTACCATAATATTTCGTATATTGCAAGGCAAATTTTAGTTTATCGCGCTTTTGCATATGGCGGTGCTCTGCTAAGGCCCCCTTGTCAAAGGGGGCTGTCAGCGTAGCTGACTGGGGGATTCCGCAATTACGATAACTCGCTGTAATATGCGGTTTTCTGTAAAATGAATCCCTCCACCATGCTGCGCATGGTCCCCCTCCCTTTGACAAGGGAGGCTAACACCCGCCATGTGCAATTTCGCTAACGGGAACGCTCTGCTTGCGCCCCTTGTTAAAGGGGAGAGGGCCAACGAAGTTGGCGAGGGGAT
>CANQYQ010000217.1 GCA_947628155.1 uncultured Clostridia bacterium
ATAAGCCGTACCCGCGCCGTCATGTCCGCGTCCGGTTTGTGCCGCGCCCAAAGCCGCAGCGCGCCGTCCGTCGTTTCTGCCTCCGCGCAGATTCCCGCTTTTGATGCCGTCAGCAATGACGATTTATGAAATGTTACCTCCGGCTCCTGCTCCGACGTTATCGACGGCGCGGATATGTCGATACGGTAATCATACCCGTCCGGGTCGGCTTCGTTGACCCAGTCGCTTTGCGGAATGGTTATTTCCATACTGATTTGGTCTACGGCCGTCGTTCCTCCGCCGCCCATTGCTATGGCGTTCTTGACGTCATCCGACAGCTTTTCCATCGTCACCGAGCCGCTTATCGGGGGAAGCTCCGTCGGCAAGCCCGTTATGTCCGCCGCCGTATGCGTATGGGTTTTATCCGCCTTTTTATCGAGCAAAACGGGAATATCTCCAAGACGCTCTTCCGGTATTGTGCCGTCCTTCTCCATCAACGTGTAATCATACACCTGCAATGTCTTTGCCTTTGTATTCGTGCCCGTGCCGAGCTGTATTGCGTCAACGGTGCTTATTGCGTTCCTGCCGCCGGAAAATCCGTCCGTCGCCTGTGCGCCCGTGCCGACTGCGCCGCCGTTTACCGCGCTTGCATTTGCGCCCAAAGCCGCGCCGCCTTCACGTGATTTCGCATTCTTGCCTACAGCCGCGCCGCCCGCCGTACTCGCGTTTATACCTATAGCGCCGCCATCAGACGCACCCGCGCTTCTGCCCCCGGCAAATCCGCCGTTGAGGGTTTCCTTATCCGCCTTGGTATCATCCGCCGCCTTTCGCGCTTCGGCTTCCGTGTCAATACGCGAGCCGAGCGCCGTATCCGCCGACTGCCGGGCGCTCTCCTCGTTTGTTATTCTCGTTTCGAGAATGTTATCCGCGGCGTTACGCACTGCCGCCTCGGCGCTTACAGCCTTCTCTCTGTCCGATACCTCCGTCGTAAGCGCGGCGTCGTTTGTGTTTACGGCGTTCTGTATCTGTCTGATATGGTCGAGAACTATCGGCCACCAGTCCTTTAGCAGCGTTTTTCCTATGTATTTTGTAAAATCAAGATTTAATTTCAACCTGTACCGCCTCCCTCGGCGCTCTCTTCAAGCGCGCTTACTCTGCGTTTTAAGTCTGCAATATCGCTCAATACCGGTGATAGATCCTCCGATGTGATAACTCGTTTAGCATTAATATACACAAAACCATATTCACCGTTTTTCATATACGAATCTATATTGACAAGTCCTCCGTCCGTACATCGCATATCGCCGACCAATTCCCCGCTATCGGTCAAAAACTGTATTGCCGAACCGATCTCATCATCGGTACGTACCGATAATTTAAGATTACGGCCGATCGTCGCGTCCTTGTCCGTCTCGATACTTCCTGTAAAAACCGCCTCGCCGGCATCGTTTAAATAAATCGCGCGGTTACCGCGTTTATCATAAATCATGAAAACAAATTCGCCGTCGTAATTGCCGAGCCGGATACGTATCCGGCTGCCGTCCTCGATAGTCAGCAGATCGCCGACGATTTTGAGCAGCTCGTTTTGTGACCGCACATTATTACGGGAGCTGTTGATCGTGCCCGACAGCTTTCGCGACGCGATGCCGCCCGAGGTGGTCTGCGACCTGTCGTAGCGATGCGTTTTCTGGTACATCTGCCATATGAACGAAAACGGATTTACCTCAATATGCCCTATCTCGACCGTCGTTTCCTTCGGCTCGAACGGGTACTCCGTCAGCTTTATCACCCGCTCCGCGTACACCGCGCCGTCGTTATCATAGACGTGCACCGTGTCGCCGATGTTGATTTTCTCAATATCGCCGTAGTCGGCAAGCCTTGCCAAATCAATCAGCTTCCCCGACACGGAAATCTTCGGCACGTCGATCCTATCCTCATTGTCCGGACTGAACTCCCACACGGCGTTCATGTATACCTTTTCCGGGTCGGTGTAATCGCTGTAATCGCGGTAACCGTCATAAGTGCCGTATTTATCCGCGTTCGGACTTTCGATGTATTGAATATCCTTCGCCTTCGGATTTTTTAATATCCTCGTTCCGTCCGAAGATGTCGGAACGGCGCTCTTTTCTACGCTGCCGATATGTAAATCATCCGCGCCGTAGGGGTACAGCCGCGTGATGATCCCATCCATATCCGTCGTAACCGTCAGATTTTCCATGTTCTTATCAAGCGTCAGCCGCACGCCGTTGTCCTTGCCGATACGCTTTACGATAGCGACCTTGTAATTGTCGCGGTAGATCTCGCCGCGCCCGGCGTTCTCGATAAGCGTCAGCGCCGTATCCCATATGTTGGTCTTATCGACCATGAAAAAGTCCACTCTCACGCCGTCGCTGTCGAACCACGTCATATCGAGCGCGGCAAGCTCCGCCTCTGTAAACGCCGTAAACGCCGAGTCCTTCAACACATCGCGGAATATCTCCGACGGCTTTTCGCCTATCCTATCGGGAATATTCTGTATATGCTTCGCGCGTCCGAGCGTGCTGAAAATATCCGCCGCCGTGAACTCGTACATATCCGTACCGTCGGTGACGCGGGATTTTTTTAAAATGACATAACCCTGCCCGTCAAGCGACACGATCATGTTTTCCTTTATCAGCGCCGCCTTTTCGTCCGACGCGGGATATTTAAAATACACGCTGTAAATATCGTTTACGGACCTCTCCAGCGTGACCTCGGCCGCCGCGTCAAGATCGGCGGTACGGCCTTTTGTAAAATCCGCCGTTCCTCTTTCATGAAGTCTTAACATCATTTAAACCCCGTTTCTTCCAAATATGCGTTATATAGATATTTCGGCGTGTACCGCACTGTAATATGGCAGCTCCCGCTTTCGGAGCGCGGAATAACATTTACAATATTGGCGCCCGGCGCAAGCTCAAAAAAGTCGCCGGAGATCTCCGTCATAATACCTGTTCCCGATAAGTCCGTCACGATTTTCCGCTCGCAGTCTATGCGGCAAAGAGCCGGAACTTCAAGACCCTTGCCGTTACAGCTAATCGTCATTCCGCATGTTCCTTCAATCGTTACGATCGGCAAAGCCGGAACGTCGCCGATATTACGAATCTGTATATCGCCGCCCTTAACGTCCGTGAAATCGAACCGCTCGCCCATATTAAGCGGGATCGCGCTGTCAAGCGGTATGCCGCTGTCAAGAACGGGTCCGTCA
>CANQYQ010000218.1 GCA_947628155.1 uncultured Clostridia bacterium
CTGTCCATAATATCAGCCTTGCCGCCTTTGGATATGGCGTTAAGACCGTGATCCTCTATGACCTGCTCGTGCATGGCAGTTTCGCTTCTTGAGCCGCCGTAAGCCGTGTTGCACTCGACAATCGTGCCGTCAACCTTTTTAACCAAATCGCCGATAAGCTCCGGTCTTAAATAGTTACTGTTGGGCGGCTCGCCCGTTGACATTTTTACCGCTACATTACCTTCGGCGTTAAATCCGAGCTTATCGTAGATTTCTACAAGCGCTTCGGACGTGATGTCGGTTGTCATGTAAACAACAGGTGCGTCCGATGTTTGTCCGCCCGTGGCAGTTGTCGGTGCTGTTGTTGCCGTTGTTGGCGCTGCTGTCACATTTGTCGTTGCCATAGGTTCGTCCTCCTTTGCCGGAACGGTTATTGTTACCGTTTGCGTATCGCCATCCCAGTCTACCGTAAACTTAAAGCTCTCCGCGATAAACCGTATCGGCAGCATTGTACGGTCGTTAATTGTGGTCGGCGCAACATCGAGCGTCTGTGCCTCATCATTTAAGTACGCGGTCGTGCTGTCTATTGTCAGCCTGATCACGTCGCTTCCGTATGTAAGTGTCGCGGTGCTTGTGTTTTCATCCCACTCAACCGTACCGCCTACCGCCTCGACAACAGCTCGCACAGGCAGCAGCGTCCTCGCGTTATTCACGAGCACTGGAACAGTTCCGCGTCCGGGGTCAATTTCGCGTTCCTCGCCGTCCACCGTCATTTGCGGATTACCGATTTGCAGAGTTAAAATTTGCTCCGCGCTCGCCGCAAGAGCTGACTCGCCCTGCGGCTTATTTGTATGCCATGCGAACAGTCCGAACGCAAGACAAACCACCGCCATAGCCGTGATAAAGGCTATACTTTTCTTTGCTTTTGTCATATTGACATCTCCTCTCGTCTAAAATATATATATTAAATTGCTGCTGCAATTTAATATCCTAAACCTTCAAGCCATGAATTAACCGCATTCTGCGCGCTCCTTGCGTTTGTTCCGGCTGTTGAAAATCCGTCAGCAAATTCGGCGTCGGGGCATAGCGTGCTCAGTTCGCTTTTTGTGCTGCCCCAACCGCTACCGCCGTGAGTGGAAAACGGAATTACAGTTTTGCCGGACATATCGTATTTTTCGAGGAATGTGTACATAATCATCGGCAGACCGCCGTACCATATCGGGTAGCCTAAGAACACCGTATCATATTGGTCGAAGTTTTCAATTTCTCCGTTAAATCCGGGGCGCTCGTCATTGTCGCGCTCACTCTGAACCCGCGTCAATGTTTCGTTATAGCTTTCGGGATATGGGTCAACCGGCGTGATTTCAAATACATCGGCATCGACTTTTTCGTTAATATAGTCCGCGATAACAGCGGTATTTCCTTTTTCTACATTGCCTACCTGCCAATTCTCACCTGCGCGCGAGAAATATGTAATCAAAATCTTCGATTTATTATCTTCGTTATATGTTCCCGTTTCAACGGTGACTGGCGTACTCAGCGGCAGCATTTCACCGACTGCGCTCCAAAGCATAAACTTATCGCCGTTTCTCGTTTCCACATTCGTTGTGCCGTTTGCAGCTTCGGTTATTTCAAGCCCCGAAAGCGCGCCGTCCTTGTATGACGCATGAATGAGCTTCGCATCTCCTACGAGGTTGCTTATTGTAAGCACTCCGTCCGTATAGGTCATATTTGCCTGTGGACGCGGCGTGGGTTCATTGTCTATATCTACAAGATGATACTCTCTGCTGCCTATGCCTATTTGAGCCGCGTGTTCGAGCGTATGCAGACCGTTTCTGCTTTCAATTCGCTCTACAAGAGATTTTCCGTCGCCGTCCTTCTGTGCGTAGATTAAATCAAGACACGCCTGATCGAGAGCAACAGGATCATACGAGGCGAGTATGCCTATATCGTGCATATCCGGCTCAGCGGGATTTCCGTCACAATCGCAGTCTACGGAAAGGCGGTTCATTACATTTATATACACAACTTTACCACCCATAAAGTTTACAACTGCACTTGTCGCATCGCCCATTGATTCGAGAAATCTATCCTGATTTCCGCCCCACGGACTTGTATGCGACGTTCCGGCACTGTGTATCCAGCATTTTCCTTCGGATGAGCCGATACCGATCGACATATTCTTAATCGCGCCACTGTAACCCGCCATAGCGTGACCTTTGAAGTGGGCAAGGGAGATAAGGGAGTCGTAGTTGGCAAGGTGCGCTCCGACATAATCCTCGGTTATCGTTGACGTGCCGCTTGCGGGCGCGGGGACGGGAATAGTCATGGAACCGTTCTCGTCCATAATATCCGCGACACCATTCTTTGATATAGCGTTAAGACCATGATCCTCTATAACCTGTTTATGCGCTGCCGTTGACGCACGTCTGCCGCCGTATGCGGTATTACATTCAACGATCGTGCCGTCAACCTTTTCAACCAAATCGCCGATAAGCTCCGGTCTTAAATAGTTGCTGTTAGGCGGCTCGCCGGTGGACATTTTAACCGCTACATTACCCTCCGGCTCAAAGCCGAGCCTGTCATATATTTTAACAAGCGCTTCGGGAGTGATTTCCGTCGTCATATATACAACCGACGCATTTTCATTATTATCCGCCGCATAAACGGTGTAATCTCTCACTCCTGTGGTTTCATCGCGTAAGCCGGTGTTTGCAAGCACCCCAAAACCTACGCATACTGTTACAGCTGCTGCCACAAATGATATACAGCTTTTCAGTTTATTCATCCTGCTCACCTCTGTCTTTGTATATATCTACTATAATTTTAATACTTCTGAAAACAAAAATCAATTCGGATTTCTAATGTATTTGATAAGTTCAGCTTATACGGAAAAATCCCGTCCGCTATTTTTGCGAACGGGATTTTTTAAATGTCAATTAACGTTTTTTCACAGGAAAAAACACGCGCGTTTCCCATTCAGACGGCGGGATTTTGTCAAAATGCGACGTTACGTATATCTCATACGGCGGCGCGGCTATCTCATAGCCGTTTTCGCTTATCCATTTTGTCACCGCCCCGTACGCCTCGGGAAGTTTAGAATACGGTCCGTAGTGCGTCGTCACAGCGCACATTGCGCCCGGCATGATTTTGTCCGCCTTATCCGCGTCCGCGACTCCGAGCGCAAGCTC
>CANQYQ010000219.1 GCA_947628155.1 uncultured Clostridia bacterium
AATGCCACCTCCCTTTGACAAGGGAGGCTAACACCCGCCGTATACCATATTGGGTTACGGAACACGGGCGGCCGATGACCGCCCCTACGGTGTTTCCCATACGCATTTGCGCGATAAACTAAAATTTACATGAAACTGATTCAGGAGAATAACAATGCCAAACGAGAGACAGGAAAAAATACGGAATTTTTGCATAATAGCGCACATCGACCACGGCAAATCCACTTTAGCGGACAGGCTTCTGGAGCTTACGAACGAGGTAAGCGAGCGTGAAATGAAGGAGCAGCTTTTAGACGATATGGATCTGGAGCGCGAGCGCGGCATCACGATCAAGGCGCACGCGGTGACGCTTAAATACAAGCGCGCGGATGGGGATGAATACACGCTTAACTTGATCGACACGCCCGGGCATGTGGACTTCAATTACGAGGTGTCGCGTTCATTAGCGGCATGCGAGGGCGCTATATTAATCGTGGACGCGTCGCAGGGGATAGAGGCGCAGACGCTTGCGAATACTTACCTTGCGGTAGACCACGGCTTAGAGGTAGCGCCGGTGATAAATAAGATAGACTTGCCGAGCGCCAATCCGGAAACGGCAATACGCGAGATCGAGGACGTTATCGGCATTCCAGCCGAGGATGCGCCAAGGATTTCCGCGAAAACGGGCCTTAACGTGGAACAGGTCTTAGATGTTATCGTTGAAAAAATCCCCGCGCCCGATGGAGACGAGGACGCGCCGTTAAAGGCGCTTATATTCGATTCATATTACGACAGCTACCGCGGCGTAATCGTATATGTACGAGTCATGGAAGGCTCGCTCACGGTCGGACAGCGCATAAAAATGATGGCTACGGACGCGGAATTTGACGTCGTAGAGGTTGGCATGATGCATCCGTCGGGACTTATCCCGACGAAGCGGCTTGCGGCGGGCGACGTCGGCTACATCGCGGCGAGTATAAAAAATATTCACGACACGCGCGTGGGCGATACCGTTACCACAACGATCAACGGCGCGGCCGAACCTCTGCCTGGCTATAAGAAGGTAAATCCCATGGTATACTGCGGGATCTACCCGGCCGACGGGGCGCATTACGAGGACCTGAAGGAAGCGCTGCAAAAGCTGCAGCTTAATGATGCGGCGCTGATGTTCGAGCCGGAAACGTCGGCCGCGCTCGGATTCGGCTTCCGCTGCGGATTTTTGGGGCTTTTGCATATGGAAATTATACAAGAGCGCCTCGAGCGAGAATACGATCTCGACCTTGTGACGACCGCGCCGAGCGTAATTTACAAGGTCTTTAAGACAAACGGCAGCATGATTTGGGTGGACAACCCCGCGAATCTGCCCGACCCGGCTGAAATTGAGCATATGGAGGAGCCGATGGTTGACGCGACGATCATGTCGCCGAAGGATTATGTCGGCAGCGTCATGGAGCTGTGTCAGGAGCGGCGCGGCATATATAAAAACATGACGTACATGGATGACACGCGTGCGGAGATATTCTACGAGCTGCCGCTAAATGAGATAATCTACGACTTTTTCGACGCGCTCAAATCGCGTACGCGCGGCTATGCGTCGTTCGATTATGAGCTGTCTGGATACAGTCCGTCATCGCTGGTAAAGCTTGATATTTTACTTAACGGCGAGGCGGTGGACGCGCTGTCATTCATTATCCACAAGGATAACGCGTATCCGCGCGCGCGTAAGATGTGCGAAAAATTAAAGGGTTCAATACCGCGCCAGCTTTTCGAGGTACCTATCCAGGCGGCGATAGGCTCGAAAATCATAGCGCGTGAGACTGTCAGGGCAATGCGCAAGGACGTACTTGCGAAATGCTACGGCGGAGATATAACACGAAAGAAAAAGCTGCTTGAAAAGCAGAAGGAAGGCAAAAAACGCATGCGCCGTGTCGGAAGCGTAGAGGTTCCGCAGGAGGCGTTTATGTCCGTATTAAAACTGGATGAATAAATGAAAGGAGACACAAAATGATTAAAAAAAGGGAATACGGCACAGCGCGAACCGGGGAGACGGTTTACGCTTACACACTTGAGAACGGGAACGGCATGTCGGCGGAGATACTCACCTACGGCGGCATAATAACAAAGCTGCATGTTCCGGACGCGAACGGCGGCACGGTTGATGTCGTTTTAGGGCGGAACAATTTAGAGGAATATTTTGACAATGCCGGATATGTCGGCGCGCTTATCGGCCGTCACGCGAACAGGATCGCGCTCAGCAGGTTTGAGCTTAACGGCAAAACGTATGAGCTCAATCCAAACGAGAACAGCAACAACCTCCACGGGGGCATAATCGGCTTTGACAAAAAGGTTTGGGCGGCCGAGGAATCGGGCACGGACGATGCGCCGGCGCTTATACTTACGCTCCATTCGCCCGACGGGGACGAGGGATTCCCGGGCAATCTTGACGTGACGGTCACATATACTGTCACAGCGGATAACATATTCAGAATTGAATATAAAGCTGTGAGCGACGCGGACACGGTTGTAAATCTCACAAACCACAGCTATTTCAACCTTGCCGGATACGGCGTTATAGACGCTCAAATCCTCCGTCTTAACGCGCCGTTCTATACGCCTAACGACGATGAGGGCATGCCTACGGGCGAGGTGCTTTCGGTAGAGGGTACGCCGTTCGATTTCCGCGCGGAAAAGGCGATAGGCGAAGGTTTTACAAGCGGCCATGAGCAGATAGAATTATTTAACGGATATGACCATAACTATGTCATAGAGGGCGTTGGAATGCGGTTTGCGGCGCGCGCGAAATGCCCCGATAACGGCGTTGTTATGACGGTGTATACCGACGCGCCGGCGATGCAGCTCTACACGTCAAACGGACTCCCCGAGGGCAATTACAAGGGCGGCGCGAAGGGCGGACTTCACGCGGCGTTCTGCCTTGAAACGCAGTGCTTCCCCAACGCCATGACGCATAGGCATTTCCCCGGGCCGGTACTTAGAGCCGGTGAGGAATATTCCCACACGACCGAGTTTAGGTTCACGGCCGAGGATTGATTTTAATTTTATGTGAATATAAAATATCCTTTGTGCACAAAACAAAGGATATTTTTTTGTGCAAAAATGACAAAATTACGTGAATTTAACAAAAAAATCCCAATCTCATCTTGACAGTGGGGGGGGGG
>CANQYQ010000220.1 GCA_947628155.1 uncultured Clostridia bacterium
GCCGTTGTTGTTGATACTGCCGACGTCCTTACGTCCGGACGCCGCCCATGTGCTCCAGCCTGTCTGCGTATACGCCGCCGCGCCACCCAGAAGCTGCGCGTCCTCCGCCTCGTAAGCGTCCGTGGAAAGCCTTACGTTTTCCATAGCAGTTGCCTCCGACGGAACGGGCGCGGGCGTTATTACCGCGAAATACGCGTTCATTTCGTCCGTATCGGTAACCTGGATTTTGAGCGAGTTGTCCGTAATGCTGACCGCGCTGTCGAATATTACCTCCGGCTTATAGTTCGCGCCCTGCTGACCGGAAAATCCGACCGCGTACACCTTTACGCTGACCGCGCCGTTTTCGTTCGCGAGCGAGGTCGCGTTCATATTATCAAGATAAACGGTTTCCTTGCCGTGCTTGTCCTCGCTGCCGCCGAAAAGCGCATAGGCCGTGTTTATGTTTTCGTCATACGAGGTCACGCCGTAAAAGCGCGTCGCGGCGAATGAGGGAGACGTGAGCGGACACTGCGCGCCCGTCATCTGCGCGTACCAGTGGTACACCCACCATGTTGACGAGGGACTGTTCTGGTCGGCGGCAACCTCGTTTAATGAGTTAGCCATGCCCCAGTACGCCATACAGCCGCTCATGTCCTTATCCTCGAACATCGAAAGCCATTTCACAAGTCCGCCGGACGTTGCTATATCGTAATGGCGCGCATACTCGTTTACAAGCAGCTCCGGCTGATAGCTTCTGCCGGATTTTTCCGCGTACGCGTCGGTGTAATATTTTGCCGCCGAGTTTTTAACCGAATTATAATTGTTGAAAAACGCGGTAAGCGAGGCGTCGCCGAGCTCGTGCCATGTTATAAGCTCGGGCAGACAGTTGTTGTTATAGCAGTATGACAGGAAGCTGTCGTATGTATTCGCGTTAAACCCCGCGAAGTTCGGGCCGGCGCAGCGCGCGTTAGGGTCAATTTTGTGCACCGCCTCGTAAACCTGCTTCCACGCCGCTTCGAGTCCCGCGAGATTTCCGCCGTACCAGATATTGTCGGGTTCGTTAAATAAAACGTAACTGTACTTTTTCGCTTCCGGTTCGTTGAGTTTATAATAGTTTCCATCGCTGCCGAGGAAAGCGCCATCTGTATTTGCGTCCGCCTTGTCGCAAATCATCGCGTAAAGGATCTCCTCGCACGTTTTTGTGTAGCCGTCAACATCGAGCGAGCCGTTTTTCATCGGCGCGTTGTAAGGCCATTCGAGGTAGATATCCTGCAGATACACCTGCATATCGCGCACTCCGGCCGCCTCGAGAGCGGATTTTGTCCTTACCGCGTCGCCCGTCGGGTGCTGCAATCCGCCGTACGCCTTTTGCACCATCGTGTCAGGCTTTAAGCCGTAAAGCAAATCTATCGACGGCACGTTTATTTCAGCCGCGCCGTACAAAAAGCCGGTCGAGCCGTGGTAGAGCGTTTCGCGCGTGCCCATGTCAAAATGAATTTCCGCGCCGTTTTCGTTGGCTATTTTAAGCTTGCCGCCGTCGTTTTTGACCTCGTACCCCGGCGCGCCGCTCATGGTAATTCCCGAAATGTCCGCGCCCGCGCCGACTGTGCCAAGCTCGACATTCGCGGGCGAATCCATCGTAATCGCAAACGAACCCGACCAATTTTCGCCTATATTGAGCTTGCACGTATTCGACTGCAAACGCAGCTTTTGAAGCTCCGTTCCCGCGTTTATCGTAACGGCCGCCGAATCCGCGACGGTTATATCAAACTCGGAATTATTTTTGAATTTGACATTGTTAAGCGTAATATTTCCCTGCTTGCCAGTACCTGCCGAGCCCGAGCATATTGCCGAACGCCGTCCCGACGACGTGACGCTGTAATTTTGCACGGCCGCGTCCGTTATCGTCATGCTGCCCGCGCCGTCCCAAATCCCGACGTCCGTTTTCGCGTTTCCGGTAATCGTGAGATTTGTAAGAGTTGAGCTTACATTTTCGTTCTGAAAAATCGTGGAATCATTGCCCGTCTGCGTGCTTATGAGCGTATGATTGCCGCCGTCGATCGTAACAGCCTTGGTAATGCCGCTGTTTGTGACGTTAAAATCCGCGCCTATCGTATAGCTGCCGCCGTTTGCAAACGCCGATTGCAAGCCGCTGAGCGATGTTATTTCGCCGTCAGCGCTTACCGGTACCATAAACGCCGCCGCGATCATCGACGCCAGATACGCGCTTATAATTCGTTTCCCTTTCATATTCATCCCTCCTGATATTGTAAATTTTTTGATACGTTTTTATTCGCCGACCGCCTTTTCTGCCGTGCCGGTCAGCGGTTTTTGCGTGTTCTTTTCCCACGCGAACGCCTTAAGAGTATATTTTTCACTTGGCGCAATTTCAAATTCGCCGGAGAGTGTATTCTTTTCGATACATACGAGCCTTGACTCGCCGTCGTACAGCGCGGTGTAAATATCCGCGCCGTCAAGTCCCTCGGCCGAAACGCTCCATGTCAGAATATTATCGTTCGCGTCCGCCTTCGTTATTTCGAGCGGGCGCTTTACGGGGGGCACGGACTCGGTAATACCCTTAAGCATCGGAACGACCGGCTTTATATTGCCGTTTTCATCAAATTCGAGCTTGTCAATGCACACCTCGCGGTGGTTTCCCGCCGCGCTGCTCTGCGTTTCCTGATGACCGTAAAGCGCGGTGTTGAAGCGGTGGTAGCATATGTACCAATCGTCCGTGCCGGGAATGTTTATGACCGAATGATGTCCCGTTCCTTTGATTATATCCGACTGCGCGCTGCTTCTGTGGAGAATTCGCGTGTTACCCTTTATCGTGCCGAGCGGCGAATCCATAATGCCGTACCGCACGTTATAATCCGGGCTTCCCGTATCGTCGTCCGACCACATCATGTAGTAAACGCCGTTTCTTTTTATCATAAACGAGCCTTCGCGGAAGTTGGACGGATTAAGCTTTTTTATATCGCCGTCGATCGAGAGCATATCGTCCGAGAGCTTCGCGCCGTACATCGAGCCGTTGCCCCAATAGAGATACGATTGCCCGTCGTCGTCCGTAAACACCGCCGAGTCTATCATCTGCCCCGACAGCGAGCCGCCCTTTACTATAACGCCCTTGTCAACGAACGGTCCGGTCGGCGAGTCGG
>CANQYQ010000221.1 GCA_947628155.1 uncultured Clostridia bacterium
GCGGCGGCAGGTCCGCCGCAATATACGAATAAAAGAACGACTGAGGGCCTATATGACGAAAACGGGAACACGGCGTTAAGGCAAGGACTTGTAAACAGAGGTGTTGACACAAACAGGATAGGATGGGACATGGCGAACGGCCTGGTAACGATAGACGGAATCGGAGTTACCGCACCGGGTTATGTAAAGGACGGCGTTTCCTACGGCAACAACGCCGCGCTTAATCAGCTTACGAACCAGGCATACGAACAGATGGGCGACAGAATAGTAGGCGCGGCGTCATACGCGTCGGAGTCGGGGCTCGGGAACCTTGTAAAATGGGACCAGGGCAGCGGAACGGTATCCATAGGCGGAACGCCGATCAATCCGGTTTATGTTGAAAACGGAATAGCGTATGTGCGGCAATCGGATATCGACAAAGCAATTTCGCAGGCGAAGGAGAACGCGAATATAAAGCCGGCGGATATGTATGACCAATGGGCGAGGGAATATATACCGCAGGTTACGGAGCAATGGAACAAATACAGAGATTTTTCCTATGATCCGAATAAGGATAAGGAATATCAGGCTTATGCGAAGCTGGCGATGCAGCAGAAATATAAAACGGCGCAGGACGCGGCGGCACGGGCGGCGGACTTAAACGGCGGTTACGGCGGAGTAAACGCGCGTTCGATCGCGGGCGAGCTGTTTAATTCACAGCAGAAGGTGGCGGAAGCGATCCCGCAGTACGCGCAGCAGGCATATGACAGGGTGCGCAATCAGTTTACCGATTCGGCCGATTATGCGAATTTCGCGAGACAGTACGCGGACCAGCAATATCAGATAAACCGCGACGCAATCGAAGATTACCGGACGGCGCTCGATACGGATTATCAGAGATTTCTTGACGAGCGGGATTGGAGCGAAACACAGGCGGACAGGCGGCAGACGGAAATTGAAAATAAATCGACAAATTACCGCAACGCGATTGACGATGAATATTACCGGCCGGAGAAGGAGCAAACATACAAATATAATGAGGGCACAATCAGAGGTCAGGATATATCCAATGACATAAATGAGGCGAATCTACAGAATACGCGTTGGAATAATTTTTGGGCAATAGCGAGAATGATGGGCGGATTCCCGCAATGGGACGCGATTTCCGGTAAGCT
This sequence comes from uncultured Clostridia bacterium, assembly GCA_947628155.1. Classification (GTDB taxonomy): domain Bacteria; phylum Bacillota; class Clostridia; order UBA1381; family UBA1381; genus 12844. The sequence continues at coordinate 1,155 of CANQYQ010000221.1, forward strand.
TGGAATAACATACCCGGGCGAGAACGGAGAAAGTAGATTTATGTCTGTTGAGGACATGGGTTATACAGGGTTCCCGTCACATCCGTATCAGGAGGATTATTATTCAAATTATTATTCTACGGACGGAAACAGAGACGCGGAATTAGAATATCAGAAGCAGTATTTACCGCTCTGGGCGGCATACAGCAAAATGGCGAGCGGTTAAAACGAGGTGAAAGGATATGCCAAGAACATTTACGACCAGATCGGGCAAAACGATAGAGATAACAACGGATGATAAAAAGAAGAAGGAGCCGACGCAGGAGCAGCTGCAACGGGCGTTCGGAAATCTCGCGTCTCAAAATAAGGGCGGACAGATTATAGAACAGCGTACAGGAACAAGCTCAACATCAACGCTGAAGAACACCGGCGGTTCATCCGGGAGCAGCTCCGGCGGAGGCGGTTCGGCGTTCGCAAATACGGCGAAGAAATACGGGTCGCCGGTATTATCCGGTTCATCGAGCAATAAAGGCTCCGGCGGTTCATCCGGGAGCAGCAGCTCCGGCGGCGGAAACAACAGCTCGGCGGGAGGAAGAAATTATAATAACTCAACCGGCGGAAGCAGCTCCGTTAATACAAACCGCACCAATACAGGAAGCATAAACACAAATCGTAATCAGAGCCGTACGACAAGCGGCTCTGATTACAGCGCTCCGGCGGCATTGAAAACGGACAGGAAATTTGTTCCGACGTTCGGCACGCTGAACAGCAGAAGCTCGGCGGATAGGAACGACGTAAGCAAATCGGCATTCAGCGCGACAAAAAATTCCGCGCCGAAGTCGCTCAGAGATAAGAGCGTGAGGGATGACGCGGATAACTACAGAACGTCAAAGGCAACGTCGGCGAGGGATTATATTAAACGAATCGAGAAGGAAACAAAATCTACGGCGTACGCTTACGACGTGGCGCGGAATATGGTCGAGAACGGCGAAATGACAAAATCGCAGTTCAAGAGCATGTTCGGCCAATATGAAAAGCAGCAGGCAGCCGGAAAGCCGCCGGAAATGACAACGGGCCAGAAAATAAGAGAAGGCTTTGAAAATATAGCGGAGCTTGTCGCGGGAAGTCAGCCGGAAACGGTAATAGCCAATAAGCTCCAAGGCAAAAGCGGCGTGTATGAAAACAGGAGCCAGCAGGAATATAATGAAAAACTGGAAACATATCACCGGAACGCGTTTGCCGACGCGGAGCAAAAGCAAGCCGCAGTGCGGGCAATCGAAGAAAACAATAAAATTCTTGACGGAATCAGGAATATCCAAGTTACAAATCCCGAGGACGGGAGCACGAGCACATTCGGACGGCTTTTAGGCGGCGATGACGGGCTTGAACACAATATGTATTGGATGAAAATGTTCCAGGACCAAAACAATGCTTTGGCGGAGCTTGAAAAAGCTACAAAGGAGAACGAGGAATACAAGGCGTATATTACGGCGGGGTCACACAGCGACGATAATATTATAATTAACACCTTAAAGGGCTTATCGGATATCAGGACGGATGAAAACGGCATAGTAACGGCGTCGGACAAAAATAAGCGATATACAGAGCTGACGGAAAAGGAAAATCGCGTCGTTAATATGACAAACGACGAGAAGGCGCAGTATACATATATTTTAGGAGCATACGGCAAGGGAGCGGCAAATTCATATTTTGAAAAAATCACGCCGGAGATAGACAGCCGTATAGCGTCCGCAAGGATGAATCTTATGAGCGATGTTTCGAACAAGCATAAGATAATGGGCGGAATTATAAACGTCGGCTCATCATTGGCCGGCGGCGTTCCGGCGATGGCGACGGAGGCGGCGACAGAGGCAAAGGATTTCTTTACCGGACAGCATACACCGGAGAATCCGTACCAAAGGGCGTTTATTCCGCAGCAGACGCAGGCGGCGACACAGGTTGGAATAAA
>CANQYQ010000222.1 GCA_947628155.1 uncultured Clostridia bacterium
TTTCTAAAATTATGCTCGACTGCCTCCTCGAACCTATGCATATTTTAAATATTATGCATGAAAATTGATTTCCGTGGGGTGCGGCAACAATTAGTTGACAAACGGGTTTTTATGTGATAGAATACAATTACTAAAGAAGCAAGGGCGCTTAATCTGCGGTGATCCGTGGGATTTTGTGCCCTTTTATTTGCGGAGAAACGTCTGGAAGGAGAATGATTATGGCTACAAAAAGCGAGATTATGAAGCTGGTGCGGGATGAGGATGTAAAATTTATACGGCTTCAGTTTACCGATATGCTCGGGCATATGAAAAATACCGCTATAACCGACTCAAAGCTTGAGGATGCTCTCAACAATGAATTTGTCTGCGACGGCTCGGCGGTCGAGGGTTTTGTAAGCATTGAGGACAGCGATATACGCCTTTGCCCCGACCTTAACACATTCGCGATATTCCCGTGGCGGCCGCATCAGGGCAAGGTCGCGCGGCTTATCTGCGACGCCAAAACGCCGTCCGGCGGCGATATCGCGTGCGACCCGAGAATGGTATTAAAGCGCGTTATAAAGGAAGCCGCGGATATGGGATACATTTTCGAGGTAGGGCCCGAGTGTGAATTTTTCCTTATGAACACCGGCGAGGACGGCGAACCTACCGCGGAGCCGCACGACAGAGCGGGGTATTTTGACATCGCGCCGGCGGACAACGGCGAGAACTGCCGTCGTGATATATGCCTGACGCTTGAGGAAATGGGTTATAAGATAGAATCGTCACACCATGAATCGGCATGCGGGCAGCACGAGATCGTATTTAAGCACGGCGGCGTGCTTACGACAGCCGATAGGCTCGCGACCTTTAAAAGCGTGGTAAAAACCATTGCCGCAAAGCACGGTCTTCACGCTACGTTTATGCCGAAGCCGTTTCCAAATGAGCCGGGGAGCGGTATGCACCTTACAATGTCCTTGTTTGACAAGGATGGCAATAACGCGTTTTACAGCGGCGGCGAAGCGCGCCTGTCGGATACGGGTTATAAATTTATTGCCGGACTGCTCAATTTTATCCCGCATATGGCATGCATTACCAACCCCACGGTTAATTCATATAAGCGGTTCATTCCCGGTTATGACGCGCCGTGCTTCATTTCGTGGTCGGAAAATAACAGGAGCCTGCTTGTGAGAGTCCCGCACAGCGCCAAACCCGTAAACACGCGTATCGAACTCCGTCTTCCGGATATGACGGCAAATCCGTATCTTGCTCTGGCGGCCTGCTTAAAAGCCGGACTTGAAGGTATCAAGGGCAGTTATGAGCTGCCGGCGGGAATCGACATAAATCTGTATGATTTAAGCCGTTCGGAGCGTGAAAAGCTGGGCGTAAAGAATTTGCCGATAAGCCTGAATGAGGCTTTGAATATTGCTAAGGGATCGGATTTCGTGACGGAGCTTTTGGGCGAGGAGCTAAAACGCCGCTATATCGACGCAAAGAGAGGCGAATACGACGAATACAGAAGGTCGATAAGTCAGTGGGAGATAAACAAGTATCTGACATGCTGACAGCGCGGTACGGTAAAAATTTCAGCGGAGATGAGAACAGATGACCGAGAGGGTAGTTCTGGCTTTTTCCAAAAAGGAAACCGCGGAGAAAATAAAGAAAATGCTGTACGGCACCGGATACGACGTTGAAATGATTTGCCGTACAAAGGCGGAGCTTATACGCTATATCTCGGATATAGACGAGGTCCTTGTAATTATGGGCCGCAAGCTTCCGGATGCTGTAGCGGACGCGGTATATGAGGATATGCGCGAAGGGCAAAAGCTTATGTCCATCGTAAAAGCGGATACGCAAATAGAAAACCCCGATATTTTGACCGTACCGCTGCCGGTGTCGCGTCAGCAGCTTATTTCCTCCATTGAAATCTTTTTGGGAGTCATAGAACAGCGAAGCAGAAATACGGGCAGAGCGCCCGAGGATGATAAGATAATAAATAAAGCAAAGCTGTATCTTATGGAGACATATATGATGACGGAGCAGCAAGCGCACAGATTTATACAAAAACGCAGCATGGACACGGGCGCGCGGTTTATTGATACGGCAAGATCGATATTGAACATTTAAAAATATAAAAACGGAAGGGATATTAAAATGCAGACGTTTAAGTTTACAAAGATGCACGGAGCGGGTAACGATTACATATACGTCAACTGCTTCGAGGAAACCGTCGCGGATATAAACGCAACGGCAAAGACGGTGTCCGACCGCCATTTCGGCATAGGCTCGGACGGGCTTGTACTTATATGCCCGTCGGATAAGGCGGATTTCAGAATGGATATGTATAACAGCGACGGTTCGCAGGCCGAGATGTGCGGCAACGCGACGCGCTGCGTCGGAAAGTACGTCCATGACAGGGGCCTGACGGATAAGACTGAAATCACACTTGAGACGCTCGCGGGTATTAAAATTTTAAAGCTTAATTTAAACGATAACGGCGAGGTCGGCACTGTCGAGGTCAATATGGGCGAGCCGGAATTAGTGCCGAAAAACATACCTATCGATTCTGAGCTTGACAGGTTTATAGAAGAACCGATAGAGGTTGACGGGAAAACGTACAAGGTGACCGGCGTTTCAATGGGGAATCCCCACGCGGTGACATTTATCGACGATACGGATTCTCTCGAAATCGGAAAAATCGGCCCGAAATTTGAGAACCATCCGCTGTTCCCGCGCCGTATCAATACGGAGTTCGCGCAGATTGTGGACGACCATACGATAAAAATGCGCGTATGGGAGCGCGGCGCTGGCGAAACGCTTGCCTGCGGCACGGGCGCGTGCGCGACATTCGTCGCGGCAAAGCTCAGCGGTCTTGTGGGCGATGAGGCGGATTTGGTGCTGCTGGGCGGTACGCTGCATATTAAATGGGATGATAAGGGCGATAACTGCGTGTATATGACCGGCCCCGCCGCGTTCGTGTTCGACGGCGAGATTACGGTGGATTGATAAACATAAATTTAAATTATGTAAATATAAAAAGGAGAAAGAATTATGGTAAAGATCAACGAAAACTATTTAAAGCTGCCGGGGAGCTATTTATTCTCGACGG
>CANQYQ010000223.1 GCA_947628155.1 uncultured Clostridia bacterium
CCCCATTTGTTGCTGCCCTGCGTAATACCGAGGTTATAGATGCTCAAATCCGTCGCTATTACAAAGAATTTGCCGTCCTCGCCGCGAAGTATGTACGGGTCGCGCACACCCTTCTCACCGACATTGCTCGTAAGCACCGGCTGCTTATTGTTAAGCGTCGTCCAGTTTGTGCCGTCCCTCGATACGGAGAAATAAATCTGCTCATCGTCCGCGTCGCCCTCCGTGTTCATAAAGTGCGCGAACAGATATGCCGCCGGAGTGATCTCATCCTTCACGATAACCGTCTTTGTAACCGCCTTTACAGGAGCGGAATTAAGCGTATAACTGATTTTGTACGTGCCGTTTGCCAAGCCATCGAATTTCCCGCTGCCTTGATTATCGATCTGATTTACGCTTAATGAATCGCCGCCCGAAATCGTAACCGACAAGCCGTATTTCTCGTTTTCGCCGTAATCGCTTGTGTAGTAAATCGTCTTGCCCTCGGCATAGGCCGTAAACGAATCCGCCGCCGCGAGATATCCCTTTACCGTAACCTCAAACGTTTTCGTAAACGGTATGCCGTTTTCCGTCACACTCGCGGTAAGCGTCACGGTTTTCGTATCGTCCCCGCGCGTAACCTTACCGGTATTGTCTATTACGGTATCATCCGATGAAGTCCACGTAATACCGCCGTCTGTCGGCAGCGTAAGATTTTGCGTCACCGCCGACAAATCTCCCAAATCAATATCGTCAAGCGCGGATTTTAACGCGCCCGTTTTAATCACGAAATCATCTATATATCCGGTCGCGTATTCTCCCGTTCCCCAGTTCGCGCGTCCGATATACGCTACCGGATTATTTCCGAGAATATCCGGAAGCTTAAATTTTGATTCGACGCTGCTTACGCGGGTTCCGTTAATATATAAATCCGTTTTATCCTCACCGAGCGAAATGATAACGCTGTTCCATTCGTTCGTCTTAATCGCGCCAGTATTCGCCACCGCCCGCGAGCCGCCGTTATACCTTTCGATGCTCAGCTGCGTATTGCTCAGCGCGCCTATGTAATGCTCCTGCTGATATTCCTGCTCGTTATCGTTCGGCGCTGTGAAGAACCACCACGATGTGCTCGTGTTGGTAGGCTTAAACGAGAATGAAACGGTCGCCTCATTCCGACCGGCCAAAATCCCGTTACCGTTCGTGTCAGTGAGCTTAATGGCGGTCGCGGCCGTGTTCGTAAACTGCGCCGCCTTTCTGCCGTCAACCTCGACAAAGAGCGGAGCGCCCGAAGCCTTGCCGTATGTTGAACCGCTTGTCAAATCTGAGTTATCGAAATTCAGGCTTATAAGCGTTCCATCCTCCGGCAGTTCCGGCGGGTCGGTCGGTACCGCCGTCGGCGTAGGCACCGGCGTCGGCGTAGGCGCGATAAAGTTGTCTTTATACGTGATAACATCGGTATCGAAATTATCGTATGACACAACTCTGTCTATAGCCGTATTGCAAGCGCCCGTAAGCTCAAGCGATTTTATATTTATCGGCGAATTCAATATTCCCGAAACGGAAACATCGCCCGTTCCGCCGCCAAACACCGCGCTGACCTTGCCCGCGCCCTCAATCAATATTTCGACCGTTCTGTTAAGGCCCATGTTATTTCTGTACGGCTGCGACGCGTGACCCCAGCCGTTTGCGCTTGTACGTCCCGAGGTGTTGCTCTTGCACTGTATATTCGGCGTGCCGTCAAGCACATTCGCTCCGCCGACGTTAAATTCGGTAAGCGAGCTTGAGCCGACGTTAATCTTAAATGAAATGACGTCGTTTCCGTCCGCGTCCTTAATTGCAAATGTATTGTCCTGTCCGCCGTCCTCCCAGCCGGAGAACATATTGAATTTCATTCTGAACAGTTGGTTCGCTTTAAGGTCGATCGCCTCGTCAAGCTCCGATACGGCGGTTGAGTTCGCGGGAATAAACACATTCCCGAATCGCTCAAGTCCGCATGCGTATATGATATTTCCGTTCTCAAATCCCTTTAATTCGCCGTTAAATATATTAACCGTTTCCGGCTTCTCGAAATCATCCGTGAACGCCGCTATATCCTTCACCGTCGGGTCGCCCTCGGGAACATTGTCCGAGCGTTCGCCATCTATAACAAATTCCGCGATATTCGTCATTTCCGACGGATTTGTATAACGGTAATATCTGTACGCGTTATCATTGGCAAACTCCGTTACGTCCGTGTATTGATTTGCCGGGATCGCCTCTGTTACCGTGTATAGATCCGTCCAATTGATCGCGTCGTTCGAACCCTGCACCTTGCCGCCCACGGTCCTGCCGTCGTGACCCGGGCGCGCCGCGAGACGAACCTTGTTTATCTTGTACGGCGTACCGTAATCGTACATAACATAGCCGTTCTGGTTCCCGTCAAAATACGTTGCAAGATTGCCGTCCGCCGCCTTGCGGTAATCGTCGCTGTCCTTGGGCGCGTTTGACGCGTCGCTCCACGACGGCGTTCCCGACAGCGTGTATTCGGGTATCTTAAACGTTTTTGATACGCTCTCCCCCGCCACGGTAACGGTCACCGTTACCGAGCCGCTCTTTTTGACCGTCAATAAGCCTTTTTCATCTATTGACGCGACGCCGGTATTATCGACCGCCCATTTTACCTCGTCCGTATAGTCCTCCGCAACATTGCAGGAAAGCTGAACAAGCTCCCCTACGCTAAGCTCGGGTCTGCCGCCGGAAATCGTGAGCGGAATGGTTACCGTTTTCGACGCGGTAAAACCGTCTATATCGGCCGTTACCGTTACCGAGCCGCTCTTTTTTATCGTAAGAACGCCGTTTTTATCCACATCCGCCACATCGGGATTATCCACCGACCACGCAGCTTTTCCTTCAATATTCGTATCAAGCCGCATCGCGGTCGTTCCGCCGATAAGCAGCTCGCCGTCGCCGCCGTTTAACACGGCGTAATCCATCGGCGCGTCCATATCGTCTCCGGGGTCGTTATACTCATATGTAACCGGCTTCATATCGTCCCA
>CANQYQ010000224.1 GCA_947628155.1 uncultured Clostridia bacterium
CCCCAGGCCCCCTTTGACAAGGGGGCCTTAGCAGAGCGCCGCCATATGCAAAAGCGATAAACACAAATCTATTTCTTATTCCGTAAAAACGTCTCATATCCACGCCGTCTGAGCGTACACGCGGGGCAATGGCCGCAGCCATCGCCCTTTACGCCGTTATAGCAGGTGAGCGTCTTATCGCGCACGATATCCAATACACCCAAATCGTCCGCCAGCTTCCAAGTCGCCGCCTTGTCGATCCACATCAGCGGCGTGTGGATCACAAAATTATAATCCATAGCCAAATTCAGCGTGACGTTAAGCGATTTCACAAAAATATCACGGCAGTCGGGGTAGCCGGAAAAATCCGTTTCGCACACGCCCGTGACAAGCTCCGTCATACCGTGGGTTTTCGCGTAAATCGCGGCATAGCTTAAAAACAAGAGGTTTCGCCCCTCAACAAACGTATTGGGCGGCGCGCCCTCCGGCTTCGTTTCCTCCACGGGTATATCATCGCGCGTCAATGAATTCGCGCTTAATTGATTTATAATCGGCGTGGGAATAATTTCATAGTTGATCCCCGCGTCCGCGCAGATCTCCCTCGCGCACTCCAGCTCGATTTTATGACGCTGCCCGTAGTCGAAGCCTACCGCCGCAACATTTTCCTTTCCGAATTTGTCTATCGCCCAAAATAAACATGTCGTCGAGTCCTGACCGCCCGACAGCACCACCAACGCTTTTCTTCCCATAATCATCTCTCCATGAACGCGAGGCTCGAAAACAATCGTTCCTCCGCGATTTTTTCATATTTTGTGCCCGGTCTGCCGTAATTTGCGAACGGGTAGATCGAAATCCCGCCGCGCGGCATAAACACGCCCTTTACCTCTAAGTATTTTGGCTCCATCAGCTTTACGAGATCCTTCATGATAATATTCACGCAGTCCTCATGGAAGTCGCCTCGGTTACGAAAGCTGAACAGATACAGCTTCAGCGACTTCGATTCAACCATTTTTTTATCGGGAATATAATTTATATAAATATGCGCGAAATCCGGCTGCCCCGTTATGGGGCAGAGCGACGTAAATTCCGGGCAGTCGAACGTTACCATGTAGTCGTTGCCCGGGTGCTTGTTCACGAACGTCTCCAGGACCTCCGGCGCGTAATCGTCGCGGTACTCGGTTTTCTTGTTCCCCAGGAGGGTCAGCCCCTCCGTTTCTTTATCCGTCCTCGGCATAATATTATTTCTCCCTCATCATTTCGATATATTCGTCAAATGTACACATTCTGTCAACGATCGTGCCGTCGGCTTTTATATCGATGATCCTGTTCGCGATCGTCTGTATAAACTCGTGGTCGTGCGACGCGAAAATCACGTTGCCCTTAAACGCGGCAAGACCGTTGTTGACAGCCGTTATCGATTCAAGGTCAAGGTGGTTCGTCGGCTGGTCGAGCAAAAGCACGTTCGAACCGAACAGCATCATTCTTGACAGCATACAGCGCACCTTTTCTCCGCCGGAAAGCACGTTTACGGGTTTAAACACGTCGTCGCCCGAGAAGAGCATACGCCCTAAAAATCCGCGTATATACGTTTCGTTCTGCGTCTCAAAACCCGCCTTGCTGTACTGCCTTAACCAATCCATAAGGTTCAATGTGCAGCCTTCGAAATATTTTGTATTGTCCTTCGGGAAATAGCTTCGAGACGTACTAACACCCCATTTTACCGTGCCCTCGTCAGGCTCGTCCTCAAGCGCGAGCATTTCAAGAAGCGCGGTTACCGCGATTTCGTTATCGCCGATTATCGCTATTTTATCGCCGTGGTTAAGCGAAAACGACACCTTATCGAGCACCTTAACGCCGTCCACGGTTTTTGAAACCTCCGATACCGTGAGCAAATCCCGTCCGGCCTCCCTGTCCATATCGAATCCCACGAACGGGTACCGCCGCGACGACGCGGGCATTTCCTCGACAGTCAGCTTATCGAGCATCTTCTTGCGGCTCGTCGCCTGCTTCGACTTTGATTTATTCGCCGAGAACCGCTGTATAAACGCCTGTAATTCCTTTATTTTTTCCTCGGCGCGCTTGTTCTGCTGCTTGATCATCTTCTGCACGAGCTGTGAGGATTCGTACCAAAATTCGTAGTTGCCGACATACATTTTAATTTTTGTATAATCGATATCGACGATATTTGTGCAGACGATATTCAGGAAATATCTGTCGTGCGATACGACGATAACAGTGCCCTCGTAATCGAGCAGGAAATTTTCGAGCCACTCGACCGCCTGTAGATCAAGTCCGTTCGTCGGCTCGTCGAGAAGTATTATATCGGGATTTCCGAATAAGGCCTGCGCCAGAAGCACCTTTACCTTTTCGTTTCCGTCGAGCGACGACATCTGCGAATATAAAAGTCCCTCGTCAAGTCCAAGTCCCTGTATGAGCTTCGACGCGTCGCTTTCCGACTCGTAGCCGCCCATTTCCATGAACTCGCCCTCTAATTCCGCCGCGCGCATGCCGTCCTCGTCGGAAAAGTCCTCCTTCATGTAAATCGCGTCCTTTTCCTTCATTATGGAGTACATTTTTTCGTTGCCCATAATTATCGTGTCGAGCACCGTGTACTCATCAAACGCGAAGTGATCCTGCTTTAAAACCGACATACGGCAGTTGGGGTCTATGGACACCTCGCCCTTTGTCGGCTCCAATTCGCCCGACAGGATTTTTAAGAACGTCGATTTCCCCGCGCCGTTTGCGCCTATAACACCGTAGCAGTTACCGGGCGTGAATTTCAGATTCACATCCGAAAAAAGCTGCTGTCCCGCGAAATTCATTCCTACATTATTTACCGTAATCATTTTTATACTCCTGTTTTATGTTAAATATATGTTTATTGTACTATAAATTAATGATAAAAGCAAGTTCTAATATTATAAATTTTGTATAGAAATCAATGATGTGAAACACTTTTCTTAAAAAATAAGATTATGTTCCCTTGTCAAGGTGGAGCGGTGGGA
>CANQYQ010000225.1 GCA_947628155.1 uncultured Clostridia bacterium
TTTTCAATACCCAAATTTATAAAAAATGAGGAAGTGATTGTATGACAAAACGAAAAGACGGGCGCTGGTGTAAGGTTCTTACGCTCAACGGCAAGCGTATCTACTTTTACAGCTCCGAAAAAACCGAAAAGAAAGCCGCCGTCGACATACAGCGGCAGATACTAACCTACACCGAAAAGGAGGAAAAAGGTAAAACCTTCGCCGAGGTTGCCGATGAATGGGAGGAACAGCATTATCCGCAGATCGAGTACAGCACGTCGCACAGATATGAATCCCTGCTTAAACACACGCGGGAGGATTTCAGCGACCGCTACATCAAGGATATTACGCCCGCCGATATCGAGCGGCATATTAACCGGTTCGCCATCGAGCGGTACGCCACGAAGAGCATAAAAGACCAGATGTCGGTCGTGCGGCTCGTGTTCCGCTTCGCGTATATCAAGGGGTACATTGCAAGCGACCCTACGCAGTATGTTTCCACGCCCAAGGGGCAAGCGTCCAAAAAGCGCGAGCCGCTGACGGACGAGGAAATAGCAATCGTAAGGAACAGCGTCGATTGCACCTTCGGATTGTTTCCGTATTTTCTGCTTTATACCGGACTTCGCAAGGGCGAAGCGCTGGCGCTGCAGTACAAGGATATTGACTTTGAGCGCAAGGAGATCCACGTCACAAAGTCGGTATATCACATCGGAAATAAGCCGTATATCAAGGGCACAAAGACGCAAAACAGTATGCGCTCCGTCGTACTGCTGAATATTCTTGCCGAAAAGCTCCCGCGCGGCAATGCTGACGAATTTGTTTTTCACGATACGGAAAACAAGCTTCTTTCCGGCTCGGGTTATCATAGACGCTGGGACAAATACTGCGAGGAAACGGGGCTTAATATTACCGCTCATCAGCTGCGGCATACATATGCGACCATATTATTCGAGGCGGATATTGACGTCAAGGACGCGCAGCATCTTATGGGACATAGCGATATATCCGTGACGCAAAATATATACACTCATATTCGCAGCAGCCGCTTAAACGAGACGGCGGAAAAACTGAATAGATTTATGATATAGTCAAGCATTCGTCAAAGAGCGTATAAACGGCGTATTTATGCGAATTAAATTTCGTTCGATTCCCCTCAGCTCCACCAAATATTAAAGAAGCCGCGCAATAGCGCGGTTTCTTTTTTGTCTTACACGATTTTTACACGGTTTTTGGTTGTGTATTGCTATTGTAGCAGTCCGTCCGACCCATTCGCACCTTCGCTCACGGGAAAAAGGGCGTCCGTGGCGAACGCCCCACCGGTGCCCCGGCTAAGATTAAATAAGTATATCCTCGTCCATAGCGTAGAACCTCGCAAGTTCTCCCGCGTCAATTTGACAGCTTTGGCAAATAGCGAGTGCCGTGTCGAGCTTCGGCACCGCCTTGCCGTTTTCTATATTAAAAATGCATCTGTCACTTACCCCGCATAACTCGGCGAATTTCTCGCGGCTTAATTCCGATCCCTCTCGATGCCCGCGTATGGACCGTCCGAACGCATCGCCAAAGTACATTTTTACCCACCTCCTGCAAATATTTTACAAGGAGATGTACGCTATTCACAATGAAGTGCACTTCAAAATTGTATTTTTTTACAAAAAAACTTACCGTAAAGTAATTTTATGCACACAAATAGGCGGCCGAGTCGCCCCGACCGCCTATTTTATTTAATGTGTCCTACACCAATTTAGCCCCTTGCGAAGGAGCCAATACACATTCTCGTCCCGCTTCATGTACGCCTCCCACAGCGTCATATCGCCGATCACGCCGCGATGGCACAAATCCCACGCGATGTCGTGCGCATCGGCATACTCGTCCGTCTCGTGCTCGCCGGTCGGCTTTGTGCGCACGTACTGACACAGCTTACGGCAGAACCAATACACATTGACGTCACTGCCGCAATAGCCTGTCCACAGCGCCTTATCGCCGATGATTCCGCGATGGTGCAGCTCCCAGATGATGTCGTTCGTGGACGTGTACTCCTCCGTCGTCTGCGTGACCGTCGGAGCGTTCGTGCCGGTGATAGCCTCGCAAATCGCCGTCGCAAGCTTATCCGCGCCGAGCTTCAAATACTTATCCGCGTCGTCGGTATCCACGAAGCACACCTCGACAAGCATTGCCCGCGCGGACGTATGCCGCAGAACGTACAAATTGCTGCCGTCCTTGATGCCGCGATTGTTGAACCCCAGCGCGGCAATGTTCCGCGCCGCGTCCTCGGCCGCGTTGAACGTCCGCCCGCCGTATGTATAAACCTCCGTGCCTCGGCCGCCGCCGGCGTTGAAGTGGACGGACACGAACAGATCCAGATACTGCTTATTCGCGAGGCGGCATATCTCCGCCAGATTCGCGCTTGTGCTGCTCGCGTAATCGTTCGTGCAATTGACGACCTCGCGACCCTGCGCCCGAAGCAGCTCCATAAGCTTCTTGCCGACATGCCGCGTCTCGACCGATTCGTCGATCCTCCCGACCGCGCCGCACCCGGGCTGACCCGATACAGTATGCCCGCAGTTAATCCCGATTATCATGGTTCAATCCTCCACTTCCGGCAACCCTGCCACCGACGTCAGCAGCGACAGCACGCCCGCCAGAGCCGACGCAGACGCGACCATGATCCAATTGACATCGCCCATCACGGCCGATGTGCCGATTGTCGCTACTGCCGTTTGCGCTACGGTTTTAATTGCGCGGACCGCCGCCGCTTTTAACCATTTTATAAAATTTTTAGTCATTTTATGTACCTCCGTTCTGATAAAATTCTGATAATTTTCTGATTAAATCTTCAAAAAATGTCCTATCACTATCCCGATGATCGCGGTTATTATCGCCGTGATTGCCGTCTCGATCCGCTTGCCCGGGCGGCGCTCGATTTCGTTCACACGCTCGGTTATGCCGTTTACGTCCTCGCGCATGGCCTTCGTCT
>CANQYQ010000226.1 GCA_947628155.1 uncultured Clostridia bacterium
AATAAAGGGAACGATACCGGGCGCGCCGACAGCAACGGCGAAGCCGACATCCACTCCGGGCGTAACCGTTGAGCCGAGCGCAGCTCCGGGCGGAACTGCGGAGCCGGGCGAACCGAGCGCGGCCCCGGATGAAACCGGCGCTCCGGAGCAGTCGATTGTGCCGGAGGAATACCCTTACGCAATAACGGATTTTGCGCTTCAAACGGAAACGGGCGACACGCTTGACGCGCCGCCGGAAAACAAATCGTTTATCGCGCGGGTAAGCTGTACAAAAAAGCATGAGCGCGATTCGGAGGATTATTTGTTCGTCGCGGTATACGGTGTGGACGGGACGCTTTTGAGCCTGGATTACGTTCAGGCGAATTTCGCCCGGCAAAGCGATTTCGCGATTGGGTTCCATATAGCGGCACAGCAGGAAAAAATCGGCGCGATAAAAGCGTCGGTATGGGACGGTCTTAAAAGCATGAAGCCGTTATGCACGGCAACGGAGCTGAAATTTAAATAAATTTAAAACCCGCTGTGCAGCGGGTTTTTACAATACTCAAATCCGATATGAGCAAAGTTTTATGGCAATAATTTTCAGCAAATTGCACGATCGTAAAACCGCGCCGGTTTTATTTCTCCGAAAGATACCGCTTCAGCTCATCCATACGCTTATTCGTACAATCTATACCGTGGCGGTAAATCGCGCCGAGCTTTTTCGGGTCGGTTTCGGTGCGCGAAATACCGCGCATAACCTCGGGCGTAATAATGAAGATCCTCCCCTGCTTTTCAAGCTCGAAAATATGCTCACGCGTCTGATTGTAGTTATTGTTCCTGTTCATCAGTGCCTTAGCAAAATTCGGGTATTTCCGGTATAAATACGCGGACAGCTTTATTGTAAAATCCGGCTTGCCTTTTCTGTACGGGCGCTCCTGCGTCAGTACCGCGATCACCTTATCGCAGCCTTTCTTTAAAAGATGATCCACCGGAACGGAATCCGTTATTCCTCCGTCCATATAGATTTTGCCGTCTATCTCCACCGGCCGGAACATTATAGGCAGCGCGCATGTCGCGACAAGCGCCCGCCATGTTTTATCCTCGCCGTCAAGCGTGATATATTCGGTTTTGCCCGTTTCTATATTTGTCACGGACGCGACTGACGTTATACCGCCGTTTTTAAATGTATCGTAATCGAACGGTATCAGCTCATTCGGAATTTTGTCAAACACATACGGGATATTGTACATACTCCGCACACCCTTTTTGAACATGTATTTTATACCCATGTACTCCGGGGTTGAATAATATTTATTAAGAATTTCCTCGCAGCGGTCCGGCTGCCACGACGAATACGACACACCGTTTGCTATCCCCGCGCTGCTTCCCGCTACAATATCCGCCTTGATATTATTATTTATAAGCGCGTTCATCACGCCGCACGTAAAATATGTTCGGCTCGCCCCGCCTTCAAACGCTATTCCCAGCTTCATTATATTATCCCTCTTTTCTTCCTTTAACGGGATAAATTATATAACAACCCGCGCGTATTGTCAAATCAATTTCATGCGTCCGCGCGGTTTTTTTCAAAAATCAAAAATGAGTATTCGGGAGATATCGCGAGAATAACGAAGAAAATGAAAGCAAAATACTAAAACTTTAATTTTCTGCAAAAAAGGTGTTGACAACGGCGGTAAAAGATAGTAAAATACGTCAGGTAGGTCGGAGAAATACTCCGGCAGTCATATATTATACAGGAGGAAACAGCAATGAATTCAAGCTATCTTCAGAAGCCGGCCGATGTTGAGAGAACATGGTACATCATCGACGCGGCTGACAAGCCGTTAGGACGCGTTGCGGCGGCGGCGGCTCACATATTAATCGGCAAGCATAAGCCGACATATACCCCAAACGTTGACTGCGGCGATCACGTTATCGTAATCAACGCGGATAAGGCGGTTTTGACGGGTAACAAGCTCGCGCAGAAGGCGCGCTATTATCACACCGGCTGGGTAGGCGGAATCAAGGAGATCCGCTATTCGAAGCTTATGGCTGAGAAGCCGGAAAAGGCAATGGAATACGCGGTAGGCGGAATGCTCCCGAAAAATTCGATCGGAAGAAAGTCCGCGACACGTCTCCGTGTTTACAAGGGCGCGGAGCATGACCACGCGGCGCAGCAGCCGGTGGTATGGACAGGCGAGATTAAGTAAGGGAGGATTTTATAATGGCAAAGGAACAATTTTACGGTACAGGCAGAAGGAAGTCTTCCGTTGCAAGAGTTCGTCTTGTTCCGGGTAACGGAAGCATTACCATAAACGGCAGAACGATCGATGATTATTTCGGCCTTGATACATTGAAGTTCATCGTTCGTCAGCCGCTCGCTCTCACAAAAACCGAGGGCAAGTTCGACGTGATCGTTAAGGTTGAAGGCGGTGGATTTACCGGTCAGGCGGGAGCTATCCGCCACGGCATTTCAAGGGCGCTCCTTGAGGTCGATTCCGAGGCGTACAGAGCGGATTTGAAGGCCGCGGGATTCTTGACAAGAGATTCGAGAATGAAGGAAAGAAAGAAGTACGGTCTCAAAGCCGCACGCCGTGCGCCGCAGTTCTCGAAGAGATAAATTTTCGGGTGTTTTATATACCGAGAAACTGCGTATTTATGCGGTTTTGAGGGTTTTAAGCAGTCGAGAAAATCAGTCAAATTCACCTCGTATGCAACACATATGCAGCGAGTATGTAACAAATAATTTGATATTCAAGAGATGTTTTTCACCGAAGAAACATCTCTTTTTATATCTTATTTATCGCTTCGACCAATTTTCCGACA
>CANQYQ010000227.1 GCA_947628155.1 uncultured Clostridia bacterium
GTGCTATAATACATATATCAACAATACAAGGAGGGTAAAACCAATGAAAACTAAAAAACTTTTAGCCGCGTTTTTATCCGCGGCAATGGTAATTACAACCGCGGCTATACCGGCTCTGGCGGAGAACAATGAGCCGATTACCGTGAAAGAAGGAATCCAAACGATTAATTTAAGAGATCAAACCATTCAGGGAACGGAAGGCGCGGGCATAACCGTTAATGCCGGCGCGGAGCTTAATCTTGTCCTCGAAGGCGAGAACAGCGTAACGGGCGCGCCCGGATTTGCGGGTATTTATGTAGCTCCGGACGCGAAGCTCACGATTTCCGGCGAGGGTTCACTTACCGCAACCGGCGGCTCCGGATATAGCAATAATAGGAATAACGAAACGCCGAAAGCAGGGTATTGGTATTATGGCGGCGGTGCCGGAATCGGCGGCAACGGCACGGCATTTGTAACAAATATCGATCCAAACGAAACCAAAGGTTCAACTTATTTCGGCACCATTATAATCAATGGCGGCACCATTACGGCAATCGGCGGCAACGACAGCGGTAATGTCGGCGCAGGCGCGGGCATTGGCGGCGGAGGCGGCGGAAAAGATGACCGCGATGCTGAAGGAACAATTCAAATAACCAATGGAGAAATAACCGCGACCGGCGGCGAGAGCTGCGGCGGCGCGGGAATCGGCAGCGGAGGCGGAAAAGGTAACTATTTCCATCCGCGAGAGAATAGTATTTCTATAGAAATCAGCGGCGGCACCATTACGGCAACCGGCGGCGACTGCGGCGCGGGAATCGGCGGCGGCTCGAACCATGATTCAGGTAAAATATCAATCAGCAGCGGAGATATTACCGCCAAAGGAAACGGTGATACATATTTCGGCGGAGCCGGAATCGGCGGCGGAGATAACGGTAACGGCGGTGGTATTACTATTAGCGGCGATGCTGTGGTTGACGCAACCGGCGGCGGCGGAGCAGCAGGAATTGGCGGCGGTCACGGTGACGGAGCCAATCCATACGACAGCGGCAGCAGCGGAGATATTACTATTGAGGGAGAAGCAAAAGTTACCGCGCGTGCCGACGCTAATTCTACAAGCGCGGGCGCGGGTATAGGCTCGGGCGGCAATGCGCAGCACGGACACGGCAGTATTACGGTCGGCGGCACCGCAAGCGTTCAAGCATCGGGTGGAAGAAACGCCGAAAGCATAGGCAGCGGCGCGGGTAACGGTCCATCGCCTGAAGGCAGCGATGTTACAATTTCTCCCGAAGCAAATATTTTCGAGGTTTGCCCCGTAAGTGAAGAAGATGACGGCTTCTATGCTACCGTACCAAACATTGAGGATGTAGTTGATGAGGCTGGAATGTGCAGCTTATATACGGTTCTTGAAGTGGGTGCAATGAAATCCGATAAGGAACGTGCGACAATACCTTTAGCCGTATCGGTTCTCAAAAAGGATGCGGAAGGCACAGAAACTTTAACCAGCAGCAGCAAGAACGCACAAATTAAGATAACAATCCCGTCTTATTTTAATTTAAAGGCAGGCAGCAAGGTTACCGTCAAAAAAGATGAATCGACAATAAGCCTTATGGCCGATGGTGAATACGAAGCGACAGTCGGCAATAACAGCATAACGTTTGAGGCACCGCTGGGTAAATATATTATAACAGTACCGCTTACCCACAGCGATGCAGTGACAGCGACAAGCGCGAGCATCGAGCTTGAGGAAGTCGAAAGCACAAGCACAAGCACATCATACGCGATTAATCTCGTTGCGGATACGGATCTCCTTTATGTAAACGCAGCGGAAATGGTTGTCGAGTACACAGGCAACGGTTCAAGCTATGAAATAGTCGGCGATAATGATTTTGAAGTTGTAAAAGATATTAATTTCAGCGACACGAATCAGCGTTATGCGTTCCATTTGCCGGACGACAGCACAGTATGGCTTAAAGTCGGGAAAAAAATAACAATCGGCAAAATTATCTGCACGGGCTATACAAATTTAACCGAGGAGGGAACATCCGGGTATGCGGCTATCAGCATCAAAAACGCGGCGGCTCATTCTGAGACATATGAAGACTCGCTTGTGACGGATATTAAGGTTGAGCCATATAAAAACGATAGTTTTTACACGAAAACGCCGGCTGTAACTGAAACAAAAATCAATGTGGTATTCCCGAATACGGTTGATTCACGAAGCGAAGCTTATACAGATATGACGGTATCGCTTCACAGCGCGCTTGACGATCTTCATCCGATTGACAATATAAAGCTCGGTAATGACAACGGAGATATTACGTACACCGACAATACAGACGGTTACGCGCAGTACACCGCAACTGCGGATATTATTGCTAATACGCGCTATACGGCAACGTTCACCGGCGCGGGATACCGTACGTACAGCATAGATTTTGTGATTCCGGATGACGCGTCCGAACCGACTGTAACGGTCTGGAACAACGTAATGGATGAGCCGGATCAACACGCGGTTGTAAGTTATATGACAGCGGACGGTGAAAAAACTATAACCACAGAAACAGGAGTAACCTTCCTCGCGGGTGAAATCGTGAAGGATAACAATATCAACCTTTACGACCTGTCGGCGGTAGTGGCGTATTTCGGACGCGATAATAAGACAGAAACGGGCAACAACGATTTGTCAAACGCAAGCAATTACGCGCAGTACGACCTCAATCGTGACGGCGCGATCGATTCGAAGGACATCGCGATGGTGCTCGTATCCTGGGGATATTAATACTGTCATTCCTTTCTTTCAATGATATAAAAAAGAAC
>CANQYQ010000228.1 GCA_947628155.1 uncultured Clostridia bacterium
CCCCCCCGCTGTCAATAGCATTTATGTAATTTTACTGAATTTTTGAAAAAATTTGCAGAAAATTAATCATCCATACCATATTTGCATAGGAAAAATGACAAAAAATTACAGACATTGAAATTTATTCCCTTGAAATGTTTGTCTTTGCTCCATCTCTTTATCGATCGCGTTAAGCACCTCAAATTTTTTTAAGCTCCACATCGGGCCGATAAGCGACGCCCGCGCGCCGTCGCCCGTAAGCCGCTGAATTACCGTTTCGGGGGGCAGCAATTCAAGCTGGTCGGCAATAATGCTTACATATTCTTCCATTTCGAGAAGCTCGAACCCGCCCCGCTCGTACATTTCCGCAAGGGGAGTATTTTTTAATACGTGAAGCAAATGCAGCTTTACGCAATGCGGTCTTAATGCCGCGACTGCCGAGGCGCTCTTTAGCATCATCGCCCGATCCTCGCCGGGCAGCCCGTTTATAAGATGCACGCATGTGTTTATCCCGCGCTTTTCCAGCGCGTTATAACCCTCTAAAAATTCGGCGTATGTATGACACCGGTTTATCCTTTCGCCCGTTTCGTCAAACACCGACTGAAGTCCCAATTCCACGATAAGGTATGTCCGCTCGTTCAGCTCCGACAGATAATCGAGCACATCGCCCGGCAAGCAATCGGCGCGTGTCGCAATGCTTATTCCGACAACGCCCGGGCGCGCCAGCACGCTTTCAAACCTGTCGCGGAGCACGCGAACAGGCGCGTACGTATTTGTGCGCGCTTGAAAATACGCAATATACAGGCCCTCATGCCATTTCTCGCGCATTTTCCCGCATACGGCGTCGAACTGCGCGTCTATCGGCAGACGTTTGTCGCCGGCAAAATCGCCGCTGCCTGACGGCGAGCAGTATATGCATCCGCCAACACCCTTTGTTCCGTCGATGTTCGGACATGTAAATCCCGCGTTCAAGGCTATTTTCATCACTTTTGTTCCGAATTTTCGGCGCAGGTGATAATTCCATGTATGATAACGCTTATTGTCGTCCGAGTAAATAAATCCACTTTTCATAATAGTATAATTTTAGCATATATGCGCCGATAAGGCAAGTGAAAAAAAAGAGAGACGGCATAGCCGTCTCTCACAGCGTGCAGACAAACGTCTGCACGCTGATGAGACTGCGACAAATTAGGCTGGATTTCACGAAAACGAGTCTGTAGGCGTACGGAGGGTACGTTAAGGCTCGTTTTCGTGGAAAGCGCATAACAGCGCCGTTTGTTATCATAACGGCGCTGTTATTTTTTATAAAGATAAAAAATTTAATCGGTCAATATTATATGCTTCACGCGCGGTCCAGCCAATTTGTCGGCGGTCCGCAGAGAGACGGCATAGCCGTCTCTCCTAATGATTGCCGAATTATTTAATTGAGTTTACAAGTCTCTCAAGCATCGTAGCAGCCTGCGCTCTTGTGGCATGCTCTACCGGGCGGAATGAACCGTCCTCAAAGCCTGTTACGATTGACTTCGAGCTTGCAACCGATACATCGTTTACAGCCCAATCCGAAATCTCAGCCTCGTCCGTAAAGTTTGAGGTAGCGCCATTAACCGCGCCGTTCTTATACTCTACAGCTCTCGCGACAACCGAAGCCATTTCCTCTCTGGATATGGATTCGTCAAGCGCCTCGGGCGTGGAAACGTTGATATGCTTGCTGAGCAGGTTAGCCGCCGTAGCAGTATCAACATACGCCTGCGACCAGTGTCCCGCCGAGCTGCCTACCGGCAGACCCATAGCGGAAATTACCATCTTGATGAACTGACCCTTTGTTACAGTGCCGTCCGGATGGAATGTGCCATCGCCCATACCGTCGATATATCCGGCCGTACCCATCGCCTTGATGCTGTCCTTAGCCCAGTGATTTACGGTATCGGTAAACTCACCCGGAGCAAGCTGTGCTGCCGGCGGTGTAACAGTCTCACCGTCGTCCGGTGCTGCCGGGTCATCGCCCGGGGTTACGGGTGATGTATTGCCGGGAGTCGTAACTGCGTCGGCACGCGGCGTCGTTCTATCCGGAAGCGCGGCTTCGTCAAATGCCGGAGCGCTGTAGTTATTCGATACGAGCACCGCCTTTGACTCGGGTTGAGTCGTATAGGTCGAGCCCTCGATCTTGTCGTTCATGTACCAGCTGATGTGAGGCGGCTGGTTGTAGCAGTTGTTATACGCGCCCGACGAGTTTCTGTAAATATCGTCATGAGCAAGCGTATAGAAGTTATAGTCGGTAGGAATATCCGTAATGTACAGTCTTAAAGCGTACTTTCTTACCGGTCTTGTAACCTCGGCGGTTATCGTCTTATCCCAGTTTGCGGGGATCTCGATATTGCTTGTGGATTCGCTTTCCTCGGTGATCGCCCAGGATACGAATTCCTCACGCCAGTCGCCGAGCATATCGCCCTGACCGGTTGTGTTACCCTTTGTGCCGTTAACAGAATGTGAACCCTCGGGAACGAAGATGTTGTCAACCTTCTTTTCCGCGTCGTTCCACTTCGAAATTACAACCTCAGTGCCGTTGTGGTCCTGAAGCTCATCCTGAAGGTCGCCGTCCCAATAGATACGGCCGTTCATGGAAAGCTTCAAGTCGCCGAGGTCATTGCCCTTATTATCATGGTAACCCGTGCCGGCAGCGCCCCACATAACGTAGTAGCTATCGCCGTAACCGATATTACCGATCATGCAGCGGCCGGTATCCTTTGAACCGTTGCGGACCTGAATGAACTTACCTGTCGAAGCGGACTGGAGTACGGTACCCCATACCTGCTC
>CANQYQ010000229.1 GCA_947628155.1 uncultured Clostridia bacterium
GGCGCAAGCAGAGCGTTCCCGTGAGCGAAATTGCATATGGGCACACGTTTCGCAGGGCGCGATGCCCACATCGCGCCACCATATGCATTACCCCGATAAACATAAATTTACATAATAGGAGAATAACTATGGCAAATGACACATACGAAAGTCCGCTTAATTCGCGGTACGCGTCGAAGGAGATGCAATACATTTTTTCGCCGGACAAGAAGTTTTCCACATGGCGAAAGCTATGGATCGCTCTTGCGGAGAGCGAGAAGGAGCTGGGACTTGACATAACCGACGAGCAGATTGACGAGATGAGAGCGCACATATACGACATCAATTACGATGACGCAAGAGAGAGAGAAAAAAAGGTGCGCCACGACGTAATGTCGCACGTATATGCTTACGGTTTGCAATGTCCGAAAGCGAAGCCGATAATACATCTGGGCGCGACAAGCTGCTATGTCGGCGACAATACCGACATAATCATAATGACCGAGGCGTTAAGGCTTATAAAGCAAAAGCTTGTGAGCCTTATCGGCGAGCTCGCGAAATTTGCGGAAAAGTACAAGGATCTGCCGACGCTGGCATTCACGCATTTTCAACCCGCGCAACCCACGACGGTGGGTAAACGCGCCACGCTGTGGCTTGAGGATCTATTAATGGACTTGGAGGACGTGGATCATCAGCTCTCCAAAGCGAAGCTTTTGGGTTGCAAGGGCACTACCGGTACGCAGGCGAGCTTTATGGAGCTGTTCGAGGGCGATCACGAAAAGTGCAAAAAGCTGGATGAGCTTATCGCCCAAAAAATGGGGTATGACAAGTGTTTCCCCGTCAGCGGTCAGACGTATCCGAGAAAGCTTGATTCGCAGATTTTAAATGTTTTGAGCCTTATCGCGCAAAGCGCGTACAAGTTCTCGAACGATATAAGGCTTTTGCAGCATTTAAAGCAGATCGAAGAGCCGTTTGAAAAGTCGCAGATAGGCTCGTCGGCAATGGCGTACAAGCGCAACCCGATGAGGTCGGAAAGGATCGGCTCGCTTGCGAGATACGTTATCGTGGACGCGTTAAATCCGGCGGTTACAGCTTCGACGCAATGGTTTGAGCGGACATTGGACGACAGCGCGAACAAACGCATTTCCGTGCCGGAGGCATTTCTGGCGGCGGACGCGATTCTGAGCTTATACATAAACGTGGTGGACGGTCTTGTCGTATATGACAAGGTGATTTATCAGCAGTTTATGCGCGAGATACCGTTTATGGCAACGGAAAATATAATGATGGACGCGGTGAAGCGCGGCGGCGACCGTCAGGAGCTGCACGAAAAGATACGCGTATATTCAATGGAGGCGGGAAAGCGCGTCAAGGCGGAGGGACTGGACAACAATCTCGTGGAGCTTATCGCAAACGACCCCGCTTTCGGCATGACAAAGGAGGAAATCGAGGCGGTATTAAAACCCGAAAACTTTGTCGGGCGCGCGCCGCGTCAGGTAAGTGATTTTCTGTCCGATCACGTGACACCGATTCTCGAGAACAACAAGGATTTGCTCGGCGTTACGGTGGAAATAAATGTATAAATTTTGCAGGAGGTAAGTAAAATGAAAAAGAGATTTTTAGCATTGGCGGCGTCGGCCGCTATCGCGGCGTCATCGCTTGCGGCGGTCGTTCAGGCGGACGGCGATATCACGGTCACGCTCGACGATAAGCCGATCGAGTTCACCGACGTTAAGCCGCAGATTGTTGAGGGCGACAGAACGGTCGTTCCGTTCCGCGCGATTTTCGAGGCGCTTGGCTATAAGGTCGACTGGGATGAGCCAACACAGACGGTAACGGGCGTAAAGGGCGATATAACGCTTACTATGACAATCGGTTCGACCGAGGCGACAATTAAGACTGAAGAAACTCCGGTAAATACCGGCAGCGGTAATGCGGATACCTTTTTGGAAAAGGTTGTTACTCTTGACGTGCCGGCGCAGATCATAGACGACAGAACAGTCGTTCCGGTGCGCGCGGTCGCGGAGATGAGCGGATATACGGTTGACTGGGAGCAGGATACACAGACGGTTATTATAACCTCGCCCGCCGATATCGTGACAGGCTCCGGCCCGGCAGTGCCGGAGGGCACGGCGGCACCGGAGGCATCGGCTGACCCGAACGCGACGGGAGCTCCGGAGGCTACGGCTGACCCGAACGCGACGGCGGCTCCGGAAGCTACGGCTGTTCCGGAAGCTACGGCTGCTCCTAAGGCGTCCGCTGCTCCGGCGGCATCCGGAGATTTGCCGATAAGCTATGATTTGCGCAGCGAGGACGGCCAGGCGAATGTGAGAAATTTTGAGCTTGTTACGGCCGAAAAGAATGCGGACGGCAAATATGACATTACGTTCAAATTTGAAACCATGCAGGAAGGCCCGGGTTCGGTAGACGCGCATTTCAACTGCTTAAACGCATCCGGCAAGGTCGTAGACGAGTTCGGCGGCAGTTACCCGAGCAGAGACTATACATGGACGGCTCAGGAGTCGAAGGCGACAATTTCCGGCGATACGGTTAAGATTGAATTGCAGAAAAAATAAAATAGATTATGAAGTGTAAATTTTAGTTTATCGGTGCGTTTGCGGCGTGCTAACACCCGCCGTATACCATATTGGATTACGGAACACGGGTTGTCGAGGGTGCCAGTCCCTACAAAATGTGTGCCAATATGCAATTTCACTCACGGGAACGCTCTGCTTGCGCCCCTTGTTAAAGGGGAGAGGGCCAACGAAGTTGGCGAGGGGATTCCGCAATTA
>CANQYQ010000230.1 GCA_947628155.1 uncultured Clostridia bacterium
ACACTGATTGCGTCATCTACTATCGACTGCCCGCACGACGTCAGATATACCCGGATGTTCTCCAAACAATCCTTGTCATAAGATTATACAAGATAGATATTTTTTACATAATAAAATTCAGTTCAATGTTGAGCGTAAATTCGTCGGTGGCGTGGGAGGCGGTTTTTTCGTATTCGACGCGCTTAAAGACGGATTTAAGCATACGGTTTTTATGTATCGGCGAAAGGGAATCATAGTCATTTATAAGCTCGCGGAGGGTTGGGATTATGTCCTTCGCGGTCATCTGCTTTACACCGCCGGAGGCGGCGGCTTCGAGGGTGGATACAGTGTTTTCCGTATCCTTGATTTTTGCGGCCAAGGTTTTGGAGCGTTCGAGAAATGTATCGGTATCATAAACGCCCTGTTCAAGAAGGTCATGGAGCCGTGACCGCTGGCCGCGCAGTGTATTGAGAGTGGATTTTGCGCGGGTAAGAGACAGCGCGGTATCCCGGCTCGCTTTATCGGAGGACGGATTTACGCGGTCAACGGAGCAATCGACAAGGAGGTTGCGAAGCTCGGTCAATATATGCCTATCCATATACTCCATTTTAACGGAGCGGTTACATGAGGGCTTAGCGCACATCAGATACGGAACATGGTGCTTATTCCCCTGGGATCGTGTAAGCGGCGCGCCGCAGTGCTTACAGAACAGAACGCCGGAATAATAGTTTTTCAGCTCGTGGGATTTAACCGGCGGATGAAAGCGCGCGGACATAAGAGACTGCGCCTTATCCCATAAATCCGCGTCAACAATGGCGGGATGGACGCCGTCGGATATGATCCACTCGCTTTCGGGATTGGGCTTGCGATGCGTTGTATCGTTCGGATTTTTCTTGCGAATGAATTTTTGCTTGTTCCAGACTATCTTGCCGGCGTAGGTGGGATTTTTAAGCATGAAGGCTATGGAGCTTCGGGAAAACGCGTCGGAAATATGCGGCTTATAGCCCATGGAATTGAGCGTGCGCGCGATCGTGGTCGTGCCGATGCCTTGATTTACGTACATATCGAACGCGGTTCTTACGGCGGCGGCCTCGTCCTCGACGATGCGCAGCGTGGGGCGGCGGTTGATATATGTACGCTCATAGCCGTAGGGCGGTTCGGTGACGTGATAGCCGCTTTCAAGCGACGCTTTAAGACCGGTGCGGAGGCGGCGCTTTATTATTTTAAGCTCCTGACGCGCGATGAACGACTGCATTTCAACGGATTGCTCGTCTATTTCGTCGTCAAGGTTATATGTGCGGTTCGGAGTGATGATACAAACATTATGCTCCTGCAGAGCTTCGAGGATTATGCCGCCGTCCTTTTGCGAGGAACGCCCGAGGCGGTCGATTGCGACGCACAGAACGGCGGTATACATATCCGTTTCGATGTCCTGCAGAAGCTGAACCATTTGCGGGCGCGTGAAAAGACCGTCGCCGGACACGACCTCTTTATAAATGCCGGTGATATTCAAATCCTGCTCGCGCGCCGCCTTCATCAGCGCGGCGCTGTGGCGTTCGAGGGTTTCCTCTATGCTCTCGTCGGACGGATCCTGACGGCTTTTGCGCAGATATATCGCGACGGAACGCTTATACGGTTCGTAATTCGGCATAAAAATAACACTTCCTTTACTTGATTTTTATGAAGTGCTGTGGTAAAATATTGCAAAGAGTTAGTAGCATTTATCACAACACTCTATTTTATCTCCCGACTGTTCCAGCAGCCGGGGGATTTTTTATCCGGCGATTCTGGAAATCAGAGCGTCTTGAAGCACCTGCGAGAAATTGACGCCCTGCGCCACAGCGCGGTCATTAAGCCACGCGGGAATTGTAAGCGTCTTTTTTACCGATTTTTCAAAATGTGATTTAGCATATTCGGCAACGTCAACGGTTACGAGATTTACAAACGCTTCGCCGACCGGCTCGCCCAGCTCTGCGGCGACGTCCGCCGGCTTTATTTCCGACACGTCGGATGGCGGCGGCACGGTTTCGCCGTCGCGTTTGGCGGAATAGATATATCCTGCGAGACAATCTACAGCCATAGTCATAGCTTCGTCGAGCGTCGCACCGCATGTGGCGGTATAATTGAGGTCGGGGAACACAACGGTATATCCGTCAGCTTCCTTAAAAAAACATGCGGGATAAATTGATAACATAGCAATACCTCCTATTTTAAACCGGCTTGGCGTAATATGGATTTTTCAACTTTTTTTGAAACATCCTTGCAATGAAACGGAATAGTCACTTTCCCGGGCTTTTTCGGATGAGTATAATGCCGGTGAGAACCTTCCTGTGATTTAAAGCGCCAACCGTCGTCCATAATTATTTTTTCCATTTCTCTCGGTTTTAACGGCATATGTAATACTCCTTCTTTGTATGATTATATTATATAATACGTGTTTTGTCAATACGTGTTAAAGTTAATTGCATATTTGCTCCGTCTCCGACGCGGCGGGGAGTTAATTAATAGGAATACCTATATACCTACTATCAAATACAAATAAATTATTATTATCATCCAATTCTGTCGCAAGGTTGCTGTCCCATAATATACTTGTGGAAACGAATGTGCATTCACCACCGCCAATATCTGCTGTAGTGTCAACTAATGTTTTATACCTAAAATTAGTATTACCGTTGAGATATATACCGCTACCG
>CANQYQ010000231.1 GCA_947628155.1 uncultured Clostridia bacterium
GTATCTAATACTGGCTTTTGTTACACCATGTTTTAAAGAATATTTAATTACCCGTTGACGAAACCGTGCAATATCTGTTGTACTAATCATGAGAATAGCTCCTTTGATATTTGTTTTTTGTGATTACTAAACATTATATCACATTTAGGAACTATTCTCATCTTTTCTTGTCTCACATCAATTATATCATAACACTTTTTTTCCGGGGAAAAAACCACTTGATTATTTCACGATTATATGAGATAATACATAATGAAATAGTATATATTGGTGGCGTAATATGAAAAAAGCGGATACGACAATTGAATATGTTGAAAGCGGGTCGCTTGCGGAGGAAGCGGGGATCCGCGCGGGAGACAGGCTGCTTAAAATAAACGGCGAGGAATTTTCGGATTTGCTCGAATACCGCTATCTTACCTCCGAGCCGGAGGTCACTCTCGAGGTGGAAAAGACGGACGGAGCAATTGAGATAATCACGATAGAAAGCGATTACGAGGATTTGGGGTTGAATTTTCACGACGAGCTTATCGGGGACGCGATGTCATGCACGAACAAGTGCATTTTCTGCTTCATCGACCAACTCCCGCCGGGGATGCGCGAAACGGTATATTTCAAGGACGACGATACGCGTCTGTCGTTTTTGCAGGGCAATTACGTCACGCTCACGAACATGAGCGACAGCGATATCGAACGCTTGATACGGCTTCACGTATCGCCGATCAATATTTCCGTGCACACGACGAATCCCGAGCTTCGCGTTAAAATGCTCAATAACCGCTTCGCGGGCAAATGCTACGGCATAATGAAAAAATTTGCGAAAAACAACATGTATATGAACTGTCAGATCGTGTCGTGCCCGGGAATAAACGACGGCGCGGAGCTTGACCGCACGATAGCGGATTTAGCCGCGCTGTACCCGCATGTGGCGAGCGTATCCGTCGTGCCGGTAGGTTTGACCCGCTACCGCGGCGGACTGTGCAGGCTAAAACCGTATACCGCCGAAACATCGCGGCAAATTATAGAGCAAGTCGAAAAGTGGCAGGAACGGCTGCTGGGCAAATTCGGGTCGCGGATAGTGTATCTCTCGGACGAATTTTACGTGAACGCAGGCGTCGAAATCCCGGGCGCGGACGCATACGAGGGATTCCCGCAGCTTGAAAACGGCGTAGGACTTATCGCGAGCATGAAGGAGGAATTTGATGCGGCAATTGAGCTTGTTAAGGACAAGCCGAGGGATATTCATGTCTGCATCGTGACGGGTGAGATAGCGTATGAATTTATCAAATCACTCGCCGACAGATTGATGAAGAAATGCCCGGGCGTGAAAATCAACGTTGTACCCGTAAAAAACAACTTTTTCGGCGGCGGCGTGAACGTGACGGGATTGGTATGCGGCTCGGACATAATAGAGCAGGTAAGGACGGACGCGGAATATCTTATAATCCCCGACGTGATGCTGCGTGACGACGACGAGATTTTCCTCGACGACGTGACATTGCGGGAAGTGGAGGCCGCGCTTAATGTAAAGACAAAAACGTCGTTAAACGACGGATATGATTTTATAGAGAAAATTTTAGGCGAGGAGCTGGAGTTTTAGCGCGGGGAATAAGCGTTTCGCCATAACATAAAAACGGAGGATCTATATGAAACCATTGGTAGCTATCGTGGGGCGGCCAAACGTAGGCAAGTCCACATTATTCAATAAAATATCGGGGCAGCGCATAAGCATTGTCGAGGACACGCCCGGCGTTACGCGTGACAGGATTTACGCCGACGTATCGTGGCTTGACAAAAGCTTCACGCTTATTGACACCGGAGGTATCGAGCCGAAATCCGACGATGAAATTTTAGCGCAGATGCGCCGTCAGGCGCAGCTGGCGATCGAGACGGCGGACGTGGTGATCATGATGACAAACGTCAAAGACGGCGTAACGGCAAACGATATGGACGTGGCGCAGATGCTCCTTAAAGCAAAAAAGAAAATCGTGCTCGCGGTGAATAAGGTCGATAACGTAGGCGAACCGCCGTTTGAGTTTTACGAGTTTTACAACCTCGGCCTGGGCGACCCTGTCGCGGTTTCATCGACGCACGGTCTGGGCGTGGGCGATTTATTGGACGAGGTCACACATAAATTCCCCGACGGCGCGGACACGGACGAGGACGAGGATGAAATTAAGGTCGCGGTCATAGGCCGTCCAAACGCGGGCAAGTCGTCGCTTATCAACCGCATATTGGGTGAAGAACGCGTGATCGTAAGCGATGTCGCGGGCACGACGCGCGACGCGATCGACTCGCATTACGAAAAGAACGGTGACAAATTCCTGTTTATCGACACCGCCGGAATGAGGAAGCGTGGCAAAATCGACGAAAACGTGGAGCGTTACAGTGTCGTGCGCTCATTGGCGGCGGTTGACCGCTCGGACGTGTGCGTTATCATGATCGACGCGGTGGACGGCATAACGGAGCAGGACACGAAAATCGCCGGATACGCGCACGAGCAGGGCAAAGCGTGTATTTTCGCTGTGAATAAATGGGATATCGTGAATAAAAATGACAAGACCGTTAAAAAGTTTACCGACCGCATACGAGAGGAATTTGCGTTTATGTCATACGCGGCTATCGTGTTTATAAGCGCGAAAACGGGTCA
>CANQYQ010000232.1 GCA_947628155.1 uncultured Clostridia bacterium
AAGGTCGTATTCTCCGTCGGACGGCGCGTTGACCGTAAACCGAAGCTCGCTCCACATATCCCCGACCGGAGATGTGCCGGTATTGGTGCCGTCCTTAACGCCGATATTGTTCACAAAATTTCCGCCGCTGTTTTTAACGGCGCCGCTGCCGGCCAATACGCCGTCGGATATGGCGTTGAGCGTTGTTGAGAAATCGCCGCCGCTGACGGTTATCGCCCGTATTTTCGGCGCGTATACATACTTTGCGTTCTCTGCCTTTGAAAACGTCGCGTTGTCCCATAAATAATAGCAGTTATCAACCTTTAGGAAATCAACGCCCCAGCCTTTATATGTCTGCGCGTCAAGCTCCTCGTACCCCGCCGTGCCGACCGCCGCGCCGGCGCACAGATTTGTGCCTATATCGTTATACATGCCGAATTTAAGACCCTTATCGTGTATGTAATCGCCCAAGGCCTTAAAACCGCTCGGGAATTTTCCCGTGTTATTGGAAAGCCTGCCGTCACTGTCACGTGTGCTTTTGTAGCAGCCGTCGTCAAGTACGATATATTTATACCCCAAATCGTCAAGTCCCAAGTTTACCATCGCGTCCGCCTGCGCCTTGGTCAGCGCCTCCGTGTTATCGCTGCCAAACGGGTTCCAGCTGTTCCAACCCATCGCCGGGAGCCGCCCCTGCTTCTTTTCCAAAAGAACCTCTCCGTTGCCAAACGCCGGGAACATATACGCTTTATCGGTTATTTCGGGCGGCGTGTCCCTGGACGTCGTAAGAGCCGAAGCGCTTATCGGTGCGCATGATACAGCCATTGCCGCGCACAGTGACATTAAAACTCCTTTGTTCATGATGTAGTCCTCCTTGTGTATATTATGTATTGACTCTGACGCATACCGTTGTTACGGCACGCGGTTATTTCGGAATATAAAGACGCCGTCGTTTCATCAATATCAGGTCATATTAATTTTAATACAGCTGTCTGTTGTTGTCAATACGAAAAAATAAACGCCGATTTTTCGCAATAAAGAGGCGGGATCTCCGTTTTCCGCATAGTTATGCCGTTTTTAATATTTTAGCTTGTGCGGTGAAAATAGACGCGTTATTCTTTTTTCATAACAAATAATTGAATTTGTTAATGTATCTTGCCATGACGGTGTATTATAATTTAAATAGGTTCTTATACCATAATAGTGTATTTTATTGGATATTATATATAAAAGGGGGAAAATTTATGAAGCTTAGTAGGTTAACGGCGGTCCTGTCGGCCGCCGCTATGATCGTGTCATCGTATATCGCTCCCAATACCGCGGCCTTTGCCGCGAATGCGCGGGTAGGTATAAGCGCGGCGGAGCTATCGGAGGACACGGGGCTTGTGACTGTTCTCGAGGACAGATTTGACAATAACGATGTGAGCGGATATGAGGTATACGCGCCGACCGAATCACAGAACGCCGCGCTCAAGGCGCAGAACGGTGTGCTCGTATTTTCCGAGGACAGCGGCTGGAATCCGACGAACGGAGTAAAGAAGGATATTACCTCGATTATCAAGCAAAGCGGATTCAAAAGCGGCGATAAGCTCACCGTTTCGGCGGATATAACGTCCGCGTGGTACAATAATCCGGCGAAGATATTTATAGAGAAGAACGGCGATAAAAACAATCAGATACTTCTCGCGCAGGACGGATTCGACGGGGAGGAGTTTAAAACAGACACCGTAACCGGAGCAAACACTGTCACGTTTGGCGACAGCGACACGCTTTGCTTGTGTATAACGCAGCCGTGCGGCACGCATAATTACGATAATATCGTTCTTACCTACGGCGAGGAAGCGCCGCTCCCGACGGAGGAACCGATCGCCGCGGAGTTTAAAATAAGCGAACCGGCTCTGGATGAGGACGGAGCGTTTGTTACGGCGACGAACACGACGGAAACTGATAAGACCGTAAAAATCCATAACGCGAAATACGACGGAGATGTTTTACAGTCTGTTACAAGCAGCGATCTAACGGTAACCGCGGGAACGAGAAATCAAAGAATAGCCGTCGTCGGCGCGGCGCTCGACACAATGTTCGTATGGGACGGCATGAAGCCGCTTACGAAAAAGACGACGCTCGAGCAGCAGACGTGGATCGCCGGCTGGGGCAGCGCGCAGCAGGAATATCAGTCGGGCGATCTGCCCAAAACTAAGCTTGCGGGCAGCGTAATACGTCAGGTCGTGCGAATGTCGGCAGGCGGTGATAAAATGCGGATCACGCTGTCAAACGCGTACGGCAACGGCGACATTGTGATCGGCGCTGTGCACTTGGCAAAGCCGCTTGGCGGCGGCGCGGTCGATACGGCAACGGATACGGTCGTTACGTTCGGCGGCAAGGGGATTGTAACTATCCCAAAGGGTCAGCGCGTCACATCTGACATTATAAATTACAGCGCCGAAGATCTTGAAGAAATAATGATGTCAATACGTGTTGACAAAGCTCCGACAAGGATCACCGGACACAGCGGCGCGAGAGCGACGACTTATATAAAGAGCGGAGCGTCCGTATCCGACGCGGCGATGGACGGCGCGGAAACAAACGAGCATTGGTATTTCGCGTCGGAGATCGACGTGTTAAAGCCTAATGATTACGCGGCTGTTGCATGCCTTGGCGA
>CANQYQ010000233.1 GCA_947628155.1 uncultured Clostridia bacterium
TAATAAAGGATGACCGCGCGGACACCATCGTATGGCAGACCGCGAGGGATCCGGACAGCGCGTTCGGCAGCTCCAACACCCGCAGCGACAGATGCGATATAAACGCGCATTTCGAGACGGAACCGGTTTATTTCGGCTACAGCGCCGCGAATGTTCCCGAGGCCTTACCCGATGGCTGGCCGACGAATGCGGACGGAACGCCTGTAAATCTTCCTCCTTACACGGCGCAGATCACTCTTAAGGACGGAGAGGGCCTGCTGTTTAACGGTATCGACACAGGTATGCCGTATAACGTGGAGGAGGTCCTTTCGGCGGATGATTTGCGCACGGGATATACGTTCAAGGATTTGGAGCATGTACAGACGCAAAGCGATGTAACATATTCGCTTAACGACGACGGTTCGGTAAAGAAAGACCCGGCAGATTCGACCGTTGACACATTCAAGGCATCGCTCGACAACCCCGACGGCAGCCACACATACGCCGTTACAGGCGATACCAGCGGCACAAAAGCCGAAGCCGCGCATTATACAAACTACTACGGCCCTGTAAGCATGGTAGTAAGTAAGACTATCAAGAACGAGGGCGGAACAGAGGTTAAATATACTCCGCCCGTTAAGGGAGATGAGGGCGCAGCAAACGGCTCGGCCGAGACGGACGAGGAATTTAACGCAAGGCTAAAGGAATATAACGATAAATTTACAAATGATTACGGCAAGCCGTTCACATTTACCGCAACGCTTACAGCGCCCGGAACATCAAAGCTGCCGCTCGTTGACGACGGTGAAACGAAAACGCTGACCGTTACAAAGTTCTTCGATGATCCCGCTATCGCGGCGGCATACGGCGCGCCGATTGCCGATTATGAACACACGACGCTTACCGCGGCGAACATAAATGAAAATGAAACGCAGGCGACCGTTACATTTACGCTCAGACACGGCGAATCGATCGGTTTCTTCGGCTTGCCGCAGGATACGAATTATTCGATTGCCGAGAATAAAGAGAGCGGCTATACAGTATCGTGGAGCGGTACGGATTCGGACGGCTCCGAGGTTTCGGGAACTACCGCGCGTGGCTATGTAAAGGGCACGGATATTGTCACGCGCGTAAGCTTTGGCAACACCATAGGCGAGCCGGGCGACCCGGGCGACCCCGATGTTTCCGCACTGGAGATTGAAAAGCACGTCACGGGCGCGGACGCGGATGTTGACAAGCAGTTCGAGTTCACCGTTACGCTTACTCCACCCGAGGGCGAAAAGCTCGCTGACGCGTATTCGTATATAGGCAAGGGCGGTTTACCTGACGGTATAATTAAGCTTACTCCGCTTGAAGATAAGACGGACGGCACAAAGCAGGGCACGCTTTATCTTAAAGACGGTCAGCGCGCGGATATAACGGGTCTGCCCGCCGGAACGAAATATCTGGTTGAGGAAAAGCCCGAAACGGGTTACGATTCGGCTTGCGAAAGCAAGTCCGGCACGACAAACGCCGGAGAATCAACATCATCGGTCGTATACAACAACGCGTTAAAGAAAACCGCGCTTACCGTAAGCAAGATCGTCACGGGCGCGGGCGCTCCCAAGGACAGGGCGTATACGTTCCATGTCGTTCTTACGCCCGCGCTGAAGGCGGACGGCACATATGACGCGCTTGCGGCTCAGTATGATTATGAAATAACAAAAATGGCCGATGTTGCCGACGCGGCGGAGCTTCCCGAGCAAGCGACGGGCAAGCAGCCGTTTACGGTTGTAGCCGGTTCAACGGACGGCTCGGTAGAATGTGACGTTACGTTAAAGCACGGTCAGCAGATCACATTCACCGGACTGCCGCTCAATACAAAATACGCGGTCACGGAGAATGACCCGGGATTTGATTTCAACGGCGGCGTGAAGCTGACCGGCGAAGCGGAGAAACCGGAGGTTCGCATATACGCTCCCGTACAGGCGACGGACGAGTACGGCGCGGGTATATTCGGCGAGAACGGCGAGCCGGTCATGGAAAAGCGCTATTCGGTAGTAATGCCGGTGCTTAACGGCGACGGTACAGTCAAGCAGGACAGCGACGGCGTTCAGCTTGCCGAGGAGGCCGCGGTAGACGGAACGGGCACGCTCGACGGCGACAAAACCGTGGGATTTGAAAACGTGTTCGCTCCCGTCGGCTGGCTCGGCGTGAGCAAGACAGTCACGTCAGGCGATAAGACTAAGGCGTGGGAATTTGACATTGAGATCACCCCGCCCAAAAACGCCGACGGCACAGCCGGAACATTTACGGATTATGAAGAATCCTTCACGAATGTTAAAAAAGACGCGGAGGGCAAAATAACAGAGTTTACGGCATACGCGGTATCAGCAATAGAGAAACCCGCGGATTATGATAAATTCGGCAAGGGCACGGAGTCGGCGCTTAATAAGAAACCCGAATATGATAAGGAAGCCGTATTCAAGGTAGACTACGAAAAGGGCACGGAGGTCGCTCACGGCACGGTTTCATTAAAGGACGGCGAAACAATCGTGATAGAGCTGCCCATCGGAACGACATATACTCTGAAGGAGTACGACGCGAACGAGGATGGATATGA
>CANQYQ010000234.1 GCA_947628155.1 uncultured Clostridia bacterium
TCGACCAAATCGTGCTGTCCTGCGGGAACTGTACAATATAGCGGTCGTCGGGATTTACGTCCTTCTTCGCGTGCAGGCACTTAACGAACTCGGGATCATCTCCGAGCGTATCGAGTACCGGCTGACCTACTCTTGTCATAATAGCCATATTGAGTACAACGTAAATGGAGTCTGTAAGCTCCACGCCGATTTTCGAGAACGGCGAACCTACCGGTCCCATCGAATACGGGATAACGTACATCGTTCTGCCCTTCATTGAACCGTTGTAAAGAGCCTTTAACTTCGCGTACATCTCATCGGGCGCCATCCAATTGTTGATCGGGCCCGCCTCCTCCTCGGTCGGTGTGCAGATGAACGTTCTGTCCTCTACACGAGCAACGTCATTGGGGGCTGTTCTGTGATAATAGCAGCCCGGGAGCTTCTCCTCGTTTAATTTAATCATTTCGCCTGTCGATACTGCTTCTTCTCTCAAAGCCTCGAGCTGTTCTTCCGAACCGTCGATCAAAACTACCTCGTCAGGCTGGCACATCGCAATCATTTCGTCCATCCATTCCTGAACGGATCTGTTTGCAAGCTTAACCATAGTTATTTTACCTCCTGTTTAAAATAAAGCGGTATTATTACCTTCTTTTGTATGATATTATACCACAATATATCACTTTTTCAAAGCTTTTTATTGCGGCAAAAAATAAATTATTGCAAAGTATATAATTGACATTCAATATTTGTTTGTTATATAATAAAATTGCACAAAAACAAATGGGGGTGTTACCATGAAAGAACAAATTTACACCATTCCGGTGAACGAGGTTTATGACACGGACTGCGCGTGTCCGCTGTGCGAGCTTGAAAAACGCATCGAAACGGAATCGGTCGAGTATTCGCTCGGCGCGGCGATGATGGAACCGGATTTCCGAGTGGAATCGAATGAGCGCGGCTACTGCAATAAGCATTACGGCATGATGTTCGCGCGGCCGAACAAATTAAGTCTCGCGCTTGTGCTGGATACGCACATGATAGAGGTCAGAAAGAAATTCGACGAGCTGAAAAAAAGCGCGGCGGCGCTCAAGGGCGCGAAAACCGGATTTTTCAAAAAATCAAACGCCTCCGATGTCGCGGAAAAGCTGTATAATTTCGGCAAAAACGTTACCGAGGACTGCATGGTGTGCAAAAAGGTCAGCTTCACGATGGAACGCTACATCGATGTTATTCTTTATATGTGGGCCACGCGCGATGAATTTAAGGAGAAATTCTCACGCTCGAAGGGTTTTTGCCTGAAGCATTTTTACGAGGTCTGCAAAATGATACCCAAATCCCTGTCCGACGCGGACGCGGCGAAATTTATACCGGAGCTTGCAGAAAAGGAAGGCGCGCTTTTAGACGCTCTGCAGGAGGACATACATAAATTCACGCTTAAATTCGATTACCGCAACAAGGATATGCCGTGGGGCACGGCGGAGGACGCGCCGATACGCACGATAGAAGTCCTCGCGGGTTCGATAAACGAAAACGAAAGCTAATGCAAAAAACCGCTCCGGGTTTTGCCCGGGGCGGTTTTTCTCGTCTTCAAGAAAGGAAATGAAAACGAAAATTTTTAACACACTTTTCAAGCGTATATATAATTGACCCTTTCGGGATAATTATTTACCCCATGATACGAGTACCATCGCGATATCTTTTGAATCGATCGAACCGTCACGGTTCAAGTCGTATCTGATGTAATTCGCGTCGGTGTAAGTCGTAACATCATCAACTATTGTTGTATTCTTATCCATACCGGTCTTGCCGAAGTACGCAACCGCCGCGGACAAGTCATACAGGTCGATATTCTTGCTGTCGTCGATATCGCCCGCGAGGAATGTTGTTCCGTCTGTCGCGGACTTTAAGATTGTCGATTCACCTTCCGCGTCCGACTTGTATGTTACAACAGTCCTCTTGGCTTCGTCCATCGCATTGTTCCATACTTCAACAGCCGCGCTGACCGCGTCCTTCGGGATCACAAAGTCTACGCTGTATGTTCTGTAACCCTCGCCCGAGAATGTAATCGTGTAGCGCGTATCGGTAAGAACACTTGCCGTAGTCGTGTACTTCGCGTAATCTGCACCCGCCTCATGATATGTGACGGTATCCACCTTATCGCCTCCAAGCTCTATCGGGTCAATCGGGTGCTTGTCATCAAGCGCGCTGTGCAGCGATACGGTCATATTCGTATAACCCGCCGCCTGCTCATCAACCGTATTCGGGAACATTACGTTGATCTCAAGCGGAACTGTCTCCGGATCAAGCGTCGAACCTTCGCCGCCGATTTTACCGAGATACTCGCCTTCGGTTGTATTAAACGTAAGCTTGCCCTTGCCATCTGAAATATCTCCGTTAGTTATAAATTCATCCACAATGTTATCTTCGGTTTTCGTCGTGGTAACGATATTGGTATCGGTTTCGCCTTCGGTAAACTCTTTAATACTGAAATCAACCTTGCCGTAGCCAATGAACGTAACCGTACCGATTATGATTTCATGACCGGAATCATAGCCTTCTATAACCTCCGCGTCCTTCGTATTAAAGTTAAA
>CANQYQ010000235.1 GCA_947628155.1 uncultured Clostridia bacterium
TTAATTACCCGTTGACGAAACCGCGCAATATCTGATATACTAATCATGAGAATAGCTCCTTTGATATTTGTTTTTTTTGTGCTTACTAAACATTATATCACATTTAGGAACTATTCTCATCTTTTTTGTCTCACATCAATTATATCATAACATTTTTAAGCGGGCGAGTGGACAACGGAGTTGATTGTAAGAAAATCGAGCGGCGGGAACGGCAATTTGCCGCCGAAGTATTTTATCCGTTCTCTTATGAAGCAGCCGGCATATTTTAAGCCATAGTGCGGAAATTTTCCTGCTTCGTGTCACGAAACGTTTTTTTCGGCACGAAAAAATTTGAATTATTGTCTTAGATATGGTAAAATTATAGAAGCAGGACATATTTTGATGCAGAACGTTTCAAAACAAAGGAGGTAAAAATTATGAAATGCATGAGGAAAATTTTATCGTACATACTCACGGCGGCCTTAGCCGTACCGCTTGCGCCTTTGCCGGCGTTTGCCGCGGGCGGAGCGGCACGCCCGTCGATAAAATACGTGACCGAAGACGGCTACACGGGCGGTATCGGCGAAATAAACTGGGGCGGTACCGACTGGGGCGCGTTTAAAGACGTTGACTGGACGGGCGCGATGGATATGACGATGGATGAGCTTGGCGACATGCTTATTGCAGAGGATTCCGATAACGCTTTGAACGTCATGTGGACCAACGGCACGATGACATTTAACGCGGAGGAGGGAACCTTCGACAGCGATGTGGCGCTGGATCCCGATATAGCGGACTACAGTAAAGGTGAAATCACCTTCTGCGAGGGTGACACGGTTATAATCTCATCGGCGCCGACGGTGCTGGATCTTATCGGCGAAACTACGATCAACATTCCCGATAACTCGTCGGTATTGATCATAAACACGCATAAGGAAGCGGAAGCTGAGGCGAATACGCAGTCCGTATGCGTCAATGGTCAGAATGTCAACATCAACACAAACGCGAGCGGTAATTTAGCCGTGCTCGGTTTTGACAGCGGCGCGGCGAACAGCTACGGCCTGCACATGGAAAATCTGAATGCTTCCGGTTCGGGCGTTGTCGCGGCGCTCGGCGGAAGAGCGGAGGATAACTCAAAAGGAATATACGCCGCTCACTCGATAACCGCAAAGGGCGTGTCGCTTATAGGCGCGGGCGCGTCGTTTGAGACGCTTACGTCGGACACTTACTGCGTCAGCGGCGGTATAAGGATGGCATATGCGGCGAATCAGGAGGGCGCAGCCGGCGCCGGAATTTTATCGGCGGCGGATAACGCGCTTGTAATAGGCGCGGGCGGCGAAAGCACGACCAGATCATACGGGATTTCCGCCTCAGATACGGAGGCGCGCGATCATTCCGAGATTTACGCGTACGGCGGCGCGGCCGAGGTTACGTCCGAAGGCCTTGAGCCTTGTATTATAGGCGCGCGCTCATGCGTAGTGACCGCCGATAACGGCAGCAAAATAAACGCGTGCGGCGCGGGTGAAGACGGTTACGGAATATTTGAAAACTATTATTCCGACGTTAATAATCCCGAATTGGATTACGATCAAATGGGAACTGTCAGATTTTCGCTGGACGAAAGCGAAAACGCGGAGCGATCGGAAATATATCTGCTCGGCGGCAATAAGGCATACTATCAGGCGTATCAAAAGGAACAAACGCCGGGCGGAAACGTTACGATTCTCGGAAGCGATAATATAGACGGTTCTTTCACCAACGTGGTAAAGTTCGATGATGAGAAGCGCACATATACATATAACGGCCGGATCGCGAAAGCTCTTGAAATCACAAAGGGCGAGACGGTCGATTACACGCTTTATTACAACCCCGCCGACAGCTCGTTCTATAAGAGCTATGACGAGACAGCCGGTTACGGCGATAAGGTCGAAAAAGTTCCGGGAGCGGCGGGCGAAGGAGATAAGCTCACGCTTACGAGCGATTTTAAGTTTTACACTTCGGCGGATCTGGGACTTGTTCTGCCCGAGTATACGAATATTACGGTGGCAAAGGATGAGTATCCGGATATAATCGCGGGAAGCATGACGGAAAACGAGTTTACCGCGGGCATTTTCGCGATGAATGGATGCTATTTAAAACTCGACGGTACGTTTTACGTATCCGGCGGATACGGGAACAACAAGGACAGCTTCGGTATATACAGCGACGGCGGTGTGTATGTATTGGGAAACGGCTTCTTGGACTGTACCGGCGGCTGCGTGAACGCGGTCAGCGGATCGCGTCAGAGTACGGGCATTTACGCGCGGCAGGGAATGGTGGCGTATAAAACCATGATACTCGCCAACGGCGGACGGATCTACGCGGATAATGAGGAAGCCGACGGATGCTCCGTCGGCGTGCGCAGCGGCGTTGTCGATGAATACGACGAAAACAGCGACGTAAACGACAGTATAGGCATTATGGACGGCGCGCAGATAGTCGCGTTCGCAAACGGCGGAAGCGGAAACGCGTATTCCTACGGCTGCATCACATCACACGTGCTCGTCAG
>CANQYQ010000236.1 GCA_947628155.1 uncultured Clostridia bacterium
CTATCTCGATAAGCGGAACGCCGCCGCGGTTGTAGTCGATATACGTCGTGCCCGATTCGTGCACGAGCTTGCCCGCGTCCTCCTCGATATGGATCCTCGTTATGCCGATTTTTTTGCCGCTGTCAAGCTCGATATAACCGTGCTCGCATACCGGCTCGTCGAACTGAGAAATCTGATATGCCTTGGGCAGGTCGGGATAAACGTAATTTTTTCTGTCCATATGCGAATTATTGTTTATCTTGCAGTTGACCGCGAGTCCCGCGCGAACGGCGTATTCGACTACCTTGCGGTTCAAAATAGGCAGCGACCCCGGCTGACCCGTGCATACCGGGCAGCAATGCGTGTTTGGCGCGCCGCCGAACTCGGTCGTGCAGCCGCAGAAAATCTTCGTTTTCGTCGCGAGCTCTATATGCGTCTCCATTCCGCAGACCATTTCGTACTTCATATCCGGACACCCCCTTCGTATTCCTTAACGGGCGATTCGGCTGTTTTTTCATAGAAATACGCCGCGTTTAAAATCGTGTTCTCGTCAAACCGCTTGCCCAAAATCTGCATGCCTATCGGCAGTCCGGCCTTGTCCGTGCCGCACGGAACGGAAATTCCCGGGATGCCCGTGATATTTACCGGCACGGTGCAGATGTCGGACAGGTACATCTCAACCGCCGACGCGCTGTGATGGCCCAATTTCGGCGCGGTTGTGGGCGCGTTGGGCGCGATCAGGATATCGCAGGTGTTAAATATATCGTCGAACCGCTT
This sequence comes from uncultured Clostridia bacterium, assembly GCA_947628155.1. Lineage (GTDB taxonomy): Bacteria > Bacillota > Clostridia > UBA1381 > UBA1381 > 12844. The sequence continues at coordinate 757 of CANQYQ010000236.1, forward strand.
TATGATGTCGTTGCGCAGAATACACGCTTTTTTGTAATACGCGTCGTAATAACCGCTTGAAAGCACGTACGTGCCGAGTATTATCCTGTGCTTTACCTCGCGCCCGAAGCCCTCGCTTCTCGTGCGATAAATCATATCGTCTATGTCCTCGTAATCGTCCGCGCGGTAGCCGTAGCGTATACCGTCGTAGCGGCCCAGATTCGACGACGCCTCCGCGCACGCGATGATGTAGTACACCGGCATCGCTTCCTTTAAAATCGGCAGCTTTACATTGATGATCTCCGCGCCGTTTTTCTCGTAAAGCTTGACCGCGTCCATGATCGCGTCCTTGATTTCGGGGTTTATCCCGTCGAAATATTCCTCCGCGATACCGATTTTCAGGCCCTTTATATCGCCCGTAAGCGCGTTCACCGACGGTCCGCCGTAATTGTAGTCGACCGATGTGTCGTCATTTTTGTCAACTCCGCGAATCGCGTCGAACACGAGCGCCGCGTCCTTGACACTGTTTGTGATAGGCCCGATCTGGTCGAGCGAGCTTCCGTACGCGATAAGACCGTACCGCGACACCGCCCCGTAGGTCGGTTTTAATCCGACAACGCCGCAGTATGACGCGGGTTGGCGTATCGAACCGCCCGTGTCGGAGCCGAGCGAATACGGCGCGATATTCGCGCATACCGCCGCCGCGCCGCCGCCCGACGAACCGCCGGTAACATGCGCGGCGTTGCGGGGATTTAACGGCGCGCCGTAGCAGCTTGATTCCGAGGTCGAGCCCATGGCGAACTCGTCCATGTTCGCCTTGCCCAATAAAACCGCGCCCTCGCCCTTTAATTTGCTCCATACCGTCGAATCGTAATACGGGCGAAAACCCTGTAAAATTTTCGAGCAGCAGGTCGTCAGATGGCCGTCCGAGCAGATGTTGTCCTTCAGTGCCATCGGTATTCCGCAAAGCGCGCCGGCATTTCCGGCTTTCAGCATTTCGTCCGCCTTTTTCGCGCACTCGCGCGCGTAGTCGAAGGTCGTGTGAACATACGCATTGATTTGCGGGTTTGTTTCCTCAACCGCGCTTATATATTTTTCCGTAAGCTCGGCGGACGTTATTTCGCCCTTGCGGAGCATATCGGATAAAGCCGTTAATACCTCTCTCATTTCACACACCTCTTTACATTGAAAAATCCGCGGCTTCCGTCAACGTTCGATAAAATCTTTTCGTTCGGCAGCGATTCCTCCACCGCGTCCTCTCTTAAAGCCGTGTACGGAACGGCGCTAACGCTCGTGTTTTTGATATCGTCCGTGCCGCCGGAAACGGCGTTGTTTATCGTGTCGGCAAACGCGATAATGTCGTCCATTTCGTTGCGGAACTCCTCCGCCTCCTCCGGCGAGAACCGCAGCCGCGACAATACCGCCAGCTTGTCAAAATCTTCCTTTGATAATGCCATAATTTCCTCCTATCTGTTCATGTAAATTTTAGTTTGTCGCGCTAATGTATATGGGAAACACCGTAGGGGCGGTCATTGGCCGCCCGTGTTCCGTAACCCAATATGGTATACGGCGAGCGTTAGCCTCCCTTGTCAAAGGGAGGTGGCATTTGCGACCGTAGGGGGCAAATGACGGAGAGATTCATTTTTACAGAAAACCGCATATTTGAACGATTTGTTGTAATTGCGGAATCCCCCAGTCAGCTTCGCTGACAACCCCCTTTAACAAGGGGGCCTTAGCAGAGCGTTCCCGTGAGTGAAATTGCACATGGGTACACATTTTGTAGGGGCGA
>CANQYQ010000237.1 GCA_947628155.1 uncultured Clostridia bacterium
TCCGCATCGCGGTTCTTTATCCACTTATGTATAGTCAGCGAACCGGTATCGGATTTTGTGTCTGTCTCCGGCTGGTTCACAAAGCCTATCGAGCGGTCGCGGCCGCGAATGGTATCCGTATCGATTGCCGAGTTCGAGTCGCCGACGACGCTCGTGTAATAATTTTCAAATTTATTGCCGTCGCCGCCGACTTCCTTTACGGTGTAGCTTGTTCCGTCGTACAGACCGTGGATCGTCATCATCTGTCCATGCTTTAACGTTATTGGCGAACCGTCCTCATGTACGAGCATATTCGGCGAGTTTGCCTTATACACAAGCTTGCCGCTTGTAACGTCGGGCAGCTTAACACCGTCGTAAATCGCGCTTATAGTATAATCGTAGCTCTTTGCCTCATACGGGTCGATAAGCTCGATCTCAAATTCCCAATCGGCGTTTTTATTGCCGTTTCCGGTTACGGTTTTGCTGATTGACAGATTATTTGTAATATCGTCGTCCGGCGGAGGAGTTTGAGTCGGATTCGGTGTGCCGCTCGGATTCGGCGTTTCGCCGGGGCCGGGTGTTTTGTCCGGATTCGGTGTGCCGCCCGGGTTCGGTGTTTCGCCGGGGCCGGGTGTTTTGTCCGGATTCGGAGTACCGCTCGGATTTGGTGTTCCGTTCGGGTCATGCGTCGGCGTCGGACGAGGAGTTCTGTCCGGCTGAGGCGTTTCATTACGCTCATTCGTGAAGCATCCCCAGCTTATCGAGCCGTTCACAATTTCCGGAGTTTTGTCGACCTCGGATGTGGTTATATAGCCGCGCTCGTTCCCGTGGTGCTCCATAAGTGTATACGTCGTGCCCTCGGGCAGCTCTATCACTATCGTCTCCCCATGTGCCAGCATGACTCCGCCGTGCGCCAGTCCCGACGTCGGGTCGATTCTGAACGCGACCTTACCGTCGTATTTTTTATCGCCGATCGTCTTATCCTTTTTCGGGATATTACTTACCGAGCTTGCCTCAAAAACATCTTCGTTATTTTTGAGGTTATATAACTCTTGGAAGGTTTTGCCCTTTGGCGGAGTAAGCTCGATATCGAATACCCATACCGTGTCCTTTTCACCCGCCTTGCCGGCTACATCCTTGCTTACGCCGAGCCAGCCAGGTCCGGCTGTGGCAGTCGGCGTCGGCGTTGGATTTCCGCCGGGGCCAGGAGGATCGGTTACCGTGGGAGTACCTGTCGGTGCGGGAGTATCCGTCGGTGTGGGAGTATCCGTTGGTGTAGGCGTTGGATCTCCGCCGGGGCCGGGAGGATCGGTTGCCGTGGGAGTATCCGTTGGCGCGGGAGTATCCGTTGGCGCGGGAGTATCCGTCGGCGCGGGAGTATCTGTCGGCGCGGGCGTCGGGGTAGGATCGGGGATATTCTTATCGTTTACATATTCCTCCGAAACAACCTGCCTTGACACGATCGTTCCCTCTTCATTGGAAATCGTGCCTTTATCATCGGTAGCCTTTGTGGTGTAGCCGTCTTGGTTCGCGTTTGTTTCCTTGACGGTGTAAACCGTGCCGGCCGGAATACCGGTGATATTTATCATTTCGTTATTTTTAAGAGTTACAGTATCACCGCTCTTGATCGTTCCGGGAGCGGATTTGTTATTTCCGGTATAGCTAAACGCGTCGGTCAGCTCGGTCTTAAGAGTATCGTCCGTATAGAAATGAATTTCAAACTCAAATTCCTTGTTCGGCTCTTTTACGGCCGCGTTGCCCGTTACCCACTTGTGGATAATCAGCGAGCCTACACCCTCGTCGGGGTTTGCCTGATTGAGGAAATGCACGTTTCTGTCGGAATTGTAAATTGTTCCGCGCTTCGGTGAACCGACGTCGCTCGCGTAATAGCCGTTTACGGCTGTTTCCTCAATATCATACTTTACGCCGTTTTTAAGTCCGCCGATTGTGATAACCTGACCGTGCGTAAGCGTAAGATCATTGCCGTTTACCTTATACGATCCGTCATTATCGCGGACAAGCTTGCCGTCCGCGGGCGCGGTCACGCCCTCGTAACCCGGCAGAACTCCGCCCGTATAGCTGTATTCGGCCGCGGCATTTTCGCCTGTGAATTTTATCTCAAACGCCCATGTCTTGCTTGCGTCATCCGCCGGATCGCCGACTGTTTTGCTCAGACGCAGCGTATGATCCGGTTCGGGAGTCGGCTCGCCCGGATTCGGTGTTTCACCCGGATTCGGTGTGCCGCTCGGGTTTGGTGTTTCATCCGGGTTCGGTGTGCCGCTCGGGTTTGGTGTTTCATCCGGGTTCGGCGTTTCATCCGGATTCGGCGTTTCGTTCGGGTTCGGCGTTTCGTCCGGGTTCGGTGTTTCAATCGCGGTGTCCTTCTTATTCATGAAGTGACCCCAGCTTATCTTTCCGTTCTCAATCACCGGCGACAAATCAACGTTCGAGCGGCTTTCATATCCATCCTCGTTCGCGTCGTACTCCTTCAGAGTATATGTCGTTCCGATGGGCAGCTCTATTACGATTGTTTCGCCGTCCTT
>CANQYQ010000238.1 GCA_947628155.1 uncultured Clostridia bacterium
TATGCGAACGTTTACCCGGTCGGCACGATATCGAAGGGCATGGCGGGCAAGGAGCTGTCCGAAATGGGTGACTTAAAGGACGCGGGAGCGGTCGCGGTATCGGACGACGGCAAACCCGTATCCGAGCCGATTTTAATGAGACACGCGCTCCAATACGCGCAGATGTTTAATTTGCCCGTGATATCGCATTGCGAGGATCTGTCGCTCGCGGATAACGGAGATATGAACGAGGGATTTATGTCAACGTATCTGGGACTTCGCGGCATAACCCGCGCGGCGGAGGAGGTGCAGGCCTCGCGCGATATATTGATCGCGGAGGCGATAGGCGCGAGGGTGCATATAGCGCACGTAAGCACGCGCGGCACGGTGGATTTGGTAAGGCAGGCGAAAAAACGCGGCGTGAAGGTCACATGCGAAACAGCGCCGCATTATTTCACGCTTACCGAAAAGGCTGTCGAGGGATTCAACACTAACGCGAAAATGAATCCGCCGCTTCGCACGGACGACGACGTCACGGCGATCAAGGAGGGCCTGAAGGACGGCACGATCGACGCGATCATAACCGACCATGCGCCGCACCATATCGACGAAAAACAGTGCGAATTTGCGCTTGCCTTAAACGGAATAGTCGGACTTGAAACATCGCTCGGTCTGGGATTAAAGTATCTTGTAAGGGAAAACGTGCTGACAATGAGCGAGCTGATTTCGCTTATGAGCGAAAAGCCAGCGAAAATATTAAATATTCCGAAGGGCACGCTGTCCGTCGGCGCGGACGCGGATATTACGATTTTCGATTTGGACAGGGAATGGACGGTCGATGTTACGAAATTTAAGTCCAAGAGCAAAAACTCACCGTATAACGGGTGGAAGCTTTGCGGCAAGCCGGAGTATGTGCTTGTCGGCGGAGAGATAAGAGTCAACAACGGGGAATTGGAGGAAAGATAAATGTCAGTGGATCTGCTTGTAAAAAAAATAAAGGAAAAGGGCAACCCGTCCGTGGCGGGACTCGACCCGAAGCTTGATTATATACCCGCGTATATCCGTGAAAAAGCGTACGCGGAGCACGGGAAAAATTTAAACGGCGCGGCGGCGGCGATATGGGAGTTCAACAAGGGCCTTATCGACGCGCTTTGCGACGTTGTTCCGGCTGTAAAGCCGCAGTCGGCATTTTATGAAATGTACGGACTACCGGGCGAGGCGGCGCTTCATAAGACGATAGAATACGCCAAGGAAAAGGGGTTGTATGTAATATTGGACGTAAAGCGAAACGACATCGGTTCGACCGCCGAGGCGTACTCAAAGGCGTATCTGGGCAAAACCGATATCGAGGGCGGCTTAATATCGCCGTGCGATGTGGACTGCGTGACGGTCAATCCGTATCTCGGGACGGACGGGGTCATGCCGTTCGTTGAGGACTGCAAAAAATACGATAAAGCGATTTTCGCGCTCGTTAAAACGTCGAACCCGTCGTCGGGCGAGCTGCAGGATCTGGATTTAAACGGTAAAAAAATATTCGAAATTGTGGCCGGGAAGGTCAACGAGTGGAACGCCGGTACAATAGGCGAAAGCGGCTACGGCGCTGTAGGCGCTGTCGTTGGCGCGACATACCCGGAGCAGGCGAAAATTTTGCGGGGAATCATGCCAAAATCGTATTTCCTCGTACCCGGCTACGGTGCGCAGGGCGGCGGCGCGAAGGGCGTTCTGCCGTGCTTTAACGCGGACGGCTTGGGCGCGGTCGTCAATTCCTCACGCGCGATAATGTGCGCGTATAAAAAGGGGGATTGGAGGGACGAGCAATTCGCCGAGGCCGCGAGAGCCGAGGCGGTAAGAATGAGGGAGGACATATGCGCGGTTCTGTAAAGCAAAGGAAAAAAATAACGGCAAATTCCGAATCAGCAGAAAAAGCCGCCGATACCAAATCCCAAAAGCTTGAGCGTAATTCAAGCTTTGAGCTTTTGCGAATTTTAGCGATGCTGTTTATAATAGGGCATCATCTCTCGTGGTACGGAGGCGGAATGAATCTGGATTTTTCTGCGGGAATAAACAGATATATTACACAGTTTTTGTTTATCGGCGGAAATCTCGGAGTTGATATATTTTTCATATTGAGCGGATATTTTCTTGCAGAAGGCAAATTCCGTTCGAAAAGATTAATAAGGCTTGACGGCGCTGTGCTGTTTTATTCTCTTGCGGCGATGTTCATCGGTGTTTTTGCGCTTCATGGGCAAAGCGATGTTATGTCGTGGCTGAAGGCGATTTTCCCGATCACGCTGCAAAATTATTGGTTTATAACCGTATATGCCGTAGTTTATCTGTTGTCGCCGCTTTTCAATAAGGCGATCGACGGTCTTGATAAAAAGCATTTCACGGTTATCGCGGTAATAATGTTTTTCCTTGTGTGCATTGTTCCGTGCGCGGCGTTCCCGATGAGAATATCTATACTGAGCGGATTCTTAAACAAGGGAATATACGGATATTTTATAGGCGCGTATCTGAGAAAATATCCGAT